>JAFLDU010000029.1 GCA_017309145.1 Zoogloea sp. | reverse complement strand
TGTCAGGTGGCCGCCCGGCCATCGTGCTGGACCTGGTGGCTGCCCTGATCGATGCCGGCCTGCCCGACGAGGCCCTGGCCGGCCTGGAGTCGGTGGCGCCGCGCGAGCGCGACGAGCACTGGCTCCGGCTCAAGGCCCGGCTCGACCTGCTCGGGGAGGGCGGGGGAGGGGATGAGGCCGGTCTGCGCAGCCGGCTGGAGGCCGATCCCAGGGACTTCGAGGCCCGCTTCACCCTGGCCACCCTGCTGGCCCAGCGCAACGAATGGTCCGCAGCCTTCGATCAGCTCCTGGAGGTGGTGCTGCGCGACAAGGCCGAAGCCCGCGACCGTGCCCGCGGCCGCCTGATCGAATGGTTCCCCTTGTGCCCCGACCCGCGCGCCGTGGCGATGGCTCGCCGGGATCTGTCGATGTATCTGAACTGAGCGTGCTGGCGATGTGCCTGGGGGGGGCCTGTATCCCGGCCACGGCACCCCCCTGCGTGCCGCTCGGGCCCCCCGTGCTCGAGGTGTCGGGCTAGGCAAGCAAGGCCATCGAGTGAACATCGTGGTACTCGCCATCGAGCCGGAAGGCGTTCTTGGTGTGGTCGTATTGCGCCGACGCGCGGGATAGCCGCGCGGCGGGGTGATTTCTGGTCATTCAGCCCAATGCGGTGGCGAGCTTGCCGGCCAGAAAATCAAGAAAGACCTTCACCTTGGCGGGCAGGTGTTTCCGGTGAGGATAGACGGCATGGATCTGCTGCTGCTCGACGTCGTAGTCGGGGAGCAGCGCCACGAGCCGCCCGCAGGCGATATCCCCGGCCACCATGAAGGCTGCCAGCCGCCCGACTCCGCCACCCAGCAGGGCATGGGCATGGAGCGCCTCGACATTGTCGGTCACGAAATTGCCGTTTGCCTCGATGACCTGCGTTCCGCTTGAATCCGAGAAGCGCCATCGGTTGAAGCCTTCATGGGTGGAGAGTCGCAGGCAGTTGTGGGCGCTCAGGTCCGACGGGGTGGTGGGGGTTCCGTGACGGGCGAGATAGTCGGGACTGGCACAGACGATCCGCCGGCTGACGCCCAGCTTGATGCCGACAAGACTGGTGTCCTTGAGCTGCCCCAGGCGGATTGCCAGATCGACGTTCTCGGCGACCAGATCGATCGATTGTCCCGTCAATTGGAGTTCCAGCGTGATCTCCGGGTAGCGCGCCTGGAACTCCAGGATCAAGGGCAGGAGCTGATGTTTGGCGAAGCCCGGGGTACTGTTGATGCGCAGGGTCCCGGCGGGGGTGTGGCCGAATCCGGTGAGTGAATCTTCTGCGCGCTCGATGTCCGCGAGGATCTCGACGCACTGATCGAAGTAGGCGCGGCCCCCTTCCGTCGGGCTCAGTCGGCGGGTGCTTCGATTCAACAGGCGCACCCCCAGTCGGCCTTCAAGCCGGCTCAGCAGTTTGCTGACTGCTGACGGAGAAAGATCCAGGCTACGCCCCGCCGCCGAAAAGCTGCCCCGTCGGACAGACTCGACAAACACGCGCATCTCGGTCCATTTGTCCATCGGTCTTCCCTTTTATATGTGAATGGATTTCACATATGTTTTTCGATCTTTGATGATTGTATGGGAATGAACCGGTCGATACCATCCAGTCATTCGCGCATCCGCTTTCCGTACTGATCAGATACAGAGGGGCGGGCGTGCTCGGGCGGACGATCGGCAAGGTGGACCATGCGCTCTTTTGACTACGATCTGTTTGTGATTGGGGCTGGGGCGGGCGCTGCCCGCGCGGCGCGCATGGCTGCCGCCCGAGGGGTGCGCGTTGCTCTTGCCGGGCATTCGTGCGCAGGGAATGTCGACGTCGATGCGTGCGGCCTGACCAGGAAGCGACTCATCCAGGCCGTGCACGATGCGAACGGGTCCAGGCCAGGTGCCGGTCACCGAGGGAGGTTGGCGTCGGGCTTTGACTGGAAGGCGCTGGTGGCGATCAGGAGCGGTGAGATCCAGCGATTGAGTCATGCCGACCTGGACGCGCTGGAGCAGAGTGGTTGCCATCAGTTGGCCGGGCACGCGGCCCTGGTGGGGCCCCACGCGGTCCGGGTCGGCGCGCACGAAGTCTCCGCGGAGCGCATCCTCATTGCCACTGGCGGGTTGCCGTGCGTACCAGATTTTCCGGGGCATGAGCATGCGCTCACATCCGATGAGATTTTCAGTCTTGAAGCGCTGCCGCCGCATGCGGTCATCATCGGCGGTGGATATGCCGCCGTCGAGCTTGCTGGAATGTTGGCGGACCTCGGCGTCGAGATAGAACTCGTATGCCGGGACAACCTCTTCCTGAGCGGATTCGATGACGAAGTGCGCAGGGTCGCGGCGCGGGAGATCGGCCGCAATGGCATTCTTCTCCGTTTCTCGAGCGAGGTTGCGGGAATTGATCAGGTGCCGCGGGGCGCACTCCGGGTCAGGCTGCGAAATGGGGATGAGATCGCGACTGGCTGCGTGATCTGTGCGAGCGGGCGCCGCCCGAACGTCTCCGGTCTCGGGCTCGACAACACCGCCGTCGTTCAGGATGCAGAGAGTGGAGCGATCGTCGTGGATGAATACTTCCAGACCGCTGAGCCGTCAATCTTTGCAATCGGGGATGTGATCGGTCGGGGCGGGCTGACTCCGGTGGTGATCTCAGAGGCAGAGAACCTGATCTCCGAGCTTTACGGGGATGGTGCCCTGCCCTTGAACTACGACCGTGTTCCCACCGCGGTCTTCAGCCGGCCAGGCATAGGCATGATCGGGCTCACGGAGTCCCAGGCGATGGACAGGTATGCCGATATCGCGGTGTGCAAATCCATGTTCTCTCCCCTCAAGCACTCTCTCAGGGAGGGTGGGGCACAGACGCTCATCAAATTGATCGTAGAGCCCGAAAGTGATCGTGTCGTGGGCGTGCATATGGTCGGGCCGGATGCCGGGGAAATCATTCAGGGCTTCGTGCCGGCACTTGATTCCGGCACGACTCGGGCGATCCTCGACGCCACGATGGGGGCTCGCCCAAGGGGTGCGAAGGCGTTCGTGATGGTGAGGGACGCCGTTTGCAGGGCGTTTCGTGTTTGATGACAGGCAGGACTCTGGATGGAGGTAATGATGTCTAATCAGGTGGATGTAAAGGTTTTCTTCAATTTTCGTAGCCCCTATTGCTATCTGGCCAGCAAGAGGCTGTGGCCGATCTTCGATGATTTTTCCAGCCGACTGGTGTGGCGGCCCGTGGGAGGGTGGGATCTGCGCTCATCACCGGACCGGGCCAAGTCGAAGATGCCTCTGGTACGCCAGGATGTCGGACGCTTCGCCCGTCGATTGGGCATTCCCATGGTGCCGCCGCCGGTGACCACCGAACCGACCCTGGCCGGGGCCGGTTCCTTGCTGGCTGAGCAGCAGGGATTGCTGCGCCCCTATATCGTGGAAGTGATGCGGGCGGAGTGGAGCTACGGCCGGGATATCGGGCAGGAAAGCGTGTTGCTGGAGATCGGGGAGCGTATCGGTCTGGATCGGCAGGCGTTGGCGCAGGCCATCCATGATCCGGCGAATCTGGCGCAACTCGCCAGAAATGCGCAGGAGGCCGAATCCCTGGGGGTCATCGGCGTACCCACCTTCGTGATCGATGATCAGGTTTTCTGGGGGCAGGATCGCATTGATTTCGTGATCGACGAGTTGCGGGAGAGACGGGTCGCCAGGGTGTGAGCGAGGGCGCGATGCCTGGTCGTCCGATCGGGAGTGTGGAATCGACTCATGGGAGCGAAGCGAGAATGCAGGACTTGGTGCTTTACAACAAACCCGAGTGTCCGTTTTGCTGGAAAGTCAGGATCGCACTGTGCGAAGCGGGTATCGATGCCCGTCTGGTCGATTCGGCAACAGGGGGCGCGCAAGCGGTCTGGCGGTCACTGACGCCGAACCAGACGGTGCCAGTCCTGGTCGGCGACGGTCTGGTGATTCACGAGTCCAACGTGATCCTGGAATACCTTGCCGACCGCAGCGGGCATCTCTTGCCGAAAAGCCCGTCGGGCCGGGTTGTTCCGCGTCTGATCAATGCGTATTGCGACAGCGTGGTCGGTGGCGGGCTGAGGGAAGTGGTATTCGAGAAGCGCGGCAAGAAGGCGGAGGACTGGGATCAGGCCCGTATCGACGCCGGTGTGGCGGCCTTCGAGCAGGCTCTGGTCTATCTGTCCGGCAGGCTTGGGCCGCAGCCGTACTTCGGTACGGAGTATTCGATGGCCGAATGTGCCCTGACCGCGCGCCTGGCGCTTGCGGAAGTCTACGGGGTCAGGGTCCCGGAGCGATTCCGCAATCTGCGTGAATGGTATGCGCGGATGAAGGCCCGTCCGAGTTTTGGCGTGGCCTTCCCACTGACTGCCGTGTCCTGAGCGCCGCCGGGCCAAGAGGACGCCTCCGCCCGGGCCCGGGGCGTGCCTCCCGGGCGCTGTTTCCGGGAGGTGCTGTCTGATGCGAACGGCTACTGCCCGACGCGCTTGCCCGCATGCTCCCGGGCCAGGCGCTGCTGCACCTCGCCGGGCGCTGCCTCGTAGTGGCTGAAGGCGATGCTGCAGCTGCCGTCGCCACCGCTGATGGATTTGAGGCGCGACTCGAAGCCCTCCATCTCGGCCATGGGTACCACGCTGGTGATCTCGGTCCAGCCGGGTTGCGGGCTGTCGGTGCCGGTGACGCGGCCGCGGCGGCCGGAGAGTTCGGCGCTGATGCCGCCGAAGTGCTCGTCGGCGACCCTCACGGTGAGCGTGATGAGTGGCTCAAGGACCACCGGGCGGGCGGCCTGGACGGCCTCCTGCACGGCGTGGCGGGCGGCGGTGACGAAGGAGATCTCGTTGGAGTCGACGGTATGGTGCTTGCCGTCGAAGACCACCACGCGCACATCCTGCAATGGGAAGCCGGCCATCACGCCCTCGGCCAGGGCCTGGTGCACACCTTTCTCCACGGCTGGCATGAAGTTGCCGGGGATGGTGCCGCCCTTCACTTCATCGGCGAACTGAAGGCCGGCCCCCCGGTCGAGGGCTTCGACGCGCAGCGCCACCTCGCCGAACTGGCCGGCGCCGCCGCTCTGCTTCTTGTGGCGGTAGCGGGATTCGGCGCTACCGGCGATGGTCTCCCGGTAGGGGATGGCCGGCGGCTTGGTGGACAGGCTCAGGTTCCAGCGGGTCTTGAGGGTCTCCAGCACCGACTTGAGATGCACTTCGCCGAGGCCGCGGATCACCGTTTCCTTGGCCTGCATGTCGTGCTCGACCGACAGGCAGGGGTCTTCGTCGAGGAGGCGGTGGAGCGCTTCGGAGAGCTTCTGCTCGTCGCCATGCTTTTCGGCGCGCAGGGCCAGGCCGAATACCGCTTGCGGGTAGCGCGGCGGGGCCAGGTGGAAGTGGTCTTCGTCGTGGGAGTCGTGCAGCACGGCGTCCCGGTGGAGCTCGTCCACCCGCGCCACGGCGCAGATGTCGCCGGGGATGCCGATGTCGATCTCGGTCTGGGTCTTGCCCTGCACGCGCAGCAGATGGCCTACCTTGAAGGGCTTGCGGGCGTCGCCGATGAACAGCTGGGTGTTGGGTGTGACGCTGCCCTGGTGGATGCGGAACAGGCCCAGCTTGCCGCGGAAGGGATCGTTGCTGACCTGGAAGACATGGGCGATGACGTGCTGGTCGGCCGCGGTGCTGGTGGTGATGGGCTCGGCGGCCGGGCCTTCGCCCTTCAGGAAGCGTGGTGGGTTGCCCTCGGTGGGGTCGGGCAGCAGGCGGCCTAGGATGTCGAGCAGCTCGGCGATGCCGGCGCCGGTGCGTGCCGAGGTGAAGCACACCGGGATCAGGTGGCCCTCGCGCAGGGCCTGCTCGAAGGGGTCGTGGAGCTGCTCCGGCTGCAGGGATTCGCCCTGCTCCAGGTAGAGGGCCATGAGTTCCTCGTCCACCTCGACCACCTGGTCAACGATGCGGTCGTGGGCGTCCCGCACGCTCGAGAAGGCGGGCGTGGCGTCGTAGTCGGGCTTGAAGAAGCAGTCGATGACGCCCGCGCCGCCGGCCAGGGGCAGGTTGATGGGCAGGCATTCCTTGCCGAAGCTGGCCGTGATGCGCTCCATCAGGGCGCCAAAATCCACCCCCGGTGCGTCGATGCGATTGACGACGAGCATCCGGCATTTGTCGGCGGAGAGTTCCATGACCTTGCGGGTCAGGGTTTCGACGCCGGCCGTGGCGTTGATGACCACCACTGCGGTCTCGACCGCTGGCAGGGTGGCCAGGGCGCGTCCGAGGAAGTCGGGCAGGCCCGGCGTGTCGAGGATGTTGACCCAGTGCTCGGCCCATTCCAGGTGGGCCAGAGAGGCATTGAGGGAGTGGCCGAGGGCTTTCTCCTGGGGGTCGAAGTCACTGACCGTGTCGCCCTTATCGACCGAGCCGGCGGCGCCGATGGTGCCGGCGGTGGCGAGCAGCTTTTCCAGGAGAGTGGTCTTGCCGCTGCCGGACTGGCCGAGAAGGCTGAGGTTGCGGATGTCGTGGACCGAGGTGGGTGTCATGCTTGCTCCCTTGTCGTTAGAGTTTTGATGCCAAACGCCGGATGCTGTGCAGATGGCGCAAAGTATCTGCCTCCGCAAGGGGGGCGACAACGACTCAGGTCAACATTTTTGCCGGCCTTCCCGGGGCTTCACCACTCCAGGCCGCGTCGGGACGGGGGCGCCTCCGGGACATCGGCGAGGGTGGGCAGCAGGTGCTGCAGGGCGTGGTCCTCGGTGCGGTAGGCGCTGGAGGGGGCCAGGGCCTGCCACAGGCCCGTACGCTCCAGCACGTCGATCACCTGTTTCTTGAGGCCGCAGCAGGCCAGGGTCTGGCCCGCCTCGGCGAGCTGGCGCTGCATGCGGCGCAGGGTGTCCACGCCGCTGGCATCGATGTCGTTGATGCCGGCGCAGGATAGCAGCAGCACCCTGAGCTGCGGGTTGTCGCGCCGGCAGGCCAGCACGGCGTCCTCGAAGGTGGCCGCGTTGACGAAGTGCAGCGGGCCGTCGAAACGCAGGATGGTCAGCTCCGGGTGCGCTGGTGGCAGATCGAAGCGGGCCGCGTCGCGCCAGGTGCCGTCCGGGTGGCGGCCGAGCACGGCGACGCGGGGTTTCATGCTGCGGTAGATGAGCAGGGCGAGGGCCAGGATCAGGCCGGCCAGGATGCCGATCTCGATGTGCGGGGCGAAGGCAAGGGTGGCGACGAAGCTCACCGTACCGGCCAGCCCGTCGTCGCGGCTGGTACGCCAGGCGTCCTTGAGCGGGGCGGGGGAGAGCAGACTGGCGAGAGTCACCAGGATCACCGCAGCCAGTACCGGCAGGGGGATGTGGGAGATCGGTCCGGGCATCAGGAGCAGGGCGCTGAGCACCATCACCGCGCCCACCACCGAGGCCAGCCCGGTGCGCGCGCCGGCCGCCAGCAGGAAGGCCGAGCGGCCGAAGGAGCCGCTCACCGGGTAGGCCTGGCAGACCGATGCGGTGAGCTTGGCCAGGCCCTGGCCGATCAGTTCCTGATTGCCGTTCCAGCGCTCGCCGGTGCGGGCCGAGGCGACCTTGCAGCTGGACATGGCCTCCAGGAAGCTCACCAGGGCGAGCACGAAGGCGGAGGGCAGCAGGTCGGTGATCTGCCCCCAGTCGGCGCGGGGCAGGGCGAAGGCCAGGGTTTGTTCAGGCAGCGGGCCGACCACCCGTCCGCCGTCCGCCTCGAAGCCGCTCAGCCAGGCCACGCCGCTGAGTCCTGCCACCACGATCAGCACGCCCGGCCAGCGTGGCGCCAGGCGGCGCATCAGGATAAGCATGATCACCGCCGTGATGCCGAGGGCGGCCGAATGCAGGTGGGTGTCGGGCAGGGCTTCGAGCAGATTGCCGATCGCCTCGAAGAAGGGGCGCTGCCCGGCCGAGCGCAGGCCCAGCAGGGTGGGCAGCTGGGCGGCACAGATGAGCAGGGAGCAGGCATTGATGAAACCATGCAGGACTGGATGCGACAGCAGGTCGGCGAAATGGGCCAGGTGCAGCATGCCGAAGACCACCTGCAGCAGGCCGGCCAGCATGGCCAGCTGGACCGCCAGCAACAGGTAGGTCTCGGAGCCGGGCAGGGCCAGCGGGGCCAGGGACGTGGCGGTGAGCAGGCTGGTCAGCGCCACCGGGCCGGTGCTGAGCTGGGCCGACGAGCCGAACAGGGCACCCACGATGGCCGGCAGCAGTGAGGCGTACAGGCCCACGTAAGGGGGCAGGCCGGCCAGCTGGGCGTAAGCCAGCGCCTGAGGAATGGCGACCAGGGCCACCGTGAAGCCGGCCAGCAGGTCGGCCCGCAGGGCGGGGCCGTCGAGCTGGCGGCGCCAGGCGAGAAAGGGGAGCAGGCGGGCGAGGGCGGTGCTCATTGAGAACGGGTCCTGACGGGCATGGTCTGAGTTTAGCGCGACCGCCACCGACTCGACGGCCTGTTCCGCGATGCGCGGGCAGATTCCATGTTGCAGTGCCCTAAAGTCCCGCGGGTCCGCGTCGATAAGTTGTGACGTATTCGTGGTTTGGTTCGGACCGGGCAGGTGTCCTGCCGCAGGTGCCGGTCCGGTCGCTGGCCCTTACATCCTGTGCTTGCCCCTACGGTGATCCCTGACACCTTTGCCTCTGACCCCGCCAGCACGCGGGCGACAATCCTGATCGTCGACGACGTACCGGAAAATCTCGAGGTTCTGGGCGAGCTGTTGCAGCCCCTCTACCGGGTCAGGGCCGCCCAGAGTGGCGCGCGCGCGCTGCAGGTGGCGCGAACCCGCCCGATCCCCGACCTGATCCTGCTCGATGTGATGATGCCGGGCATGGACGGTTATGCGGTGTTCAGCGCCCTGCGGGCGGACCCGCTGACCCGGGACATCCCGGTGATCTTCGTGACGGCTCTGGATGGTCTGCAGGAGGAGGAGAAGGGGCTCGAGGCAGGGGCGGTGGACTACATCAGCAAGCCCATCCGGCCTTCCATCGTGCTGGCCCGGGTGCACAACCAGCTGGAGTTGAAGAAGGCCCGCGACCGGCTGCGCGACCAGAACATGCTGCTCGAATCCGAGATCGCCCGGCGGATGGGCGAGAACCTGCTGATCCAGGAGGTGAGCATCCGGGCGCTGGCCCGCCTGGCCGAGATCCGCGACCCTGAAACGGGCAATCACCTGCGCCGGACCCAGGCCTATGTGGCGCTCCTGGCGACCCGGCTGGCCGGTGATCCCCGCTACACCCGCCAGCTGACCCCGCATACCATCGATCTGATCGCCAAGTCGGCGCCGCTCCATGACATCGGCAAGGTGGGCATCCCCGATTACATCCTGCTCAAGCCGGGCCGGCTCACGCCTGCCGAGTGGGCCGTGATGCAGACCCATGCGCGCCTGGGCAGCGAGGCCATCGAACATGCGGAGGAGGACGCCGAGCGTCCTGTCCCCTTTCTGGCCTTTGCCAAGGAGATTGCCCGCCATCACCACGAGCGTTGGGATGGGAGCGGCTACCCGGACGGTCTGGCGGGGGAGGGGATCCCCCTGTCGGCCCGCCTGATGGCACTGGCCGACGTGTTCGATGCATTGATCTCGCGGCGTACCTACAAGGAGCCGTTCTCGTTGGAGCGTGCCAGGGCGATGATCGGCGATGCCCGTGGCAGCCATTTCGACCCGGACGTGGTGGACGCCTTTCTGGTGGAGTTCGCCCGTTTCACCGAGATCGCGGAGCGGTACAGGGATGAGGTGGAGGAGTGAAACTACCGTCCTTCCTGTCGAGGTCTGCAGGTGGGTGGCGCAGCGGTGTGCTGCCCTTCTACCTCATCGCCCTCGCCGTGATCGTGGTGGGTTATGGCAGCGCGGTGCTTTCGATGCGCGAGCGGGCCGGGCAGGAGGCCCTGAGGCTGGAGGCGGTGGCCGACCTCAAGCTGGGCCAGATCTCCGCGTGGTTGTCGGAGCGGCGGGCGGATGCCCGTTCGCTGGCTGGCGATCCAGGGCTCGCCCAACTGTATGAGCGGTGGGCCCGCCAAGCCGATGCCGGGGCCAAGACCCAGTTGCTGGAGCGACTCGAGGCGGTCAGGCATGCCTATGGCTATGTACGCCTGGGCTTGCTCGATGAGCATGGCGAGACGGTACTCGCCACCACCGAGTTGCTGCAGGCCTCTCCGGGGCTGCGGACGCAGGTGAGCCGGGCCCTGCGTGAGCACGCCGTGGTGGAGAGTGATTTCTATCGGTTTGGTGAGCAGCCGGAGGCGCCGCCGATGCTGGATTTTGTCGCCCCCCTCAGCGTGCCGCAGGGCGGGACGCCGCTGGCGGTGATCCTGCAGGTGGATCCCAATGCCTATCTGTACGCCTACCTGCAGGGGTGGCCGGCGCCCAGCCGGAGTGCCGAGACACTGCTGGTGCGCCGGGATGGCAAGGATCTACTGTTCCTCACTCCGCTGCGTCACGAAGCCGCCCCCGCGCTGACCCGTCGTGTGCCGGCGGACCAGGCCAACCTGCTGGGGGCCCAACTGCTCAACGAGACGGACCGGCGGGGCCGGGTGATCAAGGCTCTGGACTACCGGGGGGTGCCGGTCGTCGGTGTGGGCCGCCGGGTGCCGGGCACCGATTGGCTGCTGGTGGTCAAGATGGACCAGGATGAAGTCCAGGAGGCCTCCAGTCATCAACTATGGTGGATCCTGCTGGCCGTCGGGGCGGCCCTGCTGGCGACCGCAGTGGCGGCGCTGCTGCTCCAGCAGCGTCGGGAGCTCCGCCAGACCCGGCTGCGCGAGGAGTCCCAGGCGGAACGGCTGCGTACGCTCCAGCTGCTCGATGCGATCACCGAGGGGTCCGCGGATGCGATCTTCGCCAAGGATGGCCAGGGCCGCTACATCTTCGTCAATGGCGAGGCCGCCCGGCTGATCGGTAAGCCGCGGGAGGAGATCCTCGGCCGGGACGACAGCATGCTGCTCGCGCCCGACGAGGCGGAGCGCCGACGGAGTGAGGATCTGGCCGTGATGCAGGGGGCCGGCGCCATCACCCGCGTGGAGGACAGCCGCGCGGCCGAGGGGCGCAGCTTTCTGTGCACCCGGGGCCCGCTGAAAGGGCCGGGTGGTGAGGTCGCCGGCCTGTTCTGCATCTCCCGCGACATCACCGTGCAGCGCAGGGATGAACAGGCCTTGCGGGAGCGGGAGGAGATCTTCAGTGCGATCGTCAATCAGGCGGTAGACGGCATCGTGCTGCTCGACATGGAGAGCCTGCGCTTTGTCGAATTCAATGATGCGGCCTGCAGCCGGCTGGGCTACTCCCGCGAGGCCTTTGCCAGGCTGAGGGTCACCGACATACAGGCCGAGCTGAGCCCCGAGGCCGTGCATGAGCGACTCGCCGGCATCGTTTCGGAGGGGCGGGCCGTCACCTTCGAGAACCGCCATCGCTGTGCCGATGGCAGCGTGCGGGACATGGAGCTGAGCTACCGGGCCATCGACCTGCATGGGCGCTGCTACCTGGCCGGTGTGTGGCGGGACATCACGGAGCGGCGCCAGGCTGCCGAGCAGTTGCTGAAGCTGTCCCTGGCCGTGGAGCAAAGCCCCTCGGCGGTCATCGTGACCGACCCGACAGGTGTGATCGAGTATGTCAATGAGGCCTTCGTCAAGGGATCGGGCTATCCCCTCGAGGAGATCCTCGGGCGCCGTACGGGCTTTCTGAAGTCGGGCCAGACGCCGCCCGAGACCTACCGGAGCCTGTGGGCTACCCTCGCCGGTGGGAAGTCCTGGGAAGGGGAGTTCATCAATCGCCGGCGGGATGGGAAGATCTGGGTCGAATACGCCCGCATTTCTCCCGTCGTGCAGCCCGACGGGCATGTGTCCCACTTCATCGGCATCCAGGAGGACATCACCGAGCGCAAGGCCGCCGAGGCCGAGCTGCGGGACTATCGGGAGCATCTGGAACAACTGGTCGCCGAAAGAACGGGCCAGCTGGAGGACGTGAACCGGGCACTGTCTTTGCGCACCGCCGAGCTCGAAGCGGCCCGCGAGGCCTCGGACAGCGCCAATCGGGCGAAGAGCGCCTTCCTGGCCAACATGAGCCACGAGATCCGCACCCCCATGAATGCGATCATCGGCCTGACCCACCTGTTGCGGCGCAGCCTGCAGGGGGCCGACGTGCAGGTGCGGCTCGAGAAGATTGGTGATGCGGCGGAGCACTTGCTGTCGATCATCAACGACATCCTGGACCTCTCCAAGATCGAGGCCGGCAAGCTGTCGCTCGAGGAGTCGGAGTTCAATCTTGAAGAAGTGGTGCGCAAGGCCTGCGCGCTGGTGGCCGACAAGGCCCACCAGAAGGGCTTGGACCTGGTCGTGGACATGGGGAGTGCGCCGACTTGGCTGAGGGGCGATGCGATCCGGCTGGGCCAGATGCTGGTCAATTACCTGGGCAACGCCGTGAAGTTCACCGAAAGGGGCCTGATCCTGCTGCGCTGCCGGGTGGAGTACGAGGAGGAGGGGGAGGTCCGGGTCCGCCTGGAGGTCAGCGACACCGGCATCGGCATCGACCCGGAGCAGAAGGCCCGCCTGTTCCAGCCCTTCGAGCAGGCCGACGGCTCGACCACCCGGCGCTACGGCGGAACCGGGTTGGGCCTGGCGATCACCGGGCATCTGGCACGCATGATGAAGGGCGAGGCCGGTGTCGACAGCGAGTTGGGGCAGGGCAGCTGTTTCTGGCTCAGCCTGCCCTTCCGACGCTCTCCCGGCAGTCTTCCCCAGGCGGCGCCGGTACCGGCCCTGCGGGTGCTGGTGGTGGATGACCTCACGGAGTCGCGTGCCGTGCTGGCGTCCATGGCCATGACCCTCGGCGCGCGGGTCATCACCTGTGAGTCGGGCACGGCCGCACAGGCCCTGGTGACCGCCGCGGACCGGGAGTCCGATCCGTTCCAGGTGGTGCTGCTGGATGCGGACCTGCCGGGCCCCGATGGCTACGAAACCGCCGCCCAGATCAAGGCCCAGAACCTCAAGGCCCCCCCGCGCTGCATCCTGCTGACCCTCGGTGAGACGGGGGCTGCGGCGCAGGAGGAGGAGGACACCGGAAGGGGCGTGAAGCAAGGGCCTGAAACCCTTGCCAGGCCGGTGACCCTGTCCAGTCTGCAGGACGCCCTGAGCGTAGCCCCGGGGGCCGCCGCCAGTCCTGCATCGGCGGTGGAGCTGCCTGCCGAGCGCACGCTGGCCCGGGAGCATCGTGGCACCCGCATCCTGTTGGTGGAGGACAGCCCGATCAACCAGGAGGTGGCAATGTCCCTGCTGGAGGCGGTCGGCCTCGAGGTGGAACTCGCCGCCGACGGTGCGCGCGCCGTGGAGCTGGCGGTCGCGGGAGACTATGCCCTGATCCTGATGGACATCCAGATGCCCGTGATGGACGGCCTCGAGGCGACCCGGGCGATCCGTCTGGCCGGCCTGGACAAGGTGCCCATCCTGGCGATGACCGCCAACGCCTTCGGGGAGGATCGTCAGCGTTGCCTGGATGCCGGGATGAACGATCATCTGCCGAAGCCCGTCGATCCGGCCATGCTCTACGCGAAGCTCGTCCAGTGGCTGCCACCGGGGCTGACCCTGACCGCGCCGGCTGAGGAGATGCCGATGGATGTCCGCGGCATGCTGGATGGCGTGCCTGGCCTGGATGTGGCCTACGGTCTGAAGAACCTGCGGGGCCGCATTCCCAACTACCTGCGCCTGCTGCACAAGTATGCGGACAGCCATGGCCGTGACGTGGCGCGGATCCGCATGTCCCTGTCCGATGGTCGGCAGGAGGATGCCCTCAGGCAGGCTCACTCCCTCAAGGGCGTGTCGGGCATGATCGGCATCCCCGGGGTGCAGGAGCTGGCAGCCCGGCTCGAGACCGCGCTGCGCGAAGGGGCGCAGCCGGAGGAGGTGGAGGCATTCCTGGCGCGTCTCGAAGAAGCCCAGGGCGCTGCGGTGACCGCCATCGATGCCCTGCCGAGGGAGATCGTTCCGCCTGCCGTCCCGCCCGCCGGAGCCGTCACCGACCCGGCGGTCATGGCCGATGCCTTGAAACGCCTGGAGGCCTTGCTGGCGGAAGACAACGTGGCGGTGGTGAGGGCGGTGCGCGAGAGTGCGGAGTTGCTCAAGTCTGCCCTGGGGCCGGACTGGAGCCGCTTCGAGCGGGAGGTGGGGGCCTATGACTTCCCCTCGGCCCTGGCAACCCTGCGTACCTGCAAATCCTGATTGACCCGGGCGCGGGTTCCGGTGATCCTGCCGGGCTTCTCAAGTCATGCCCGTCCATCCCGGCTGAATAGCCCATGAGCCCGAACCCGCCCCGGCCGCCTTCAGGCGCGGAGGTCCCGCAGATCTCCTACTGGCCCCTCGTCCTCATCGCCTCCACGGTGCTGATGATCACCATGGGGATCCGCCAGTCCCTTGGTCTGTTCGTGTCCCCCCTCAATACCGCCACGGGGCTGGGCATCGCCAGCATCAGCCTGGCGATGGCCGTGGGGCAGTTCGTCTGGGGGGCCGCGCAGCCGGTCTTCGGGGCTGTTGCCGACCGTTTCGGCCCGGCCGGGTCGCTGTTCACCGGGGCGATCATGCTGGTGCTCGGCCTGATCCTGACGCCCTTCGTGGAGAGCCAGTTCGGCCTCATCCTGACCCTCGGTTTCCTCGTCGCGGCCGGCGCCGGTGCCGGCAGCTTCTCGATCCTGCTGGGGGCCATGGCGCAGCGGGTGCCCGCGCCGAAGCGCGCCTTCGCTTCGGGCTTCCTCAATGCGGGCGGCTCCTTCGGGCAGTTCCTGTTCGCCCCGCTGACCCAGTTCCTGATCGGCGGCTTCGGCTGGGTCACGGCCCTGTACGGTCTGGCGGCCTGTGCCCTGGCCACGCTGCCGCTGTCCTGGCCGTTGCGCCACAAGGTCGAACACCCGCCATCCGCCGCCGCGGACATGGGCCTGAGGGCGCAGCTGCGGGTGGCCCTGCGTGATCGCAGCTACTGGTGCCTGCATGCGGGCTTCTTCACCTGTGGTTTCCACATCGCCTTCCTGGTCACCCACCTTCCCGGCGCCGTCGATCTGTGCGGCCTGCCGGCCAGCGTCTCGGCCGTCTCCCTCGGCCTGATCGGCCTGGCCAACATCGCCGGCAGTCTCGGCGTCGGTGCGCTGGGCCAGCATTACCGCATGAAGTGGCTGCTGGCCCTCATGTACGGATCACGCGCGGTGCTGGTGGTGATCTACCTCCTGGCGCCCAAGACCTCGCTGACCTTCTATGCCTTCGCCTTCGGGCTGGGCCTGACCTGGCTGGCCACCGTTCCCCCCACCGCCGGCCTGGTCGGCAAGCTGTTCGGACTGCGCTACCTGGCCACCTTGTTCGGGCTGACCCTGCTGTCCCACCAGACCGGTGCCTTCTTCGGTGCCTGGCTGGGCGGCCTGGCCCTGGTGGCCTTCGGCAACTACGACTGGATGTGGTACGCCGACATCGTGCTGGCACTGCTCGCCGCCTTGATCAGTCTGCCGATCCGGGAGGAAGCACCGCGGCGGGGGTGAGGGGGCCTTGCTCAGGGGATGGCGCTGGGGTTCTGGAAGCTGGTGCGCCCCCGTCGTGCTTGAACCCGGTCAGTACGAAGTCCCGGTGGATGAATGGGCTGGAGTTGGGGTTGTAGATCTCCTCGGTGCTCGCTACCTCGCACCAAGTTACCGGTGAGAAGGCAATCTCTCTGTGTATCTTGCCGCTCCAGCGATAGAGCGGAGAACGACCGTTGTACCAGCCCCTCCATTCCAGAGAGAGCACTTCGATGCGGCCCGCCGGGACGGTGCGTGTTTCCCAGGCTCCAGCCCGCGCATCGAGTGACTCCGTGCGTGATGTGCCTGGCTGTCCGGGAAGCTCGACCTCCTGGCTTGCCAGGCGCATCCCAGGCTGCAAGGGGTAGATACGTCTCGGGTAGGGCCGCCCGAACTTGATGCCATCCCGCTCGATGACGTTCAGGTCGTCGTCGTACGCCACTTGCCCATCCGTCAGATCGCCGGTGTCGCGGGTGACCAGGACTCGGTGTGTCACGCGCATCGTGATGCGGCCCGGTGTAACCGATGTCACCACGATGTGCCGTTCGGCGATCTTTTCCTTGTTCCGCAGGTTGTCGAGAATGTCATAGGTGCATTCGTCTCCAAGGCGGGGGGAGGGGCGCTCGATGCTCTGCGCCAGGCACACTATCGGCAGGGCACACAGGGCGAGCAGGCTGGTATTGCGCATGATGGCGACCTTGAATCCGGCAATCGGTTGCGTTGGGGGGGCCGCCGCCCCGACATGGGCCAGGGCGGCCTGGGCGGCTTATGGCCTATCGATGCTCATAGCAAAGAAGTTCTGGCCGCTCGTGACGTTGCGGGCGACGCCGAACCCGGTGTCGCCTATACGCATCAGCACCGCGGCCGACACATTGACCGTGCCGCCGCTGCCGTTGGTGGCGGTCGCCGCGGGCCGGTAGCGCATGCCGTCCTTGGGCTGGTTGATGGTGAGGGTTTCCTGGTGGCCGTCGCTGGCGTGGCTGCGGGTGTAAGTGTTTGCCGCGGCATTGCTGGCGGTGATGGTGGTGGTCTCGCTGATGAAATTACCTTGATAGCCCGCGCTGTTGAAGGACATGTTCCAGTAGCGGGTCACCGAGCCGACCGTGGGAAGGGTCAGGCTGCCTACTTTGGCCAGGAAGGAGAGCGCGGAACCGTCCGGTGAGGTGGTGACCATCATCGTGCCGCCACTGGCGGTGCGGAAGGCAAACATGCGGACGGCGCTGCCCTGATAGGTGGTGTCGAAGCCGCCGTTGCTATTCGTCTTGAGCTGTGTGGGCAGGGTGTCGTTGGTGCAGGTGACGCCGAGCTCACTGCCGCAATCCAGGTTGCCAGTGAAATTGCCGGCCGAGTCGAGAATCGATTGGGCAGACCAGCCTTCCAGGGGGGTGTTGCTGGCATCGCGGCCAAAGCCGATCTCGTTCCAGGTGCCGGCAAAGGCGGAAATCGGGAGTGTCTGTTCGGGGATAATCAGGGCGATACCCGTCTTTCCGCTGCCGGCCGAGTAGCGGAGGAGGGTGACACCCGAGGCCGAGACGTAGAACTGATCGTTGTCGGGGGTGGAAAACTGGCAGCCGCCCTGGTCGACCAGGGTGTCGGTGTTGGCGTCCGCGTAGCTCACGCTGAGGTTCTTCGCGTCGATGGTGATGCGTTGGGTACCGCCGGTGCCGACGAAGGGGGCGATCAGCCGGTAGCTGCCCGAGCGCAGCCCGCTGCAGGTGGCTGAGGCGGCCTGCAGGAGGGTCTTGACCGGGGCGGTGATGCCGCCAGCCGCGGCCAGGGCGGCGTCCAGGTCGGCCTGGGACAGGCGGGCGTCGGTGAGCGCAGTGGCCAGCTTGCCCAGTGCTGCGTTGGTGGCAGCCGGTGCCGCGCTCAAATCGTCCTTGAGCGGGTCGAGGGCGCTGATGTCGGTGACGCCGGCCAGGGCTGCGGTGAGGTTGGCGCGTGCGCCGCTGATGTTGCCGGCGGTGATCCGGCCTTGGGCGGAGCTGTCGAAAGTGGCGTACAGATCGGCTGGCGGCGCGCTGGCCAGGCTGGCCACCAGGGCTTCGGAGAGGGGAGTGAGATTGGCGGTGAGGCTCTGGCTGCCCCCTGCTTCAGCGACAGAATGGAGGGCGGTGCTGCCATTGGGCGCGCGCAGCACGCAGGGCAGGGCACCGCCGTCGATGCTGATGCGGTAGTGCCCGCTGGTATCTGTGGTGGCAGACCCGCTGCCGGTGGCGCACTTGGCTTCCACGGTGGCACCCGCAAGGGCCGCGCCATTGCTGGCGTTCCCGCTGAGGACCAGAGGTGTGCTTGTCGTGCTGCTACCACTCCCGCCGCCACCTCCGCCGCAGGCGGCGAGGCCGAGACTGAGTGCGGAGCCGATGAGGAGGGCGTGGGGCAGGTGGGGGCGTACGGGTTTCATGTGGGTCTCCCTGGGGCGATGTGTGGCGTGTTGTTGAATGCAAGGTGGGTGAAGGGATTCTGGAAGTACGATGACATCGTTGTCGTCACCAGAAATGGTGAGGTCATGGAGGTATGACCCAGCTGGGTTTGCAGGCCATTCCACATAGCTGGCGCGAGCGATCATCACT
Source organism: Zoogloea sp. (assembly GCA_017309145.1). GTDB lineage: Bacteria > Pseudomonadota > Gammaproteobacteria > Burkholderiales > Rhodocyclaceae > Zoogloea. The sequence goes on along the minus strand of JAFLDU010000029.1, from coordinate 9,388 downwards.
GAGTTGCCGGGAATGAACTTCGAGGACTACGACGAAATCGTTGGCGAGATCTATGCGGCGGCGCAGGAGCCCGCGCGTTGGCCGGAAGTGGTCAGGCGCATTGCGATCGGCTGTGAATCGCCCAGGGCCCTGCTGTTCACTCCCTTGCATTCTGTTGATCAGGGCGGTTTTGGCTATGCCTTCAACATGCCGGAGGACAGGATGGCGTACTGGGAAGCCCGGGGGATGCATGAGGACATCCTGATGGATGCCATGGTCGGGAAAGGGTGGCTGGTCAGTGGGAAGGTCATGACTGGCGATCAATTGGTACCTCGCTCCCGGTTGCTTCAGAGTCGGTTCTATCAGGAGTTGTGGAGACCCACTGGCATCCTCCAGGTGTGTGCCGGGATCATTTTCGATGGGCGGGACATGTTCCTGCCGCCGGTTGCCCTGTCGATCTACCGGGGGCCGTCCGATCCTGACTTCGCGGAGGCCGACCTCGATCGGGTGCGGCGTCTGGTGGTCCATTTGGCGAGGGCTTTGAGCCTGACGTTCCATCTCCGTGACTTGAGCTTCCGGGTTGCGGCGAGTACTGCGGCGCTGGAGCGTCTTGCTGTCGGCGTGGTACTGCTCGATATGGAGGGCTGCATACAGTTCAGCAACCATGCGGCGCGGCGGCTCTTTTGCCGAGCGTCTCACGTGGTGCTTAACGGGGTGCCTGGCGAGCGCGGCTCCGTGCTGACGCTCCAGCCCGTTTTTGCTCGGCAGGCTCGGGAGTTCCAGGCGGTGATCCAGAATGTCCTCCGACCTGGTGCCGAAGATCTGAGGAGCATGCAACTCACCAACGACACAGGGGCTGCCGTGTGCGTGGTGCATGCGGCGCCCTTGTGTGGCGCCAGCGAGCTTCTGGGGCTCGGACCACGTCGCGGAGGTGTGGTCTTCTTGTATGACCTGGAAGAGGCGGCTTCCATCCCGGCAGAGCGCCTCATCCGGCTTTACGGGCTGACGCCGGCGGAGGCCGGCCTGGCCCTCGAGGTCGTGCGCGGTGGCTCGTCCGAGTCCATGGCGGGCCGCCTTGGCATCAGTGTCAATACCGTGAATACCCATCTCCGCCGCATTTTTGACAAGACCGCGACACACCGTCAGGCAGATTTGTTGAAGCTGCTGCTTGCGCTGTCGATGGCGTGAGAGGTTTTTTGATCCGGATCGCATGATTTTCCGTGCTCATTGGCATTGGTCTGGAAGACAGGATCTGTTCCTGGTGTTCCTGCTTGAACGAGGAGCATTTCCATGCGGCTTATCTGCATGGTATGCGCTGCGAAGCGGCGCGTTTGTCCGGACGTCTCGCCAAATTTGATCCGGTGTCGCATGGCTGAACAGACTTCGGGGAGCGTCGTGAATGAACGATTTGCAGGTCTGGCACGACCGTTTTGTCCTGAGTACCGACGCCGTTCGTCTGCAGGACCGGGTTGCCTTCTGGGCTGATGTGGTATGCCGTCAGTTGATCCGGGCTGAGGTGTCATCTCTTGGACCAGGGCGGAGCGGGTTCGAGGGGCATCTTGAACAGGTGCATGCAGGTCGCATGGATGTATGCCTTATCCAGGCGACAGGCCAGCGGGTCTTGCGCACATCAGCCCAGGCGAATGCGGGTGATCCGCCAATGTGCGTGATTGCACTCCAGGTCGAAGGGCATGGGCGGATCACCCAGAATGGCCGGACCGCTTGCCTGGCGCCGGGCGATACGGCGCTGTTCACCAACGCCCGTGCTTATGAGTTGAGCTTTGACGGGGCTTTCGAGCAGCGGGTCTTCATCCTTCCCCAGGCCTTGGCGCAGTGGACGGTGTCTGATCTGGGGAGCATGGCAGCGGTGACCTTGCCGGCCTCTCACCCAGGTGGCCGCATCCTGCGCGCGTTTGCTGTGGGGCTGATGGAAACACCGGGCCTGCCCGAGGAGCAGGGCGGGTATCTCCGGCAGGCCATGCTGGAGACCCTGAGCGCCATGCTGGCCGACAGAGGATTGGCGGGGAGAGGCGGGCAGTCTCAGCTCAGTCGCTACCACCGAGCCCGGATCCACGCTTACATCCGTGACAACCTGGCCGATCCGGCATTGAGTGCCAATGCCATAGCCGCTGCCTTGCGGATTTCGAAGTCCCATCTTCACCGCCTCTTCGAGGGGGAGACCCGGACTCTTGCCGAAACCATCTGGTGTTTGCGCCTCGATGCGTGCCGGAGGGATCTCGAGCGGCCAGGGCTCGGTCACCTGACGATAGGGGAGGTCGCCTTCCGTTGGGGGTTTGTGGATCAGGCGCACTTTTCCCGACGTTTCCGTCAGGCTTTTGGCTGCGCTCCCCGTGACTGGCGTGAGGTCGCGCTGACAACGCCGTCCCTGGACAGGGAGCGAGCGGAGCCGTCACTCCCTGATGAATGATCCGTGGCAGAAGTCACACCGGGCAGGGGGGCGGCTTCCGCTACAGTGACAGTCGCAAGACGTGGGGCGGTGTTTGGTGCGTGATGCCCGCCGGTGCCGGGAACAACCGGCCACGGCCGGGGTCACTCATGCGAGGGGCATCGATCAAGGAGCGTGGGATGGGAAAGGAAGACAAAGTGGACGGCGCACGCGGACTGGGGGCTTCCATGGCGGGGCTGTGGCGTCGCCTGGTGCGTGGGCGTGACGAGGACCGCGAGGCGCACGGCCAGGTGGAGGTGGCGCCGGCCCGGACCTGGCGGCGTGTCGATGAGTTGTTGAAGGCCGCAGCCGGGGAGTACGACGGCGAGGCGCGGGCCCGTGAGCGGGTCGGCCAGCTGCTCGCTTTCTACCAGGGGGCCGGCGATACCGACCGGCAGGCTTTCCTGGGGCGGCTCGAGGCGGGTTTCGGGCCGGGCAAGCCGGAGGTCCGCAAGGCCATCGATGCCTATCTGGCGGCCCGGGACGATGCAGAAAGGGTACGCGCCGAGGGGCGCCTGGCGGACAGCCTCGAATCGCCGCGGCTGCGCATCCTGCGGCAGTTCAACCTGTTGCCCGACGGTGTGCATGCCCTGGTGGACATGCGGGCCGACCTCTACCGCCTGGGGGCTGAGGCCTTTCCGGCCCTGGAGCAGGATCTGCTGCGCCTGCTCACCCTGTGGTTCGATGCGGGCTTCCTCGAGTTGCGCCGGATCGGCTGGGAGTCGCCCGCTTCGCTGCTCGAGAAGCTGATCCGCTACGAGGCGGTGCACGAGATCAAGTCGTGGAACGACCTGCGCAACCGGCTCGATTCCGACCGCCGCTGCTATGCCTTCTTCCACGGGCGCATGCCTTCCGAGCCGCTGATCTTCGTGGAGGTGGCGCTGGTCCGGGACATCGCCGACAAGGTGCAGACCCTGCTGGACGAATCCCAGCCGACCCTCGATCCCGAGTCCGCCACCACGGCGATCTTCTACTCCATCTCCAACGCCCAGGCAGGTCTGCGCGGGGTGAGCATGGGCGAGTTCCTGATCAAGCGGGTGGTGCAGCAGCTGCTGTCCGAGTATCCGCGCCTGCGCAACTTTGCGACCTTGTCGCCGATCCCGGGCTTCAGCCGCTGGCTGGACAGGCAGCTGGCCGAGGCGGCTTACCTTGAGCGCATCCCCGCCGATGTCCGCACGATTCTGGAAAGCACCGGCAAGAGCGGCATGGCGGCCATCCAGCACTGTCTGGCCGCAGAGATCGGCGGCGTGCCCGGCCAGCCTGCCCTGAAGGCCTGGCTGGAGGGGGAGTGTGCCTTTTACCTGGCCCGTGAGAAGAGCGGCAAGCATCCCCTCGATCCGGTCGGGCGCTTCCATTTCTCCAATGGGGCCGCACTGGGGCGCATCAACTGGCTTGGGGACGTATCGGCCCGGGGGCTGCGCCAGTCCTGCGGGCTGATGGTGAATTACATCTACGCGCTGAAGAACATCGAGCGCCAGCACCAGGACTATGCCCGCGAGGGCAGCCTGACCCTCGGTGCCGATGTCGAGCGTTGCCTTGATGCCGCCCTCCGTCTGCGCCGGGCCCGCCGTCCGGCAAAGCGGCCGGCTTCCCAGGCCGAGGTGTCGTGAGTCTCCGTATCTTCTAGGCCTGGCCCGGGGCGGGGCGGAAGGGCAGGCGCTCGGACAGCTCGTCCAGGTAGGCCTCCATGCCGCCCCGTTCCTGAGCCAGGAAGCGGGCCACCGCATCGCGGAAGCGCGGATCCGCGATCCAGTGGGCCGATACGGTGCGCACCGGTTCCAGACCGCGGGACAGCTTGTGCTCGCCCTGGGCGCCGCCCTCGAAGCGCTGCAGGCCTTGCCCGATGGCATAGTCGATGGCCTGGTAGTAGCAGGCCTCGAAGTGCAGGCAGGGGATGAATTCGGTACTGCCCCAGTAGCGGCCGTAGAGGGCATCCCGGTCGCACAGGAAGAAGCTGGCGGCCACCGGTGCGCCGGCCCGCTCGGCGATCATCAGCACGCAGGCGTCCGGGGCGAGGGCGCAGAGATCCTCGAAGAAGCGTCGGGTCAGGTAGGGCGTGGAGCGGTGCTCGGCGTAGGTGCGGCTGTAGCAGGCGTGGAAGTAGGCCCATTCCTCCGCCCCGATCTCCGCGCCGCGCAGCACACGGAAGTTCACGCCGGCATCCGCCACCTTGCGTCGTTCCTGGCGGATCTTCTTGCGCTTGGGCTGGGCCAGGCGGCCCAGGAAGTCCTCGAAGTCCCGGTAGCCAGCGTTCTGCCAGTGGAACTGCACGCCGTGGCGGATCTCCAGGCCGGCGTCGGCCAGCCAGGCGGCCTCCTCATCGGTCGGGAAAAGGATGTGCAGGGATGAGGCGCCCGAGTCGCGCACGGCCTCGATCAGGTGGTCCAGCAGGGTGCGCCGGGACGCCGCGTCCCGCCCGAGGAGGCGCTGGCCCGGCACCGGCGTGAAGGGCACGGCGGACAGCCACTTGGGGTAGTACTCCAGCCCGTGGCGATGATAGGCCTCGGCCCAGGCCCAGTCGAACACGTACTCGCCATAGGAGTGGGTCTTGAGATAGAGGGGCAGGGCGGCCAGCAGGGTCTCCCCCTCCCACAGCGCCGCATGGCGGGGTGTCCAGCCCGTGCGGGGCGACACGCAACCCGACTGCTCGAGCGAGGACAGGTAGGCGTGGGAGAGGGTGGGCTGGGCGCCGGCCAGGGCATTCCACTGATCGGCGGAGATTTCGTCGAGGGCGGCGTGCAACGCGAAGCGGGGCATGGCAGTGGGCGGGGTGTGGGGATGCCAAGCATACAAGCATGGGCCCGGGGATGGTCCGGCCGCGCGGCAGTTGGGCCCTTCGCGGTATAGTGTCGCCCCATGAAAACCCCTCTTACCGTCGCTGTCGCCCAACTCAACTGTGTCGTGGGCGACATCTCCGGCAATGCACGCCGGATCCTGGATGCGGTGACCCGGGCCAAGGCCGCGGGCGCCGATGTGGTGCTGACCCCCGAACTGGCCCTATGCGGCTACCCGGCAGAAGACCTGTTGCTGCGCCCGGCCTTCATCGAGGCCTGCGCAGCCGAGCTCGCCACCCTGGCCGTCGAGGTGCAGGGCATCACGGCGCTGGTGGGCTACCCGGCACAAGTGGAAGGGGTGCGTTACAACGCGGCCGCGGTGATCCGCGATGGCCGCGTGGTGGACACCTACTTCAAGCACCGTCTGCCCAATTACGAGGTCTTCGACGAGGAACGCTATTTCGAGGCCGGCACCGGTGCCTGTGTGTTCGAACTGAAGGGCGTCCGGGTCGGCGTGAACATCTGTGCCGACGTGTGGGAATCCGGCGCCGCCGAGGTGGCCCGTGAGGCCGGCGCCGAGTTGCTGCTGGTGCTCAATGCCTCGCCCTTCCACATGAACAAGCAGCAGCGCCGCTATGAGGTGCTGCGCGAGCGCGTGGCCGACACCGGCCTGCCGGTGGCCTATTGCAATCTGGTGGGCGGGCAGGACGAGCTGGTCTTCGATGGCGGCTCCTTCGCCCTCGACGCGGATGGCGGCCTGGCCTGGCAGGGCCGCGTGTTCGCCGAAGAGCTGGCCCTGCTGCGCTTTGCCGACGGGGCTTGGCAGGACCGCCAGCTGCCTCCGGCGCGCCCGGTTGAGGCGGACGTCTACGATGCCCTGGTGCTGGGGGTGCGCGACTACCTCGGCAAGAACGGCTTCCCCGGTGCCCTCATCGGTCTGTCTGGCGGCGTCGATTCGGCGCTCACGCTGGCCATCGCGGTGGATGCCCTGGGCGCCGAGCGGGTGCGTGCGGTGATGATGCCCTCGCCCTACACGGCCCAGATGAGCCTCGATGATTCCCGCGAGATGATCCGCCGCATCGGCGTGCGTTACGACGAGATCGCCATCGAACCGGCCATGCGCACCTTCGCCGATCTGCTCGCCCCGCATTTTGCCGGCCTGCCGGAAGATGCCACCGAGGAGAACCTGCAGTCGCGCATCCGCGGCATGCTGCTGATGGCCCTGTCCAACAAGACCGGCTCCATCGTGCTCACCACCGGCAACAAGAGCGAGATGGCCACCGGCTACGCCACGCTCTATGGTGACATGGCGGGCGGCTTCGCGGTCATCAAGGACATCTACAAGACCTTCGTCTACCGACTGTGTGCGTGGCGCAACGCCCAGCCCGGAGGTCCGGTGATCCCCGACAACATCCTGACCCGGCCGCCTTCGGCGGAGCTCAAGCCCGACCAGTGCGACCAGGATTCCCTGCCGCCCTACGAGGTGCTCGATGCGATCATCGCCGCCTACATGGAAGAAGATCTGGCGCCGGAAGAGATCATCGCCCGGGGCTATCCGGAGGCCGATGTGAAGCGTACTGTTGGCATGCTCCGGCGCAACGAGTACAAGCGCCGCCAGGCCCCCCCCGGCGTGAGGGTCACCCAGCGCGGCTTCGGCAAGGACTGGCGCTACCCCATCACCTCCCGCTACCGCGACGCCTGAACCCGCCGCGCCGTAACCACCCCGACACCCCGGCATGCCGGACAGGATATATCCGGCTAGAATGCCGGACCGTTTCAAGGAGACCGCAGATGAAGAAAATCGAAGCCGTGATCAAGCCCTTCAAGCTCGATGAAGTCCGTGAGGCTTTGTCCGAAGTGGGCATCACCGGCCTGACCGTGACCGAGGTGAAGGGTTTCGGCCGCCAGAAGGGGCATACCGAGCTTTATCGCGGTGCCGAATACGTCGTGGACTTCCTGCCCAAGATCAAGATCGAGGTGGTGGTGACCAGCGATGTGGTCGAGCAGGCCGTGGAAGCCATCGTCAAGGCCGCGCGCACCGGCAAGATCGGTGATGGCAAGATCTTCGTGATGCCCGTCGAGCAGGTGGTGCGCATCCGCACCGGCGAGACCAACGAATCGGCCATCTGAGCCTTCCACGACGCGTCTTTCCGCGTCGTCTCGCCTTCGCACAGCCCGGCTTTGGCCGGGCTTTGTGTTGATGGGCCGCCGGTTTGCGTAAAATGGCGGGTTTTCAGCTTCTCCGGATTCCCGCCATGGCCTCTACCGTTCGCACCCGCTTCGCCCCCAGCCCCACCGGCTACCTGCATATCGGGGGCGCGCGTACGGCGTTGTTCTCGTGGGCCTACGCCCGTCGTCACGGTGGCCAGTTCATCCTGCGCATCGAGGACACCGATGTGGCCCGCTCCACCCCGGAGGCTGTGCAGGCCATCCTCGACGGCATGCAGTGGCTCGATCTGGGCTGGGACGAAGGCCCGTTCTACCAGATGCAGCGCATGGATCGCTACAAGGCGGTCATCCAGGAGATGCTGGCCGCCGGCACCGCCTACCCCTGCTACATGCCGCCGGAAGAACTCGACGCTCTGCGCGAAGCCCAGCGCGCCCGCGGCGAAAAGCCCCGCTACGACGGCCGCTGGCGTCCCGAGGCCGGCAAGGTGCTGCCCACGCCGCCGGCCGGTGTGCAGCCGGTGATCCGCTTCAAGAACCCCACCGACGGTGTGGTGGCCTGGGACGACCTGGTCAAGGGCCGCATCGAGATCGCCAACGCGGAGATGGACGACCTGATCATCGCCCGCGCCGATGGCACGCCCACCTACAACTTCTGCGTGGTGGTGGACGACTGGGACATGGGCATCACCCAGGTGATCCGTGGCGACGACCATGTGAACAACACTCCGCGCCAGATCAACATCCTCAAGGCTCTGGGTGCCGTGGTGCCGCAGTACGCCCACCTGTCGATGATCCTCGGCGATGACGGCCAGAAGCTGTCCAAGCGCCACGGGGCGGTGAGCGTCACCCAATATGACGACGACGGCTACCTGCCGGAAGCGGTCATCAACTACCTCGCGCGCCTGGGCTGGAGCCATGGCGATGACGAGATCTTCTCCCGCGAGCAGTTGGTGGAATGGTTCGACCTGGACCACATCACCCCGTCCGCCGCCCAGTTCAACACCGAGAAGCTCAACTGGCTCAATGCCCACTACATCAAGCAGGCCGACAATGCCCGGCTCGCCGCCGACGTGAGCCGCCGCCTGGCCCGGCGCGGGGTCGATCCGGAAAGTGGCCCGGCGCTGGAGGCCATCATTGCCTTGTACAAGGATCGGGTGAGCACCCTCAATGAGCTGGCCGATGCCGCCGAGCCCTTCTACATTGACCTGCACCCGGCCGAGGAGCTCGTTGCCCAGCATCTCACCGAGGCGGCCCGCGCCGCACTGCTCAGCCTGCGCGGCAAGCTGGCCGAGGCAGCCTGGGAGAAGGCCGTGCTCAATGCGGCGATCAAGGAAACCTGCACCGCCCATGGCCTGAAGATGCCTCAGGTGGCCATTCCCCTGCGGGTGGCCATCCTCGGTCAGCCCCAGACGCCGTCCATCGATGCGGTGCTGGAGACCATGGGCCGCGATCTGGTTCTGGCCCGGATCGACCGGGCGGTGTGAGCGAAGTGGGGTAGGTGCAGGGGCGGCTTCAGCCGCCCCTACGCGGGCCCCTAAACCTCAGAAGGCCGCGCTGCCCTGGGCCGGGCGGGTGGAGCCGCCGGCCACGATCGCACCGTTGCGGATCCGCACCGGATCGCCGTTGCGCCAGGCCGGCTCGCTCTGCTGTTCGATCACCCGGCGGGAGCCGTCCTCCATACGCACGGTGATGCGGTAGTGGCTCACCGTGCGGGCACGCCGTTCGACCTCGTTGCCGGCGAAGCCGCCGAGCACCGCGCCGCCGATGCGCGCCAGCTGCTTGCCCGAGCCTTCGCCCACCTGATGGCCCAGCACGCCACCGAGGATGGCACCGCCGACGGCACCGAGGCCGGTGCCTTCGCCCTTCTGCTGGACCGCTTCGACATGCTCGATCACGCCGCAATCGCGGCACACCGGAGGCGGTGCTTCACTGACCCGGCGTGCGTCGGTGCTGCCCGGCGGCGGCGGGGCGGGAACGGCGTCGTTGGGCACGGAGGCTGCGGCCGGCGGACTTGCCGGGG
>JAFLDU010000273.1 GCA_017309145.1 Zoogloea sp. | reverse complement strand
AGGCGTGAGGCGATGACGCCAAGTACCATGGCAAGGCCGAAGCCGGCGGCGATGAGGGCGATCAGGGATACGTTTTCATGCATGAGGGAGACGTTCGGTCAGGTTTATTCAGCAGGTTCGACGCGGTCAGCCTGCGCGGGTTCGGCAAACGGCGAAATTTTATCGGGCTATTCCACCCAGGGGCGCCTTAAAACGCGCCCATCGCCAGACCGGCGGCGAAAGCGGCGCCCAGTTCGGCGCCCCGGGCCTGCTCATCTGCCGGCACCTGCTTGGGTGCCAGGATGGCTTCCGGGGTCTGGGCATGGGTGCAGACGATCAGCGGCGGGGCGATTTCGCGGAGTCGCCAGCCGGTGGCGATGCGGGCGATCTGGCGGGCGGCGTTGCTGCCGTCGCTGCCGGCGCAGATCAGCGAGGCATAGGGCCGGCCGTTGATCCGGTCAAGGGCGCCGTAATAGCTGCGGTCGAAGAAGTCCTTCATCAGGCCGGCGATGGCTGCGAGGTTCTCCGGCGTGGCGAATACATAGCCGTCGGCCTCCAGCAGATCGGTGGCGCCGGCTTCGGCGGCACGCAGCAGGCGCACCGTCACCCCGCCTTCCGTCTGCGCAGCAGCGGCCACCGCCTGCGCCATCTGTTCGGTGGCGCCGGTGGTGGAGTGATAGACGACCAACAAGGTCTTGCTGCTAGAGGAGGACATGGCGGCACCCGCGCGGCGAGGAGACAGGCGTCGAGCCTAGGGCTTGGGTCCCGGAGGGTCAATCGGGGCATACCGTAATCCCGGACGGGTCTTGCTAAGATGCTGCTGTACTGGAATGGAGCGTGAACATGTCCTCGATCATCCCGTTTTATCCCTTTCCCGTCTGGCGGGGCTTGATGGGGATCTTCCTGTCGACGGTGGTGCCTCTTTCGGCCGGCGCGGCCGGGCTGCCGGTGCTCGCCGAAGGCGAGGCCGCCCTGCGGACCTGGGTGGGGCAGCAGGGGCGGCAGGTGCTGAGCTTCGTGGGCTATTCGGGCGCGGGCTACGAGGACCCCCAGGCCATGCTGGCCACCGCCGGCCGGGTACTCGATGGGCTGGACCCGGCCCGCACGGTGGTGGCTGCCGGTGCCACCGCCGAAGGTATCGGAGCCGTCTATGCGCTGGCCCGCCAGCGGGGTTTCGTCACCCTTGGCATCGTTTCGTCGCAGGCCCGGGACGAGGGGGTGGCCCTCTCTGCCCATGTGGACTGGGTGTTCTTCATCCCGGACTCGACCTGGGGTGGGCGCTTGCCGGGGGGCGGGCTGGCGCCCACGTCGGCAGCCCTCGTTGGCGTGAGCGATGCCCTGGTCGGCATCGGTGGTGGTGAGATCGCCCGCGACGAGCTGCTGGCGGCCCGAGAGGCGGGCAAGGTGGTGCGCTTCTTTCCCGCCGATATGCAGCACCAGGCGGCCCGCGACAAGGCCGCAGCGCGCGGACTGCCGCTGCCGCAGGATTTCCGCGGGGCGGCTCACCCGGTCTTGCTGCCGGATCGCTGATCGGTCCGCAGCGCCGCGGCGCGCGGGTTTGCGCCAGATCAACGGCGGGAGGGGCGGGGCGGACTTACCATGCAGTCGGATGTTGCGCCGCAACGACCTGCGTCAGCAAGCGGGGCAGGCGGGACGCGCAGACAGAATCTTGCAGCAGGGAGCCGCGATGCCTCGCTACCTCAATCTTGACGGCAACGAAGCCGCCGCCCGCATGGCCTACCTCGGTGCCGAGGTGATCGCCATCTATCCCATCACCCCCTCATCCAGCATGGGTGAGTGGGCCGACGAATGGGCCGCCCAGGGCAAGCCCAATCTGTGGGGAGCGGTACCGCGCATCATCGAGATGCAGTCCGAGGCCGGTGCCGCCGGAGCCCTGCACGGCGCCCTCACCGCCGGCGCACTGGGCACCAGCTTCACCGCCAGCCAGGGCCTGCTGCTGTTCATTCCCAACCTCTACAAGATGGCCGGCGAGCTGACCCCCTTCGTGCTGCATGTGGCGGCCCGGGCGGTGGCCACCCACGCTTTGTCCATCTTCGGTGACCATTCCGACGTGATGGCTTGCCGGGCCACCGGCTGCGCGCTGCTGGCCAGCAATTCCGTGCAGGAAAGCCAGGACATGGCCCTGATCGCCCAGGCGGCCACCCTGGCCGGGCGCATTCCGGTGATCCACTTCTTCGACGGATTCCGTACCTCCCACGAGGTCGCCAAGATCGAGGCGGTGGAGGAGGGCACCGTGCGTGCCATGATCGATGACCGCCTGGTGGCCGCCCATCGCAGCCGGGCCCTGTCGCCCGAGCATCCGGTGCTGCGTGGCACGGCCCAGAACCCGGACGTGTTCTTCCAGGGGCGCGAGCGGGCCAACCCCTTCCACGACGCCTTTGCCGGCCATGTGCAGGCGGCAATGGACCGCTTCGGTGAGCTCACCGGCCGCCACTACCGGCTGGCCGACTACGTGGGCGCACCCGATGCGGAGCGGGTCATCGTGGTGATGGGTTCGGCTGCCGGGACGGTGGAGGAGACCGTCGCCCACCTGCTGGGGCGCGGCGAGAAGGTCGGCCTGCTCAAGCTGCGCCTGTTCCGTCCATGGCCGCGGGAGGCCTTGCTGCGGGCCTTGCCGGCCAGTGCGCGCGGCGTGGCGGTGCTGGACCGCTGCAAGGAGCCCGGGGCCGATGGCGAGCCGCTCTACAAGGATGTGTTGGCCACCCTGGCCGAAGCCGCCGCCGATGGTCTGCGCCCCATGCCAAGGGTGATCGGCGGCCGTTTCGGCCTGGCCAGCAAGGAGTTCACCCCGGGCATGGTCAAGGCGGTGTTCGATGAGCTGGCCGCGCAGGCACCGCGGCGCCGCTTCACGGTGGGCATCCACGACGACGTGACCCACCTGTCCCTGGCCTGGGACGGCCATTTCCGCACCGATGCCTCGCGTCGCCTGCAGCATGCCGTGTTCTGGGGGCTGGGGGCCGACGGCACGGTGTCGGCCAACAAGAACTCGATCAAGATCGTCGGTGAAGCCACCGACCTGCAGGCCCAGGGCTATTTCGTCTATGACTCCAAGAAGTCCGGGGCGGTGACAGTGTCCCATCTGCGCTTCGGACCGGACCCCATCCGCTCCGCCTACCTGGTGGAGGAGGGCATGGCCGGCTTCGTGGCCTGCCACCAGACGGTGTTCACCGAGCGCTACGACCTGCTGGCCCATGCGGCGCCGGGGGGTGTCTTCCTGCTCAACACGCCGCAGCCGGCCGGGGATGTGTGGACCAGCCTGCCGGCCGGAATGCGGGCCGGCATCCTGTCGCGGGGGCTGCGTCTGTGGGTCATCGACGCCTATGCGGTGGCGGCCAAGGCCGGCATGGGGCGACGCATCAACACCATCATGCAGACCTGCTTCTTCGCCATCTCCGGCATCCTGCCGCGGGACGCCGCCCTGGCGGCTATCAAGCAGGCGGTGGACAAGACCTACGGCAAGAAGAGCAAGCGTCTCGCCGATCTGAACCACAAGGCCATCGACCTGACCCTGGCCGGTTTGCGGGAACTGGAGATCCCCGGCCTCCTCGACGACGCCGGCCCGGCTGCTGCCGCTGCCGTGGAGGCCGCCGTGCCGGACTTCGTTCGCGACTTCACCTTGCCGGTGTTCCGGGGCGAGGGCGACCGCCTGCCCGTGTCGGCGATGCCGCCGGACGGCAGCTTCATGACCGGTACCGCCCGCTACGAGAAACGCAACATCGCCCTGGAGATTCCGGTGTGGGAGGCCGACCTGTGCACCCAGTGCGGCAAGTGCGTGTTCGTCTGCCCCCATGCGGCGATCCGTGCGCGGGCCTTCGATATCGCTGCGGCCGGGGCCGCGCCGCCGACCTTCAAGCATGTGGCGGCAAAGAGCAAGGACTACCCGGACGGCACCCGCATCAGCTATCAGGTGGCGCCCGAAGACTGTACCGGCTGCGGAGACTGCGTCGAGGCCTGCCCGATCCACGACAAGTCCAACCTGTCGCGGCGGGCGGTGAACATGGCCCCGGTGGGGCCGCTGCGCGACGCCGAACGGGACAACTTCGCCTTCTTCCTGCAACTGCCGGAGTTCGACCGCGGCCAGCTCAAGCAGGCCACCCTGCCTGGCGCCATGCTGCTCGATCCGCTCTTCGAATTCTCCGGAGCCTGCGCCGGCTGTGGCGAGACGCCATACATCCGCCTCGCCACCCAGCTCTTCGGCGACCGCATGCTGGTGGCCAACGCCACCGGCTGTTCGTCGATCTACGGCGCCAATCTGCCCAGCACGCCCTATACGGTGAATGGGGCAGGGCGCGGGCCGGCCTGGTCCAATTCCCTGTTCGAGGACAACGCCGAGTTCGGCCTGGGCATGCGCCTGGCGTCGGACCAGTTGATGGCCCAGGCCTGTGGGCTGGTGCGCGAGCTGGCCGGCGAGCTCGGCAGCGACCTGGCCCAGGCCCTGGTCGCTGCCGACCAGCGTCAGGAGACGGGCGTCCGTGCCCAGCGCGAGCGGGTGGCCCTGCTGCGCGACCTGCTGGCGATCAGCGAACATCCCCGCGCTGCCGAGCTGGAGGCCGTGGCCGAATGGCTGATCCGACGCTCGGTGTGGATCATCGGCGGCGATGGCTGGGCCTACGACATCGGCTACGGCGGTCTTGACCACGTGCTGGCGCTGGATCACGACGTGAACATCCTGGTGCTGGACACCGAGGTGTATTCCAACACCGGCGGCCAGACCTCCAAGGCCACCCCGCTGGGGGCGGTGGCCAAGTTCTCGGCCGGTGGCAAGGCCACCGCCAAGAAGGACCTGGCCCGCCTGGCGGCGGACTACGGGCATGTGTACGTGGCCACCGTGGCCTACGGTGCCAAGGATGTGCACACCCTCAAGGTCTTCCATGAGGCCGAGGCGCACCCCGGCCCGTCCTTGATCATCGCCTACAGCCCGTGCATCGCCCACGGGGTGGACATGCTCTACAACCAGCGCCAGCAGGAGCTGGCGGTGAAGACCGGACACTGGCCCCTGGTGCGCCACGACCCGCGCCAGGCGGCGCTGGGAGCCCCGCCTTTCCGTCTCGATTCGGCGCCGCCCAGCCTGCCGATCCGCCAGTTCATGGACAGCGAGACGCGCTTCGCCATGCTGGCCCGCAGCCACCCGGAGGCCGCCGCCCGCCTGGCCACTGCGGCTCAGGACGAGGCCGACCGGCGCTTTCGCGACTACCAGGCCCGCGCCGCCGCGCCCGCCAGCCCGAAACAGGAGTAGCCCGCCATGATCGACCTGAGCACCGACTATCTCGGCCTGCGCCTGAAGAACCCGCTGGTCCCCTCATCCTCGCCCCTGTGCAAGGACCTGGACACCCTGCTGCGCCTGGAGGAGGCCGGCGCCTCGGCGGTGGTGCTGCACTCCCTGTACGAGGAGGAGCTGATCGCCGAGGACGCGATGACCGAGAGATTCCTGCTCCATTCGGACGTCCATGATGGCGAGTCTGCCGGTTTCCTGCCCGACCATGGGATCTACAACGGAGGCAGAATCCGATCAAGTAGGGCTGATGTGGTGCGCCTGAGCCCTTGGTCCCCATCCCTGGGAGGGACAATTCCGCGACGGCTCTAAAGATTTTACGTAATCGCACCCGCTACATGCTTAGTACACCGGCATGACGTGGTTAGGAAAATTCGCCCGAATGCTGGGTCGCCGGTGTCTTTTGGGGCTATTTTGGGCAGGTTTGGGTGCTGGTGTTGTGCTGGGGCAGGAAGCAAAGATTCTGTACCAGGGTAAACTGGCCGAGGCGGGCGCGCCGGCCAACGGGACCTATTCCATGCTCTTCGTGCTCTACGATTCCGGTGAGTCGGGTGCTGGGAAGGCGATTGGGAACCCCGTCAATCTTCCGTCGGTCGAGGTACAGCAAGGGGCATTTGCGGCGACGTTGGATTTTGGGCCGTTGGCCTTCGATGGCTCCCGACGCTTCTTGGAGATCAGTGTGCGCCCCGTGGGAGAGGGTGGGGCGATGACTCTCCTCACGCCGCGACAGGAGA
>JAFLDU010000272.1 GCA_017309145.1 Zoogloea sp. | reverse complement strand
CCAAGGAGCCCCGCGCCGAACAGCTCATCGACGATTTCAAGGGTGGTGAGAACTGCAAGAACGACCAGCTCCGCATCGCCATCTCGGTGGACATGCTCGATACAGGCATTGACGTGCCGGAGGTCGTCAACCTCGTGTTTGCCAAGCCGGTCAAGTCCAAGGTCAAGTTCTGGCAGATGATCGGGCGAGGAACCCGACTGTGCAAGAACCTGTTCGGCCCCGGCGAGGATAAGACCGAGTTCCTGATCTTCGACCACTGGGATAATTTTTCTTACCACGACATGAACCCGGAGGAAGCGGAACCCAAGGCCCCCAAGGCGCTGACCGAGCGCCGTTACGAAGCCCGCATCGAGTTGGCCGAGCTCGCTCTGCAGCGCTCAGACCTGGCGGCTTTTTCCATGTTCAAGCGCCTGCTTCAGGACGATGCCCAGGCCCTGAACGACGCCACCATCAGCGTGCGGGACAACTGGCAGTCCGTTCAGACCGCCAGGGACGAAGCAATCCTGGAAGCCTTTGCGCCCACCACCCGCCAGATCCTGCGTGAGTCGGTCGTCCCCCTCATGGCCACTCTGGATGTGAGGGGCGAAGGCGAAGCCCTGCGTTGGGATCTGCTCCTCGGGCGCGCCCAATACGAAGCGATCGCACTTCCAGGACAACCAAACCCGTTGCGGGCAGACATCCTCGCCTGGCTGGCTCGCCTGCCGGCCCACCTGAATCCTGTGCGGGCCAAGGCGGAGATGCTGCGCCGCATTCGTTCCGATGAATTCTGGACCGACGCCGACTGTGCCTCCCTCGAAGACATGCGCCTCGGACTGCGGGACATCATCCATCTGGCGGAACGCGCATCCCAGCCTCCACCCCTGCCACCCACGGTACTGGACATCAAGGAAGAGGCAGACGAAATCCAGTACGCAGAGCGACCCACCAAGATCAAATCGGTGGACTACGGCATCTTCCGCAAGGCCGTGGAAGGCGCACTGAAGCCCCTTTTCGACACCAGCCCCGTACTCAAGAAAATTCGCTTTGGCGAGCAGGTCAGCGCAGCGGAACTGCTGCAATTGAACAGCCTCGTCCATACTCGTCACCCGGACGTGGATCTTGCCACCCTGCGGGAGTTCTTCCCCGACACGGCTCTGCCGCTGGAGCAGATTCTGCGCAGCATCGTCGGCCTCGATCACGCCGCGGTGGAAGCACGCTTTGCGAGCTTCGCAGGTCGTTATCCGCTCAGCAGCCAGCAACTGCGCTTCCTTACCTTGCTGAAGGACCATATCCGTCAGTACGGAGCCATCGCCACTGACACCCTCTTCGAAGCGCCTTTCACCAGCGTTCATACCGAAGGGCTTTCCGGCGTGTTCCACGACGAAACCCAGTTTGACGAACTGATCGCACTGATCCGCAGCTTTGGACCAACGGTCACAACGTCGCAAACGCCTAACACATGAAAACAATCACATCCTACGAACTACTGGAATCCCTGGGTCGGGAGCGTCTCTCGCCTAGTTTCTTCATGCGTGATTTCCTCTTCAGCGAAATCGCAGCATGGCATGGTTTGCAAAATATCCCTGACCACCCGGAGCAGGCCTTAGCAGTCGGGCGCCAGCTCTGCCAGGAACTGCTGGAGCCGCTACAGACTACGTTTGGCCGCATTCATATCCGCTCTGCCTACCGCGCCCCTGAGGTGAATCGCTTCGGCAATGAAAACAAGCTAGGTTGTGCCAGCAATGAAGCCAACTTTGCGAATCATATTTGGGACTACCCGGATGCACACGGTAAATACGGAGCCACCGCCTGCATCGTCGTCCCTTGGCTGATGGACCACATTACCAAAGGCGGGCGTTGGACAGACATGGCCTGGTGGATCCATGACCATCTGCCTTACAGCACTCTGTGCTTCTTCCCCAAGCTGGCGGCGTTCAACATCAACTGGCATGAGGCTCCCATCCGTCGCATCGACAGCTATACCGATCCCAGGGGGTGCTTGACCAAGCCTGGGATGGCCAACCATGCCGGACTACACGCAGACCAATACAGCAGCTTTCCTGACCTGTCTCGCCCCTGAATCTCACCCAACACACAAACCACCATGATCACCGGCGAACTCAAATCCCGTATCGACAGCCTCTGGACCGACTTCTGGACCGGCGGCATCACCAACCCCCTCACGGTCATCGAGCAGATCACCTTCCTGATGTACGCCCGCATGCTGGACATGCTCGAGCGGCGCGATGAAAAACGGGCCACCCTCTCCGGCCGGACCTTCAACCAGCGCTTTCAGGCTGGCGATCAGGACTGCCGCTGGGAAACCTGGCGCCACTATGGCGCCGAGGAGATGCTGCCCCATGTGCGCGACAGGGTGTTCCCCCACTTCCGCCGCCTGGCAGAACGCAGCACCGGCGAGGGCAGCCAGTTTGCCGCCTTCATGAAGGACGCCCAGCTCATGATCCAGAAGCCATCCCTCCTCGTGAAAGCGGTGAATGCGGTCCATGACCTGCCCCTGGACCGGGGCGACACCAAGGGCGACCTCTACGAATACCTGCTCGGCAAACTCACCACCGCCGGCATCAACGGACAGTTCCGTACTCCCCGCCACATCATCCGCATGATGGTGGAGCTCATGGAGCCTCAACCCACGGAGCGCATCTGCGACCCGGCCTGCGGCACCGCCGGCTTTCTGGTGGAAACCTACGATTACTTGCTCCGCCATTACAGCTCGGATGCCGGCATTCACCGGGAAGCCATTACCAACGAAAAGGGCGAACAGGAAGAGCAGATCATCTACAGCGGCGACCTGCTGGCGGAACACCGTGCTCACATCGACACGGACATGTTCCACGCCTTCGATTTCGATGCCACCATGCTGCGCATCGCCAGCATGAACCTGGTGATGCACGGCGTCGCCGAACCGGACGTGCATTATCAGGACACCCTCAGCCAGAAGTTCGAAGAGCGTCACCCGAGAGGCGCCAAAGAAGCCTTCGATCTCATCCTGGCCAACCCGCCCTTCAAGGGCAGCCTGGACGAGCAGGACGTGGCGCCCGACCTCCTGCGCATCGTCAAGACCAAGAAGACCGAGCTCCTCTTTGTCGCCCTCATCCTGCGCATGCTCAAGGTCGGCGGCCGCAGCGCCACTATCGTGCCCGATGGCGTGCTCTTCGGTTCCAGCAAAGCTCACGTGCAGCTGCGAAAGCACCTGGTGGAAGACAACCAGCTCGAAGCCGTGATCTCGCTGCCTTCCGGCGTATTCAAGCCCTATGCCGGCGTCTCCACCGCCATCATCATCTTCAGCAAGGGCGGCAAGACCGAGGAAGTCTTCTTCTACGACGTTCAGGCCGACGGCCTCTCGCTGGACGACAAACGCCAGCCCATCAAGAGCAACGACCTCCCTGACGTGCTCGCCCAATGGCAGCAATGGTGCGACCGCAAGGCCGACATCACCGACCGCACCCAGAAAGCCTTCTGCGTGCCGCTCGCCGACATCGCAGCGCAAAACTACGACCTCTCCATCAACCGCTACATAGAGCAGGTGCATGTGGTCGAGGAGCACGATGACCCGCGCGACATCCTCAAACGCCTGAAGGCACTGGAGAGCGAGATCCAGAAGGAGCTGGCGGAGCTGGAGGGGATGCTGGGATGACTGTGCGCACGGCAAAGCTGGGCAATGTAATCGAAATCAATCCCCGATCAAACCACTCGCTGGCTTCAGATTCGAACGTCGCCTTTCTCTCAATGGCTGATATCAGCGAGGACGGCCAGATTTTGGCAACTCAGACCAGACCGCTGAGCGAGGTCGCTAAAGGCTATACCTCATTCCAGAATGGCGATGTATTGCTGGCAAAAATCACGCCTTGCTTTGAAAACGGGAAAGCTGCTCTCGTTCACGGCATGTTTAGTGACGTGGCGTTCGGCTCAACCGAGTTTCATGTGCTGCGCCCTACAGAAGAGATAGACGGGCGCTATCTGTACCACCTCGTCTGGAATCCCGCCTTCAGAGCAGCTGGAGCGCGAAGAATGACAGGCTCTGCGGGCCAGAAGCGCGTCCCCACGGCTTTTCTTTCCGATTTTGAAATTGCGCTCCCGCGCTTCGAAGAACAAAAACGCATCGCCGCCATTCTCGACAAGGCCGACAGCCTGCGCCGCAAACGCCAGCAAGCCATCCACCTCGCTGACCACTTCCTCCGCGCAGTCTTCCTTGACATGTTCGGCGACCCAGTCACCAATCCGAAGGGCTGGCCAGTCAAAAAACTGGCGGAAGTTGGATCTCTTGATCGTGGCGTATCAAAGCACCGTCCGCGAAACGACCCTAGCCTGCTAGGCGGCACGCACCCGCTGATCCAGACCGGTGAAGTGGCTAATTGCGATGGCTACATCCGCAGCCACACAGCGACTTACTCAGACAAAGGGCTCGCACAAAGCAAGCTCTGGCCGGCCGGTACGCTTTGCATAACGATTGCCGCGAATATCGCCAAGACAGGCATCCTGATGTTTGACGCATGTTTTCCGGATAGCGTCGTGGGTTTCTCCGCCAACAATTTAGCGACGGTTGAATACGTGCGCTTCTGGCTGTCATTCCTTCAGAAAACTCTCGAAGAAAACGCACCAGAGTCAGCCCAGAAAAATATAAATCTTGCCATCCTGCGGAATCTATCTGTTCCGCTGCCTCCGCTTAGCGAACTTCAAAAATTCGAACAGATCGTTAACACCATTGAAGAGCTAAGACATGCGAGCCGAAATAGTTTGAATAGTTCAGACGCCTTAACCGCATCGCTTCAGAACGAGTTTTTTGGGTAACGCCATGCCATCTCTGATCAAATCGATCGCCCTCAAGAACTTCAAAGGCTTCTCCGAAGAAGTCCGCATCGACCTGAGCCCCATCACGCTGCTCTTCGGCGCCAACAGCGCCGGCAAGAGCACGATTCTGCAGGCCTTGCAGTATGTGCGTGAAATCCTGGAACGCAACAACCCCAACCCGGACCGCACCCTGCAAGCAATGCTCCCAACTTAACGCCACCCCCCTTGTGAACCTGCGCCGTCCCCGGTAAAATCAATGCCATTAAGTCATTGATAAATAGAAACTATGAACTCAAACACTCGATCCCCAATCGCTGCTGGATGAGTTTTCCAGATTCCTCCTCGACCCCACCCTGATCGACCAAGTGCGCCTGCGCCCAGGCGCTTTTACCCGCGATCGCCACCTGACCTTGCCGCGCATCGCGGCGATGATGATGTCCGGGATGTGCGCCAGCGTGCAGGCCGAACTCGACACCTTGTTCGGCCAGTTGAAGGGCATGGCGGTCCGCAGTCGGGAGGTCAGCGCCCAGGCCTTCAGCAAGGCGCGAAAGGGATTTTCGGCGGAGCTGTTCCGGCTGGCCGGCCGGCACCTGCTGGCGCTGGCCCAGCCGCAGATCGATGCGGCGCGCTGGAACGGTTTGCGCGTGGTGGCGGCCGACGCTTCCCGGCTGCGCGTCTCGACCCGCGCCAACGCCAAGTTGTCTGCCGATCACTACGCCTTCGCGCTGTTTCTGCCCGGGGCCGAGCTGACGCTGCACGCGAGCCTGCATCCGGCCGACGGTTCGGAGCGCCAGATGCTGTTCGAGGCGCTGGACGAACTCGATGCCGGCCGCGACCTGCTGGTGCTCGACCGCGGCTATGTCGGCAACACGATGGTGGCGGCGCTGGCTCAGCGGGGGCTGGGCTTTTGCCTGCGTGCCGACACCCGGGGCTGGCGCTGTGTCGCCGATTTCCTGCGCTCGGGCGCCTCCGAGCAGGTGGTGACCCTGGCCGCGCCGCGCGCCGCCGAGGCGTCGATCTACGAGATCCAGCCCGTTCCGACCCCGGTGCGCCTGATTCGTGACGTCACCCCCGGCGGCAACATCCGCGTGCTGATGACCAACCTGCTCGACGCCCGGCGCTACCCGGCGGAGCAGTTCGGGGCGCTCTATCACCGCCGCTGGCGGGTCGAGGAGGCCTTCAAGCGAATCAAGCATCGTCTGCGCCTTGAGGCGCCCAGCGGGCTCACCTATCTCGCCTTTCAGCAGGACTTCGCCGCCAAGGT
>JAFLDU010000271.1 GCA_017309145.1 Zoogloea sp. | reverse complement strand
ACCCGCCGCAGGCACAGGTTGTCGGTGCTGCGACCCGCCACCTGGGTACCAAGGGCTTCCTTGGCCGCCTTGTAGGGGGACAGCACGGCAACTGCCGCGGTCGAGGGCGGGGTGATGCGGAACACACCCGCGGCGTTCAACTGGCTGCGATAGGCGGCGGCATCGGCCCCCGAGGCATTCGCCGAACCGACCTTGAAGGTGTCGCCCAGCAGAACCTGCGGCGCACCGCTGCAGCTGAGCACATCGCCGTTCGCGTCGAACTTCACGTCGAGGGCCCCCACTGCGTAGCTGTATTGCCAGGCCTGGGTGATGCACACCATCTTGCCGGCCTTGTCGGTGGCCTGGGTGGGGTAGGCGCCTGAAGGCGTCAGGCCGTAGGCCGTCATGCCCGACGGGCCGAGCAGGGTATGGGAGTCGCCGCCGACGATCACGTCCACACCGGTCAGCTTCGGGGCGATGGCCTTGTCGGCGTCGTAGCCCAGGTGGGACAGCAGGATGATCTTGTTGATGCCGCGCAGCTTGAGTTCGTCGATGGTGGCTTGGGCCGCGGTGGCCTCATCGATGAACTCCGTGGACGCGTCCGGACGGGAGGCGAACTGGGTCTTGCCCTTGACGGTCAGGCCGACGATGCCGATCTGCTCACCGTCCTTCTCGACGATGCGGTAGGCGCTCATCCGGCTGGCCAGCGGCGAGCCGGCGGCGGGCCGGACGTTGGCGGAGAGCACCGGGGTCTTGCAGCTGCCGGCATGCAGGAAGTCGATGAACTTGACGAGGCCCGCGTTGGCGCTGTCGAACTCGTGGTTGCCGATCGACATGGCATCGAAGCAGACCGTGTTCATCATGTCGGCGTCGGCCTTGCCTTCGCTCTGGGTGAAGTACAGGTCACCGGTGATGGCGTCACCGGCATGCAGCTTGAGCACATTGGACTTGCCCGCCGAGAGCGCCTCGATGGCCGAGGTGACGCGGGCGAAGCCCCCCAGTTCCACCGTCACCGAACGGCGGGTACCGCCTGCATCCTGCAGGCTCAGGGTGGTACTTTCCGCGTCCAGGTGGGAATGGTGGTCATTGATGTGCAGGATCGTCAGATCCAGGGGCTTGCTGCCTCCTCCACCGCCGCCGCAGGCGGACAGGCTCACGGCACCAAACAGGGACAGCAGGACCGGCAGGACCTGCCTGACGGAGGGACGGGCAAGGAAGGGGAAGGTCATGGCAAAAGCCTGGAGGATCAAAAGCCCGCAAGACTAGGCCCCCCGGATTAAACGGCCATGACGCTCCGATGACGCCGCCTCGCAGCCCCTCAGACCCGCAGGCCGGCGCGGGTCATGAGTAGCAGGGCCTGGGCCCGGCTGGTGACACCCAGCGCCCGGAGGATCGCCGAGACATGGACCTTGACCGTGCCTTCGGATAGCCCGAGAAACTCCGCGATGTCGCGGTTCGACTTGCCCTGGGCGACCAGTTCGAGCACCCGCCCCTGGGCCGCCGTCAGCTGGAAGCGCTCGGCGAAGGCCTGGCTGGCCCGCCGGTTCCGCCCGGAGCCATCCGCCCCGGTCGCCGTCTCGGGGGTGAACACCCCTCCGGCCAGGATGGTGCGGACTGCCTCGATGAGGGTGTTGCTGGGGCTCGCCTTGGAGACGAAGCCCGAGGCCCCGGCCTTCATGGCGCGCTGCACGGACTCCCGGTCGTCCAAGGCCGAAACCACCAGGGCCGGCACATCGGGAAAGCGCTTGGCGATGGCGCCTAGCAGGGAAAAGCCGTTGATCTCGGGGAGCATGAGGTCCACCACCAGCAGGTCGCAGTCGGGGTTCGCCTCCAGCAAGGCCAGCGCATCGTTAGCGTTGCTGGCCTGCTCGCACACCACCCCCTCACCGACCTGGGCGAGGGTCAGGGCCATGGCTTCGCGGACCAGCACGTGGTCTTCAATAATAAGAATACGGGTCTGCATCATCACCAGTCATTCGCAAAAACCCAAAATGGGCAATCCATCAGTTTAGCCCGAGCGGCATGGCCCCAGAATGGTGAAAATTGAAGTCCACGCCACACAGGCCCAAGGCCATGCAGCTTTTTCACCACGCGCCCTCCCCGCTCCGCCCAGCCAGCTTTACCTTGTCGATTCTGCTCGCCATCCTCGCGCCCTGTGCCAACGGCTTGGAAGCTGAGCAGACCGACAGCCGCCTCAGTGAAGCGGAATACCTCTCGGAACTGCCGGTCGTCCTCTCAGCCACCCGGCTCTCCCAGTCACGGGCGGATGCACCGGGATCGGTCAGCGTCATCGACCGCCAGATGATCAAGGCATCGGGCGCGCGCAACATCCACGAACTATTCATGCTGCTGCCCGGCTTCCAGGTTGGCCTGCACACCGGCAACCACCCGCTAGTCACCTACCACGGGCTGGCCGACGAGGCGCCCCGGCGGATGCTGGTGCAGGTGGATGGCCGCTCGGGCTATTCCCCCTACTTGATCGCCGGGGTGGAGTGGAACCAGCTTGGGGTGGACATCGATGACATCGAACGCATCGAGGTCTTCCGCGGCTCGAACTCGGCGGCCTACGGCAGCAATGCCTTCCTCGGCGTGGCCAACATCATAACCCGCGCACCGTCGGAAACCCTCGGCAATAGCGTGCGCTACCGGGTCGGCAGCGGCGGGATCAATGACCTGAGCCTGCGCCTCGGCCGTCAGCTGGGCGATGTGGACCTGCGCCTGACGGTCGCCCGCCAGTACGACCGCGGCCTGCGGGAGATCAACGACTGGCGCAGGAACGAGATGGCCAGCCTACGCGCCGACTGGGCCGCCACCCACACCGACCGGGTGGAGATCCAGGCCGGCTGGACCAACAACGACCAGGGGATCGGCAAGGACGCCAATCTCACGGATCCGGAGCGGACCATGGGCATCTCGAGCCATTTCGGGCTTCTGCGCTGGCACCACACGCCGTCCGCTGGCGAGGAGCTGACCCTCACCTGGTATCACCAGGAGGAGAACGGGCGCGACCGCTTTGCCCGCAGCATCCCGATCCCGGCCAGCCAATCAGGTGTTCCTGGCGGCATCCTCATTCCATTCGACTTCGACTACGGCTTCCGGGCGATCCGCGACGACTTGGAGATCCAGCGCGTGGACTCGCCCCACCCGGACCTGCGCACGGTGATCGGCGCGGGCCTGCGCCAGGATCGGCTGACCGCGCCCCTCTACTTCGGCACCACCGGGAGCATCGGCAGCGGCGTCAATCGGGCCTTCGCCACCCTGGAGTGGCGGGCCTCCCGGCGCTGGCTGTTCAATGCCGGCGCCATGGTCGAAGACAATTCACTGACAGGAACATCACTGGCCCCGCGCGCCTCAGCCAATTATCATATGACGGAAAATCAGACGCTGCGCATGGGCGTCAATCGGTCCAACCGCAGCCCGACTGCCTTCGAACAGAAGTCCAGCATGATCTTTTCCAACTCCGCGCCCGTCGTGACACCCGGCTTCACGCTGCCAGCCGGCACGCCAATCTCCCAGACATTCCGCCCCTCCCCCGGGCTGACGGCCGAGCGGATCACAACCTACGAGATCGGCTACCTCGCCGAGGCCCCCGGTCTCGGTACAAGCCTTGACGCCCGCATCTTTCTGGAACGCGCCCGCGACCTGATCGAGATGCAGCGCGAGAACTCCAGCATCGGCCTGATTCCCCGCGACAACACCCGCTACCTGGCCAACAACGGAAAAGCCGATATCCGCGGCCTCGAACTGATCGCCACCTGGCGCCCGGCCAGCAACAGCTGGCTGTCCCTGCAGCACACCGAGCTGCGCATCGATGGCCCCGCCGAACCGTCCGCCGGTACTCCCGCCAACCCCTCCCCTTGGGTCGCCAACTCCGCCCCGCGCCAATCCACAGGGCTGTTCGGCGCCTGGGCCTTTGCTCCCGACTGGCAGATCAGCCTGGCCCGCCGCTGGACCGGCAGCATGGCCTGGTACGCCGACAACAATCACCGGGTGCCTGCCTACCGCCAACTCGACCTGCAACTGACCCACCGCCTTCCCGCAACGCTGGCACGCGGCCATGTGTCGCTGACTGCCCGCAACATCGACGGCGGCGAGCAGACCTTCGCCCCCGGGGCCGCCTGGTGGGGCAGCCAAGTCTTCGGCACCCTGCAACTCGAATTCTGATCCCCGATGGGGCTTCTCCAGCGCCTTCTCGTCACCCTGCTGCTCGTCCTGGCCCTGCCCATGGCGCGGGCAGCCCAGGTCGCGCTCGTCATGTCGGAAGACGGCAGCGCGTTCGGTGAGGCGGCCGACGCGGTCAGCGCTGAGCTGCGCAATGGCGGCCACCGGGTCCAGGCGCTACCCTACCCCCTGCGCGCGGAAGACACCCCGACCCTCAACAACAGCGCCCTGATCGTCACCCTCGGCACCCGCGCCGCCCAAGGGGTGGCCGCCCTGGGACCACGGGCACCAGTCCTGTACGCATTGCTCCCGCGCAGCACCTACGAGCGCCTGCCCCACCGGACGGACGACAACCGGCGCTTCTCCGCGGTCTTCATCGACCAGCCGGCAAGCCGCCAGATCGAACTGCTGCGCCTCGCCCTGCCCGACTGGTCGCGCCTCGCCCTGCTGACCGGCCGTGACAGCGCCGAACTCGGCAACCGGCTGCAGGGGGTGGCCCGGGAGCGCAAGCTGCGCCCGGTGCTGGCCCAGGTGATTGAGGAAAGCGAGCTCTACCCCACCCTGCAGCGGGTGCTGGCCGAGCCCACCATCCTGCTCGCCCTGCCCGACAGCAGCCTCTACAACAACCGCACCATCTCCAACATCCTGCTGACCGCCTATCACCAGCGCTCGCCGGTCGTCGGCTTCTCGCCAGCATATGTCAAGGCGGGCGCCCTGCTGGCCCTGTTCAGCACCCCCGCCCAGGTCGGCCAGCAAGCCGGCGAAGCGGCCCGCCAGGGGCTGGCCACCGGCACCCTTCCGCCACCCTCTTCGCCTCGCCAGTTCCGGGTCAGTACCAACCCCTATGTGGCCCGCTCCCTGGGCATCGTGCTGGACGAACCGGGGCTCATCAAGGAGCGCCTCGAGCGCCAGGAGGCAGGCCAGTGATCCGACCGAGCGATCTGGACATCCGCGCCCGGGCCATCCTCGTGGCGGTGCTGCCAACCATGGTGATGGCCCTGGTGCTGATCGCCTACTTCACTTCCACACGTCTGTCCGACCTGGAGGCCGCCCACGTCCAGCGAGGCAAGGCCCTGGCCCGCCAGCTCGCCGCGGCCAGCGAGTACGGCGTCTTCTCCGGTAACCTGGATAGCCTCCGCAAGCAGGCCAACGCCATCCTTCAGGAACAGGACGTCGTCCGCGTCACGGTATTCAGCCCCCTGCAGGAGATCCTCGCGGACAGCGCACGCCTACCCACCCAGGACAGCCTTCCGCTGGGCTCCCGCGAGCGTAAAGCCACCCTGCGCTTCCGCGAGAAAGTCACCGGCCCCGGCGTGATCCTTGACGACGCCTTCCTCGAAACCGGCAGCAACACCAGCGCTCCCGGCGAACCGCACCATGGGGAAGTCCTGGTCGAGATGAGCCGCGACTCCCTGCGCGACGAAGAAGCCCGACTGCTACGTACAGCCATCGTCATGGTGGCGGCGATCCTGTTCGCCAGCATCATCCTGGCCCTGCGCATGAGCCGCGGCATCTCCGGGCCGATCCAGCGGATCGCCTCGACGGTGGCCAGCTTCGGCCAGGGCAGGCTTACCGCGCGAGTCCCGGCCGAGGGCGGCAAGAGCCTGCGCATGCTGGCGCTCGGGGTCAACGAGATGGCCGACCGGCTGAGCGCCTCCCGGGAAGACCTGGAACGCCAGATCGAAGCCGCCACCCGGGAGCTGAAGAAAAAGAAGGAAGAGGCCGAGCAGGGCAACCAGGCCAAGACGCGCTTCCTCGCCGCAGCCAGCCATGACCTCCGGCAGCCCATGCATGCCCTCGGGCTGTTCGTCGCCGAGCTGGGCCAGAAGCCCCACGCCCCCGACACCCACCGGCTCGTCGAGCAGATCGCCGTGTCGGCCGAGACCATGGAGAACCTGCTGGACAGCCTGCTCGACATCTCCCGCCTCGACGCCGGC
>JAFLDU010000270.1 GCA_017309145.1 Zoogloea sp. | reverse complement strand
CGTCTGACAGAAAAACGTCAGAACGAGGCACAAAAAGCACTTAGCCCAGCTTTATGGGCTGGGCTAAGTGCTTGATAATTCTTGGTGGCCAGTCGCGGAATCGAACCACGGACACGCGGATTTTCAATCCGCTGCTCTACCAACTGAGCTAACTGGCCTGAGAGAGAGCGCATTATAGGAAGGACTAAGAGTGCCGTCAAGAGAAATTTGAATTTTCTGTTGAATATCCCTGCCCCATCGATTGCAAGGGCATCAGGCAGGTGGAAACTGCTCTGGAACGGCGATGGGCGGCGGTGTGTCGGCTTCATCCATCGCGCCCCGACTGCGCGGAAAGACGACCTGGGCGATGGTGCCCTTGCCGGAGGGGTTGGGGATGAGGCTGACTTTTGCGCGGTGCAGTTCGGCGATTTCGCGGACGATCGGCAGGCCCAGGCCGGAGCCGTTCTCGGAGCTGCCGAGGACGCGATAGAAGCGTTCGAAGACGCGCTCCCGATCGGCGTCTGGCACGCCGATGCCCGTGTCCTCTACCTCGACGATGGCGCGCTCGGTGGCGATGGTCCGCACGGTCACGCACCCTCCCTCGGGGGTGTATTTGATGGCGTTGTCGATGAGGTTCTTGAGTAGCTCTCCGAGCAGCACGGGGTTGCCATCGATGACCAGCGGAGCGCCGGTGGTTTCCAGGCCGAAATCGATGTTCTTCTGGCGGGCCCGGGGCACGAAGTCACTGAGCATGGTGCGCAGCAGGCTCTCCAGGTCGACGCGCTCGACGGCGTAGATCTTCTCGTAGCTGGCTTCCGCCCGGGCCAGCGAAAGCAACTGGTTGATGAGGTGACCAGCACGCTCGGCGCTCTGGGAGATATGCACCAGCGAGCGGTGCACCTGGGCGGGGTCGGTTTCCATCAGGGCAAGGTCGGTCTGCATGCGCAGGCCGGTCAGCGGGGTGCGCATCTGGTGGGCCGCATCAGCAATGAAGCGCTGCTGGGCCTGCAGGTTTTCCTCGAGGCGGGCCATCATCTCGTTGAAGGCGATGATCAGCGGCCGCACCTCCTCAGGCACACCCGACACCGAGATCGGGGAGAGGTCGGAAGGGCGGCGCCGACGGATCAGGCGCTGCAGGTTGTTGAGGGGGGCGATGCCGCGCGAAAGCCCCATCCAGACCAGGATGACGGCAATCGGGATGATCGCGAACTGGGGCAACAGCACCCCCGTGACGACGCGGGATGCCAGCGTACTGCGCTTGTTGCGGGTCTCGGCCACCTGGAGGACGACCAGCTTGCCGGGCTGGCTGTCGATGGGCTGCAAGAACTGGTAGGCCACACGGACCTCTTCGCCGGCGATGGTTTCATCCCGGAACATGACCAGGTCGGGGACCACGTTGTCAGGTGATGCGATGGGCGGAATGTCCTTGTCGCCCGCCAGCAGCTCGCCCTTGAAGCCAATGACCTGGTAATAGACCGTATCGTCTTCGTCGGCACGCAGGATCAGCCGGGCCGGGGCGGGGAAATTGACCCGTGCCTGGCCGCCTTCGAGCTTGACCAGCCGGGCGATGGCCCGCACGTTGACGGCAAGTGCCTGGTCGTAGGGCTGGTTGGCGATGCTGTTGGCAACGTTGTGGGTGACGATGATGGAGATGGGCCACAGGAACAGCAGCGGCGCCAGCATCCAGTCGAGGATCTCGCCGAACAGGGAGTTGAAGGCCTTGCCGTCACCCTCGCCTTCGTCCGCCGTCTTTCGCCACCTAGGCGACCACATCAGGCTTTTCCAGGCAGTATCCGAGCCCCCGCACGGTCACGATCTGCACGCCGCTCTGCTCCAGCTTCTTGCGCAGGCGGTGGACGTAAACCTCGATGGCGTTGTTGGAAACTTCCTCGCCCCAGCCGCACAGGTGATCCACCAGTTGCTCCTTGCTCACCAGGCGGCCCGCACGCAGGAGCAGGACTTCGAGGAGTCCGATCTCACGGGCGGAGAGTTCGACGACCTGTCCGTCGATCTTGGCGACGCGGTCGGCCTGGTCATAGACGAGACGCGCGTACTCGATGCAGCGGGCCTGTCCGGTCCCCCGGCGGGTCAGGGCCCGCACGCGTGCCTCGAGTTCAGGCAGGGCAAAGGGCTTGGTGAGATAGTCGTCGGCCCCGGCATCCAGGCCACGCACGCGGTCCTCGACACCATCCTGGGCGGTGAGGATGAGGACCGGCATGGCGCACTTGCGGGCGCGCAGGCGGCGCAAGACCTCGATGCCGGAGAGCTTGGGCAAGCCAAGGTCGAGGATGAGCAGGTCAAAGGTCTGACTCATCAGCGCAGCATCTGCTTCGGCGCCGTTGGGAACATGATCGACGGCGTAGCCGGCTTTCTTCAAGGCGCGGCACAGACCGTCCGCAATGATTGGGTCATCTTCAGCCAACAGGATCCGCATGGCGTCCTTCGCAAGGCAGGAGTGTAAGTTTGAAGTAAGCGGACTGGGGCACATTAGGTCCGCTGTTCTCCTTTTACTCGGTCTTGGGGGCACGTCTGCTGCGCAAGCGGCGACAACGCCTCGGGGGCTGGCCCGCCCGACGGGCCAACCCCCGCCGTCTTTTTTCGTTGCTCGACGAGCCTCTACATCCCCACCCTGACCCGCACTGTGCGAGCCGGGGTCTTGTTACATCCCAAGACAAATTCGTCTGAGTCTAGCACAGGGCAACGTGCTCCATCGGGCGCTGGCGCTGCGCGCGCGCCGGCCCCTCCCACGCCAGTTTCAGACCTCCCAAAAAACTAAAACCCCAGCCGCCTTTCGGCGAACCGGGGTTTCTTGACTCACCGCCCGTGCATGCAGGGCGGGAAGCGCTCAGGACTCAGTGGCCAGAGGCGCCTGCAGCACCAATACCGGTCTCCGAGCGGATCAGCTGAGCTTCGAAGTCAGCACGTTCCTGCTGGGCATTCTTGCTGCGATCGAGCAGCGAGAAGATCCAGATGCCAACGAAACCGATGGTCATCGAGAACAGCGCCGGCGAGGTGTAGGGGAACCAGGCAGAGCCCTTCGGATTGCCCAGAGTGGCTTCCCAGACGGACGGGGAGACCACGGTCAGCACCACTGAGGAGATCAGACCCAGGAAACCGCCGATCACCGCACCCTTGGTGGTGCAGTCCTTCCACAGCACGCTCATGAAGAGCACCGGGAAGTTGGCAGACGCGGCGATCGCGAAGGCCAGGGACACCATGAAGGCGATGTTCTGCTTCTCGAAGGCGATACCCAGAACCACCGCGATGATGCCGAGGACGATGGTGGTGATACGGGACACGCGCAGCTCGGAAGCGGAGTCGGCATTACCCTTCTTGAACACGGTGGCGTACAAGTCGTGGGACACGGCAGACGCACCAGACAAGGTCAGACCCGCAACCACGGCCAGGATGGTGGCGAAGGCAACCGCGGAGATGAAGCCGAGGAAGACGTTGCCGCCAACCGCATTGGCAAGGTGGATCGCCGCCATGTTGCCGCCGCCCTTCAAGGCGCCCTTGGCGTCCAGGAAGGTCGGGTCGGTCAGCACGAAGCAGATGGCACCGAAGCCGATGATGAAGGTCAGGATGTAGAAGTAGCCGATCCAGACAGTTGCCCAACCCACGGACTTGCGGGCTTCCTTGGCATCCGGCACGGTAAAGAAGCGCATCAGGATGTGGGGCAGGCCGGCGGTACCGAACATCAGGGCCATGCCGAAGGAGATGGCGGAGATCGGATCCTTCACGAAGGTACCCGGCCCCATGATGGAGTCACCCTTCTTGGCCGCGGCAACCGCCACGTCAATGCCCTTGGCGGTGGCTTCCTCGATGAGCTTGGCGTCCTTGGCAGCAAGAGCGGTCTTGATCTCGACAGCCTTGGCGAACATGGCTTCGGGGCTGAAGCCAAACTTCACCAGCACCATGAAGGCCATGAAGGAGGCACCCGCCAGCAGGAGCACAGCCTTGATGATCTGCACCCAGGTGGTGGCGGTCATGCCACCGAAGAGCACATACACCATCATCAGGGCGCCCACGATCACCACGGCCATCCAGTACTCAAGACCGAACAGCAGCTTGATCAGCTGACCGGCACCGACCATCTGGGCAATCAGGTAGAAGGCCACGACGACCAGCGTGCCGGATGCCGCAAAGGCGCGGATCGGGGTTTGCTGGAAGCGGTAACCGGCCACATCGGCAAACGTGAATTTGCCCAGGTTGCGCAGGCGCTCTGCCATCAGGAAGGTGATGATCGGCCAGCCGACCAGGAAGCCGATGGAAAAGATCAGGCCGTCGTAGCCATTGGCCATCACCGCGGCGGAGATACCCAGGAAGGACGCGGCGGACATGTAGTCACCGGCGATCGCCAGGCCGTTCTGGAAACCGGTGATGCCGCCACCGGCCGTGTAGAAGTCAGCCGCCGACTTGGTCTTGGAGGCCGCCCACTTGGTGATGAACATCGTGCCGGCCACGAATACGCCGAACATGATGATCGCTGTCCAGTTGGTGGCCTGCTTCTCAGCGACGCCCAGATCAGCACCCGCGGCAAGCGCGGCACCAGAGGCCAGCAAGGCCAGCAGACCGGCAAGGAATTTGGAAGAGCGCATCACTTGGTGGCCTCCTTGATGACTTGTTCCTTCAGCGCATCAAACTCGGTGTTGGCGCGGCGAATGTAAATACCGGTGATGATCACGGTGAACAGGATGACGCCAACGCCAATGGGGATCCCCACGGAAGTTACGCCTGCCCCCATCTTCTGGGAAAGGAACTCCTTGTTGAACGCAATCAGCAAGATATAGCCGTAATAAACGACAAGCATCAGGATCGTCATGATCCAGCCATAGCTATTGCGCTTTGAGACCAGCTCCTGGTATTTCGGATTTGCCCGGATGCGGTCGCCGAGGTCGTCTTTCATATCTCTCCTCCTCTTCGAATTAACCTGCGGGGAGCCAAAAGGACTCCTTTAAGGGTGGTTGAAAGTTACAGAGCGACGCTTACGTCGACCTTACGTATGCAAAAACTACCGAAAGCCATGATTGGCGCGGTTCTTCAGCGGCAGGGCGGGAAACACTAAATATGCCGTGCATGTTGCGAAGCACAAAAACGTGAACGAAAAAAAGGCGCGATGAACGCGCCTTTTTCTCCCCCTCAACCCCCGGCCTGACTGCGCCGGGTTCCTCCCCTGTTATTCCTTTGTCTCAACCGGCAATGATTTTTTTATTTCCGGCGATTCGGGGGAATCGCCGGCTGCCGGCTTACCCGGTCGCGGACCGGGACGGTGAGTTTGATTAGCCCTTCAGCTGGTCCAGAATGGCCGGGTTTTCCAGCGTGGAGGTGTCCTGGGTGATTTCCTCGCCCTTGGCCAACTGACGGAGCAGGCGGCGCATGATCTTGCCGGAACGGGTCTTCGGCAGGTTCTCACCGAAGCGGATGTCCTTGGGCTTGGCGATCGGGCCGATTTCCTGGCCGACCCAGTTCTGCAGTTCCTTGACCACCTTGGCGGCCTCTTCGCCACTCGGACGGGCCCCCTTGAGCACCACGAAGGCCACGATGGCTTCGCCGGTCAGATCGTCCGGACGGCCCACCACGGCTGCCTCGGCAACCTTCTCGTGGGCAACCAGGGCGGATTCGATTTCCATCGTGCCCATGCGGTGACCGGAAACGTTCAGCACGTCGTCGATACGACCAGTGATGGTGAAGTAGCCGGTGTCCTTGTCGCGGATCGCGCCATCGCCCGCCAGGTACAGCTTGCCCTGGAAGTCGGCCGGGTAGTAGGACTTCACGAAACGGTCCGGATCACCCCAGATGGTACGGATCATGGACGGCCACGGACGCTTGACCACCAGGATGCCGCCCTGGCCCCAGGGCACTTCGGTACCGGTCTCATCCACGACGGCGGCCTGGATGCCCGGGAAGGGCAGGGTGCAGGAACCGGGGATCAGCGGGGTGGCGCCGGGCAGCGGGGTGATCATGTGACCACCGGTCTCGGTCTGCCAGAAGGTGTCCACGATCGGGCAGCGACCGCCGCCAACGTTCTCGTAGTACCACTCCCAGGCCGCCGGGTTGATCGGCTCGCCGACGGAGCCCAGGATGCGCAGCGAAGACAGGTCGTACTGCTTAGGATGCACGGCCGGGGTGTTGTCCGCAGCCTTGATC
>JAFLDU010000269.1 GCA_017309145.1 Zoogloea sp. | reverse complement strand
GATGGGCTACCGGGCGGTGGTGATCGAGAGGGACCAAGCCAAGGTCGGCGACCTGGAGCTGCAGAGCTACTCCGCCGATATGCCGGCTTTGTGCGCCGATGCCGGGCAGCCAGATACGCTGCTGTTCGCAGGGCTTACCAGCAAGTACTGCCGGGGCGTGATCACCCTCACCAACGACGACAGCACCAACCTCGCAGTAGCCATCGCGGCCCGCCTGCTGGCGCCGTCGCTGCCGGCCCTGTGCCGCGCCGAACACGCCGAGACGGTCGCCAACATGGCCTCCTTCGGCACCCGCCACATCATCAACCCCTTCGAAAAGTTCGGCGAGTACATGGCCCTCGCCCTGCACTCGCCGGCGGCCTATCACCTGCTGTTGTGGCTCACAGGGCTGCCGGGCACCACGGTCACCCGCCACCGCGACCCGCCTGCCGGGCGCTGGGTGCTGTGCGGCTACGGCACCTTCGGGCGGGTCATGACCAGCGCCCTAGAGAACGCAGGCCTGCCCGTCACCATCATCGATCGGGCACCGCCGGCCGACCCCACCCATACCTGGGTCAAAGGTGACGGCACCGGTCACGAAGCGCTCCAGGCAGCGGGCATCCAGGACGCCGTCGGTATCGTGGCCGCCACCGGACACGACGTGAACAACCTGTCCATCGTGGTCACCGCACGCCAGATGAACCCCGGCTTGTTCACCGTGCTGCGGCAGAACCAGGTCGCCAACCGGGCCCTGTTCGACGCCTTCGAGTCCGACTTCACCGTGGTCCCCAGTGAGATCGTCTCCCATGAGTGCCTGGCCATCCTGACCACCCCCCTGCTCGCCCCCTTCCTCGACGCCGTCCGCAAGAGCGACGAGCCCTGGGCCTGCGAGCTCCTCAACGAACTCACCGGACGCTTCGGCTGGGACGTGCCCACGGTCTGGAGCATCACCCTGAACCTCGCCCAGGCACCGTCGATCTACCGCGCGCTGATGCGCCAGGAGGCCGCCCCCACCCTCGACGAGCTACTGCTTGCGCCGGTCACAGGCCGTCCGCCGCTGGCCTGCCGCCCGCTGCTGCTGCTACGTGAACGCTGCTCCCCGACGATTCTGCCCGCCGGCGACGAACGCATCCGGCTGGGCGACCAGATCCTGCTGGTCGGCACCGAGCAGGCGCGCAGGGAGTTGGGCCTCACTCTCTTCAACGGCCACACCTTGCAGTACGTGCTGACCGGCCAGGACTCGCCCGGCGGACTGGTCTGGGAATGGCTGGCGCGGAGGCGGGCCGAGAGGACCTGAGCCTGCCTCAGTGGCCCAGGTACTGGGCGAACTTCTTGTCCTCGATCAGGATGTGATTGGTCAGCCAGTTGCGGAGATAGCGTGAGATCTCCTCGCCCAGAGCCGGCGTGAAGTTGTTGCGGAGCTTCTCACGCAGGGCGATCACCTCATCCGCCATGCGGCGGTGAACCTCCTTGTGCGCCTGCAGGTGGGGATAGCCGTTGCGCTCGAGCAGACGCTCCTCCCGGCCGAAATGCGACAGCGTGTAGCCGACCAGTTCGTCGACAACGAACTCCACCGCGCTCTGGTCGTGGCAATTGGCATCCAGGGAGATCTGGTTGATCAACGTGAGCAGCACGCTGTGGTCATGATCGACCACCGGATCGTTCAGGCTCATCAGTGAGGACCACTGGATGTCGCTCGCCCGCCGACGGATCTCCAGGACCTTGCACAGCGCATCAACGATGCGTGGGTCGAACTGGGTCCCTGCCCCCTCCCGCATGTAGGCCTCGACCTTATCGAGAGGCCATGCCGCCTTGTAGGGGCGCTCCGAAGAAAGGGCGTCGAAAACGTCAGCGACCGAGGCGATGCGCGCAGACAAGGGGATCTGCTCACCGGCCAGCTGGTTGGGATAGCCCTTGCCGTCCCAGCGCTCATGATGGGAGAAGGCGATCTCCGCGGCGAGGCGGAAGTGCAGGCTCTCGGGCAGCAGGCGGCTGGCCTTCCTGAGGATGCCGCCGCCGTCCTCCGCATGGCGTTGGATGAGGGCCCGCTCCTCCGGCTCGAGCTGGCCGTTCTTGAGCAGGATGCTGTCGGGCACCCCCACCTTGCCGATGTCGTGCAGCATGCTGGCCGTGCCAACGTGGGACAGAAAATCGGTGCTCAGCTCGTCGCCGGGGTCGCCCATGCCCGCCAGCTCGCGGGCGATCTCATGGGTCAGCCGGGCCACCCGCAACACGTGTTCGCTGGTATCGGTATCCCGGTATTCGGCGAGATTGGCCAGGGTCGACACGGCCACCTTCATGACACTCTCGAGCTTGGCCGTCGAACGCCTCTCCAGGGTGATGTCCCGGACCTGCAGCAACAAGGTATCGCTCTCCGTGACCCGGGCCGTGATGAAGAGATGGCGCCCACGCTCACCCACCAGCTCGACCTGCCGCTCGTCCCCCGCCGACATCGGCTCGCGCAGCGAGGACAGCCGGCTGCGCAGCGTCTCGCCCTGCCCGCCTCCCTGGGCGGCCACGCAATCGAGGACGAGGATCAGCCTCGACCCTTCCCGGAACGGACTCCGCCCCGGCGCCACCATCGCGACGAAGGGTGCGTTCTGGTAGATCAGCTGGTGCTGCGCATCGAAGATGGCCACCCCCTGATCGAGGAGGTCGAAGGCATCGAGTGGGACATTCATTGGGGACGGAAAGCAAGGCCCGGCACAGCACCGGTGTCATCATGATGCCCGAGGGGTGCTGCAGCGCGATATGAACAATCACCACCACCCGCCGTGACATGATCCCCCGGGGCCACCGGCGCTTCCGCAGTTCACCAGACTGCTCCGGGCGAGGCCGCGGAGGCTAGAATGCGGCAACGCAACACCTCGATGCCACTCATGCTCAACGCCATGCCCTTCGCCCGCAGCCTCTTCGCCCTGGCCCTCATCGCCATCTTCATCCTGGCCATGATCCCCCTGCCGGAGGCGATCACGGTGTTCTCCTTTCAGGACAAGGTGGAACACACCGGCGCCTTCGTGGTGTTGATGCTGCTGGGCGGAAAGGGGTGGCCGGCCAGACTGGCGGCGCTGTTCTGCGGACTGGTGGCCTATGGCCTGACCATCGAAGTATGCCAGCACGTGTTCACCACCAACCGGGTCGGTGACCCGTGGGACCTGCTGGCCGATGCGGTGGGTGCGGCGGCAGGTTACGGGCTGCTGCGCACGAACCTGGGACGCCGTCTCACTCGTCCGCCGGCCTGATGGGCTTGGCGGGCGCCTCCGCCGGCAGGAACTCCAGCTGATCGTTCTTGCGGGTGAAGGTCCCCACCAGGCGGCCCGGCGGTTCATCCGGCGGCTCCGTCCAGCGCTGGAACTCGCACTTCTCGGTGCTCGCCAGATACCAGCTCTTGCCCTGCTTGAGGGCCCACAGGCTGCTGCCCGCCTCGTAGACCTCCATCTTCACCGTGCCCGCCACGCCGGCCTTGATCTCATGGCGGCGCATGCAGGTGGGCATGCGTGACACGACGATGGCCTGATTCACCTCGCTGCTCCAGAACCAGGTCTGCTCCCGCACCAGGCTGATGTTCTCGTCCTTGTTGCCATTGATGATGAAGGCCGCCCCTTCATACTCGCAGGCCGCCAGCATGGGCAGCACGGCCAGGAGCAACAGGGGCTTGATGGAAAAGAGGCGCATCGTCGATCGGATCGGAAAGGGAGCGAAGGTCAGGCCAGTTTCCAGCCGATGGTCTCGCCAGCGCGCAGCGGCACCAGCGGGTCGCCGGGCAGGTAGTCCAGACCGGCAGGCACGTTCCAGTCTTCCTTCACCAGGGTGAGGGTGTCGGCGTTGCGCGGCAGGCGGTAGAAATCCGGCCCGTTGAAGCTGGCGAAGGCCTCCAGCTTGTCCAGCGCACCGGCCTGCTCGAAGGCTTCGGCGTACAGCTCGATGCCGGCATGGGCGGTATAGCAGCCGGCGCAGCCGCAGGCCGCTTCCTTGGTGGTCTTCGCGTGGGGGGCGGAGTCCGTCCCCAGGAAGAACTTGGTGCTGCCGGAGGTGGCCGCCTTCACCAGGGCCTCCCGGTGGGTTTCGCGCTTGAGCACCGGCAGGCAATAGTGGTGCGGGCGGATGCCGCCGGCAAAGATCGCATTGCGGTTGAGCAGCAGGTGGTGGGCCGTGATGGTGGCGCCCACGTTCGCCCCGCTGTCGTTCACGAACTGCGCCGCGTCAGCCGTCGTGATGTGCTCGAAGACGATGCGCAGGGTCGGGTAGCGCGCTGCAAGCGGCGCCAGTACGCGATCGATAAAGACACGCTCGCGATCAAAGATATCCACGTCAGCATGGGTCACCTCTCCATGAACACACAGGGCCAAGCCCGTTTCCGCCATCCGTTCGAGAACGGGATACACCTTGGCGATGTCGGTGACGCCCGCATCCGAGTTGGTCGTCGCACCCGCCGGATAGAGTTTGGCGGCGGGGATGAAGCCGCTGGCGGCGGCCTTGTCGATCTCATCGGGCTTGAGGCTGTCAGTGAGATACAACGTCATCAGCGGATCGAACTTGAGCCCTGCCGGCACTGCGGCCTGGATGCGCGCCCGGTAGGCGGCGGCCTGCTCCACGGAGGTCACCGGCGGCTTGAGGTTGGGCATGATCAGCGCCCGGCCGAAGCGGCGGGCGGTATCGGGTACCACGGCAGCCAGGGCGGCGCCATCGCGCACGTGCAGGTGCCAGTCGTCGGGGCGGGCAAGGGTGAGCAGGGTCTGGGTCATGGCGGTACGTCGAGCTGAGCGAAAGTCTGAGGTGCGCATTTTAGCAGCCCGGCACCGTGCCGCCCCGTTCGGCGTTCCGAACGGAAATCCGGTTACCCATAACGGGGTACATTCGGAAATCCGAACACCACCCCCTCATACCTCAACGCCAACTCCATATAAATCAATAACTTGAAATCTCTCTCAGGCCCGCACCGGGCTGGCACGCGCTCTGCAATGTAAAGGACAGCCGACGCCCAGGCACCCAACGTCCTCAACCCTTGCAGGAGTCCAGCACCATGCGTACCCCGTTCAAGCTCGCCGCCACCTGTCTGATCTTCGCCGCTCTTGCCCAGCCTGTGCTGGCCCAGGAGTCTCCGACCCTGAAGAAGATCAAGGACAGCGGCACCATCGCCCTGGGACACCGGGAGTCCTCCATCCCCTTCTCCTACTACGACGACAAGCAGCAGGTCGTCGGCTACTCCCAGGAGCTCATGCTCAAGGTCGTCGACGCCGTCAAGGCCGAGCTCAAGCTCCCCACCCTCGCCGTCAAGCTCACCCCCGTCACCTCCCAGAACCGCATCCC
Source organism: Zoogloea sp. (assembly GCA_017309145.1). Taxonomy (GTDB): domain Bacteria; phylum Pseudomonadota; class Gammaproteobacteria; order Burkholderiales; family Rhodocyclaceae; genus Zoogloea. Next base: position 867 of record JAFLDU010000269.1, on the reverse strand, counting down.
ACTCGTCCAGAACGGCACCGTCGACATCGAGTGCGGCTCCACCACCAACAACGCCGAGCGCGCGCGCCAGGTCGCCTTCTCCAACACCATCTTCATCATCGGCACCCGACTGATGACCAAGAAGGAATCCGGCATCAAGGACTTCCCCGACCTCGGCGGCAAGAACGTCGTGACCACCGCAGGCACCACCTCCGAGCGGCTCATCCGCAAGATGAACGAGGAGAAGAAGCTCGGCATGAACATCATCTCCGCCAAGGATCACGGCGAGTCCTTCCTCACCCTCGAGACCGGCCGTGCCGTCGCCTTCATGATGGACGACGCCCTCCTCTACGGCGAAATGGCCAAGGCCAAGCGCCCCGCCGACTGGCTCGTCACCGGCACGCCCCAGAGCTTCGAGGCCTACGGCTGCATGATGAGAAAGGACGACCCCGGCTTCAAGAAACTCGTCGACACCGCCCTCGCCAAGGCCATGACCTCCGGCGAGGCCGAGGCCATCTACAAGAAGTGGTTCACCCAACCCATCCCTCCCAAGGGCCTGAACCTCAACTTCCCGCTCTCCGATTCCATGCTCAAGCTCTACAAGGCCCCCAACGACAGGCCCTTCGAGTAAGCCTCTTTCGGCGCGGCCCTCAAGGGGCCGCGCTGCGCCTCCCACTCAGCTGCGAGTACCGCCATGGCCTACAACTGGAACTGGAGCATTTTCAGCAGCGTCGTCCCCACCGGCGACACCACCTACTTGGGCTGGATGCTGTCCGGCCTGCAGACCACCATCCTGCTGTCCCTCTCCGCCTGGCTCATCGCCCTCGCCCTGGGCAGCCTGATGGGCGTGCTGCGCACCGTCCCCCACAAGGGCCTCGCCACCCTCGC
>JAFLDU010000268.1 GCA_017309145.1 Zoogloea sp. | reverse complement strand
CGGGAGCCGGTGACGTTGGTACGCTCGCCGACGTTCACGAACAGCGAATCGGCGCCCACGTTGAAGGGCTCCAGGCCGGACAGGCGCAGCTTCTTCTCCACGTCCGGCACGGTGCGCGGGGTGACCAGGCTCACCGCCTCGGCGATGGCCTTGATATGGGCCGGCGAGGTGCCGCAGCAGCCGCCGACGATGTTCACCAGGCCGCTGCGGGCCCACTCGACGATCTCCGCCGCCAGCTGCTCGGGGGTTTCGTCATAGCCGGTGGGCGACAGGGGATTGGGCAGGCCGGCATTGGGGTGGGCCGAGACAAAGGTGTCGCAGACGGTGGACAGCTCGTCCACGTACTGGCGCAGCTCCTTGGCCCCCAGGGCGCAATTGAGCCCGAAGCTGATCGGCCGGGCGTGGCTCAGGGAGTTCCAGAAGGCCTCGGCGGTCTGGCCCGACAGGGTGCGGCCGGAGGCATCGGTGATGGTGCCGGAGATCATCACCGGCATGCGCTTGCCGAGGTCGGCGAAGAGCTTCTCCACCGCGAACACCGCCGCCTTGGCGTTGAGGGTGTCGAAGATGGTCTCGATCAGCAGAATGTCCGCCCCGCCTTCCAGCAAGCCCCGGGCGGAATCGTAGTAGTCGTCCACCAGCGCATCGAAGCTGATGTTGCGGAAGCCCGGGTCGTTCACATCCGGCGAGATCGACAGGGTGCGCGAGGTGGGGCCCAGCACGCCGGCGCAGAAGCGCGGCTTGGCCGGGTTGGCGGCCGTGAATTCGTCGCACAGCTGGCGCACCAGGCGCGCCCCTTCCACATTGAGCTCGTAGGCCACGTCGGCCAGCCCGTACTCGGCCTGGGACACCCGGGTGGCGTTGAAGGTACAGGTCTCGATGAGGTCGGCACCGGCCTCGAGGTAGGCCCGGTGGATGCCGCCGACCACGTCGGGGCGGGTCAGCACCAGCAGGTCGTTGTTGCCCTTGAGGTCCTTGGCATGATCGGCGAAGCGCGTGCCCCGGTAGTCGGCCTCGCCCAGCTTGTGCTGCTGGATCATGGTGCCCATCGCACCGTCCAGGATCAGGATGCGGTGGGTGAGCAGGGACTGGAGTTCGGGCGTGCGGTCGGCTTGCATGGATCTACCTCTGGGTACGGATGGACACAGCCGGACAGCGACGCGGACGCTTCGGACGCAGGGACGTCACAAACGCGAACGGCGCGGCAAACCCGGCTGGAAGGTTTGCGAGCGCCGTTGTTGATTGCCGAGCCTGGCCCATGACTTGGATGGGTCGCAACGCTCCTCGGCAAGGCACGGATTTTACGGGGTTTTCGGGGGCGCTGCCAAGTCAGGCTGCGGGATCGCCGGCCGACCCGGCCAGCAGTTCCCGGGCGTCATCCTTCCACCAGCCCAGGGCCGCGTAGAAGCCCTCCCAGACACAGCCATTGCAGCCCCGCCCGCAGCAGGTGGTGGGCGCCGGCGGCGGGTTGCGATGCCCCAGCCCGGCATCGGCCAGCAGATCCCGGATCACGGCGATCTGCGCCTCGGCCTCGGCCAGGTCACGCGGGCGGGCAAGGGGGAAGCAGGCAGGCAGGGACATGGTGCGCTCTCCGGTGGGGCGGCGACGATAGCACCACCGGCCGGGCAGGTGAAGCGGCGCCGGCAATCCGCCACAACCCGCAGCCCGCCGTCATTGCCGCGGCACGGGGGGAACCTTAGAATGCCGTTCGCCCCCTTTCCGGAAGCCTCCCGTGACGACCACCCACGAGATCCTGTTCTTCGGCGAAGTCCTGCCGGGCCATGACCCTGCAAGCACCCGCGCCGCCCTTCAGGGTCTGCTCAAATGTCCGGCCGACACCCTGGAACGGGTCTTCTCCGGCGAGCGGGTCACGCTCCGCAAGGGCCTCGCCACCTGGCAGGCCGAACACTATCTGAGCACCCTCACCGGCATCGGCCTGAAGGTGGTGGTGGAGCCCCCCCTGCCCGAGACGGCCGCGGCCCCGCCGGAACAGCCCGCCGGAGGTGCCGACCTCCCCAGGTCCGCCGCCCCCCTCCTCGCCGAGCCGGAGCCGCAACCAGCGCCTGTGCAAGCCCAAGCCGCCACCATGACCTGCCCGGCCTGCGGCGAACAGCAACCCCCCCGCACCCTGTGCCGGGCCTGCTCCATCGACATGCCCCGCTACGCGGCCGCCGCCAAGGCCATGGCCAGCGAGCGCAATGAATCCGCCGCCACGCCACGGCAGACGGCCCTGGCGGAGGACGAAGCCACCGGCGACACCCCCCTTTTCGGATTCGGCCTGGACGGGCGCTTCGGCCGCAGCGCCTACCTGCAGAGCGCTTTCCTGGGTTTCGCCGCCGCCGTGCTGCTGATGCCCGCCATGCTGTTCCTCGGCCTGCCCGGCATCCTGCTCGGCCTGCTGCTGGTGCTGATGCTGATGGTCTGGGGTGTGCGCGCCAGCGTGCTGCGCTGCCACGACCTGGGGTTCAATGGCTGGTGGTCCCTCGCCACCCTGGTTCCGGTGATCGGCTTCATCGCTGCACTGGCCCTGCTCCTGGTGCCCGGCCAGAAGGAACACAACGCCTGGGGCCCGCGCCGCCGCCCGGTGGGCATCCCGGCCCTGGTCGGTGCCCTGCTTGTCGCCGTGGCGGGAGCCGGCGTGATGGCCCGCTTCACCCCCGACAGCCTGCCCGACCCCAGGCAGCTCGCCGGGCTGGAGACGCCCCGGCACGATGACGAAGCCGCCTTCCTGGCACGCTACGACGCCCGCCAGGACCGGATCGTCATGTACTCCCTGACCACCTGCGGCTACTGCACCGAGAAGCGCCGCCAGTTCGAGCGCATGGGAGTCCGTGTCACCGAATACATGATCGACGAGGACTCCGCCGCCGAGGACAGACTGAACGACCGCCTGCAGCGGGCGGGCATCACTGGCGCGATCGGCACGCCCATCCTCGAGGTGAACGGCCAGATCCTGCCCAACAATCCGAGCCTGTCGATCCTGGCCCACCACCTCTACGGCCGCAGCGACACATCCGCCAGGGCCTTGTGACGATGATCAGCATCTACCAGCTCAAGCCGCGCTTCCAGGCCCTCCTGCGGCCCCTGGTGGCGCGTTTCGCCGCGATCGGCATCACCGCCAACCAGGTGACCCTGGCGGCGATGGCTGTCTCGCTGGTCCTGGGAGCCTGGCTCTACCTCCACCCGCAGGCCACGGCGGCCTTCCTGCTGCTCCCCCTGTGGATGTTCCTGCGGATGGCCTTCAATGCCGTGGATGGCATGCTGGCCCGCGAGTTCGGCCAGCAGTCGGCACTGGGAGCCTATCTCAACGAACTCTCCGACGTGATCTCCGACGCCGCCCTGTACCTGCCCTTCGTGTGGATCGCCCCCTTCACCTGGGCCGACGTGGGTGCCCTGATCTTCCTCTCCGCGGTCTCCGAGATGGCCGGCGCCCTCGGCCCCATGGTCGGCGCCCCACGCCGCTACGACGGGCCGATGGGCAAGAGCGACCGGGCCTTCCTGTTCGGCGCCCTGGGCTTGTGGCTGGGCCTGGCCGGCAGCCTGCCCGACTGGGCCGCATGGATCCTGCCGATCGCCTCGGCCGCCATCCTGCTCAACATCCACAACCGTATCCGCGGCGGCGTGGCCCAGGCCCGTCCGCGCTGAAAGGCGCTTCATGCCGAGCCCACGAGCCGCTTCGGAACACCACTTCACGACCCACGACGGGGTCGCCCTGTTCTACCGCCACTGGCCGGCCAGCCAGCCGTCGCGGGGCGCCGTGGTGATGTTCCACCGGGGCCACGAGCATTCCGGCCGGCTGGCCCACCTGGTGGACGAACTGGACCTGCCGGACTTCGACTTCTTCGCCTGGGATGCCCGCGGCCATGGCCTGTCGCCGGGTGAGCGGGGTCACTCTCCCAGCTTCGGCACCTCGGTGCGCGACGTGCAGACCTTCGTCGAGCATCTCCGCGACACCCACGGCATCGCCCTGGCCGACATGGCCGTGCTGGCCCAGAGCGTGGGCGCCGTGCTGGTGTCCACCTGGGCCCACGACTATGCGCCACCGGTGCGCTGCCTGGTTCTTGCCTCGCCGGCCTTCCAGGTCAAGCTCTACGTGCCCTTCGCGCGGCCCGGGCTGGCCCTGCTGCAGAAGCTGCGCGGCAATTTCTTCGTCAATAGCTACGTCAAGGCCAAGTTCCTCACCCACGATCCGGCCCGCCAGGCCTCCTACGACAGCGACCCGCTGATCGCCCGAGCCATCTCGGTGAACATCCTGCTCGGCCTCTACGAGGCGGCCGAACGGGTGGTCGCCGACGCCCAGGCCATCACCCTGCCCACCCAGCTGCTGATCTCCGGCGCCGACTGGGTGGTCCATCACGCCCCCCAGCATGCCTTCTTCGAACGGCTGGGCACGCCGGTCAAGGAGAAGCATGTCCTCGACGGCTTCTACCACGACACCCTCGGCGAGCAGGACCGGGCGCCAGCCCTGGCCCGCATACGCGACTTCATCCTGCGCCGCTTCGCCGAACCCGCCAGCCGGCCCGACCTGCGCGATGCCGACCGACACGGCCCCAGCCGTAACGAGGCCGAGGCGCTGGCCCGGCCGCTGCCGGCCCTCAGCCCGCGGGGCCTCTATTGGTCGGCCTACCGGGCCAGCCTGAAACTGGGCGGCCTGTTGTCCGAAGGCGTGGCCCTGGGGCATCGCACCGGCTTCGATTCGGGCAGCACCCTGGATTACGTGTATCGCAACACCCCCACCGGCGCCGGCCCCATCGGCCGGGCCATCGACCGCAACTACCTGGATGCGATCGGCTGGCGCGGCATCCGCCAACGCAAGCTGCACCTTGAAGAGCTGCTGCGCCTGGCCCTCCAGCACCTGCAGCAGGAAGGCCGCCCCCAGCGGGTCCTGGACATCGCCGCCGGGCATGGCCGCTACGTGCTGGAAGCCCTCGAAGGCGCCCCTCGACGGCCCGACTCCATCCTGCTGCGCGATTTCAGCGACATCAACGTGCGGGACGGCGCCGCCCTGATCCGCGCCAAGGGCCTGCAGGATATCGCCCGCTTCGAGCAGGGCGACGCCTTCGACCCGGCCTCGCTGGCGGCGGTGACACCGCGGCCGACCATCGGCATCGTCTCCGGGCTGTACGAGCTCTTCCCCGACAACGACATGGTTCGACGCTCCCTGGCCGGCCTGGCCCAGGCGGTCGAGCCGGGCGGCTACCTGCTGTACACCGGCCAGCCCTGGCATCCCCAGCTGGAGCTGATCGCCCGTGCCCTGACCAGCCACCGGGGCGGCGAAGCCTGGGTGATGCGCCGGCGCAGCCAGGCCGAGATGGATCAGCTGGTGGACGAGGCCGGCTTCGACAAGCTCACCCAGCGCATCGACGAATGGGGCATCTTCACCGTGTCCCTGGCGCGCCGGCGGCCCGCATGACCCCCGTCGCGGCCACCACCGAAACCCTGCCCTGGCGGCGCGGGGTAGCCTGGCTGCTGTTCCTCGGCCCCTTCTTCTTCCTCAGCTACGGCTTCGCCAATTCCATGGCGGCCCGCTGGCACGTGAGCGACGCGGTGGTCTTCGGCTGGGAGCGACACATCCCCTTCATGCCCTGGACCATCCTGCCCTACTGGTCCATCGACCTGTTCTACGGGCTGTCCTTCCTGCTCTGTCGCACGGCCCTGCAGGTGGATCGCCACGCCCTGCGCCTGCTCACCGCCCAGCTCGTGTCGGTGGCCTGCTTCCTGCTGTTCCCACTGCGCTTCAGCTTCGCCCGGCCCGCCACCGACGGGCTCCTCGGCGGGCTGTTCGACGCCCTGGCGAGCTTCGACCAGCCCTACAACCAGGCGCCCTCCCTGCACATCAGCCTGCTGGTGATCCTGTGGGTGCGCTTCGCCTCCGCCAGCCGGGGCGGACTCCGCCTGGCCGTGCATGCCTGGGCGGTGCTGATCGCTGTGTCGGTGCTGACCACCTACCAACATCATTTCATCGACCTGCCCAGCGGCGCCCTGGTCGGCCTGCTGTGCCTGTGGCTGTGGCCCGACGCAGGCCCCACGCCCTTTGCCAGCGCCGGCCGGAGCTCACCCGCCGCCCGCCGCCTGGCCGGCCGCTACCTGCTGGGTGCGCTGGCCTGCG
>JAFLDU010000267.1 GCA_017309145.1 Zoogloea sp. | reverse complement strand
ACGTCCTTGTTGTACGAGCTGGAACGTCGAGGCGCCCGTTACGGACTGCAGGCGATCTGCTGTGCGGGTGGGATGGGTACCGCAACGATCATCGAGCGCTTGTGAAACAAGTAGCCATCGGCAGGAGGCAGCATGAATATCGATCTGAGCAATAAGCGCGTCATCGTTACCGGGGCATCCCGGGGTATCGGCCGTGCGATCGCCGGGGCCTTCGCTGCTGAAGGAGCTCGGGTTGCTATTTGCGCCCGTACGGCAAAGGCTGTGGAAGAGGCCGGAGCCGAACTGGCGAAGAGCGCCGGCGCTGTGATCGCCCGTGCCGTGGATGTGACTGACACCGCAGGTGTGCGCGAATTCGTTGATGAAGTGGCCGCAGAGTGGGGCGGTGTGGATGTACTGGTGAACAACGCTGGGCAGGGGAAGGGCGGCAACCTGGACACGCTGACCCCGGAAGCCATCCTTGAACACGCCAATATTCTGCAGATGGGCCACTTCCGCTTCATCCAGGCGGTGGTGCCGCACATGCGCAAGCAGCGCTGGGGCCGCATCATCGAAATCAACGCGCTGGCTGGCACCATCCCAACGCCAGACGGTATTCCGTCGGTGATCAACCGGGCTTCTTGCATTGCTTTGGCCAAGTCCCTGGGCATGTCGCTGGCCAAGGAGAACATCCTGGTCAATACGCTGAACATGGGCTGGATCGATACTGGCCAGTGGGAGCGCCATTACAAGGAAATGGGGCCCGGCGTAAGCCGTGAGGAGTTCGATGAGATGGTAATGAAGGTGGTTCCGGTGGGCCGCTACGGCAAGCCCGAGGACGTTGCCGGCATGGCCTTGTTCCTGGCCAGCGACTACGCCAGCTTCATTAGTGCTGCATCCATCGACATCGCCGGAGGAATGGGTGGGCAGATTGCCTACTACCCCACACTGAAGCGTGATTTCGAAGCTTCGGTTCGGGCGCGCATTGCCGCGAAGGGCGAGGCTGTCTGAACGTCTGGAAGGAGGACAGGGTGGGGCTGCGAGCATCTGTCAGCAGCCCCAGATCCTGCCATAGTGAACGACGGCCTTTCCCCTCTCCGTTATCGTCTGCTGGTGATCCTGACCGTCGTGTTGGCGACTGGCTCGATGGTGGTCGAGGCAACCATCATCAATGTTGCCATTCCCGCAATCATGCGGCAGTTCTCTATCAGTGCAGAGGATGCCCAGTGGTTGTCCACGGGCTTTCTGGGGGCGATGGTCACCACCATGTTGCTGGCTGCGTGGTTCGAGCGGCGCTTCGGCCCGCGGCTTACCTATGCCGGAGCGCTGGTGCTATTCAGTCTCGCATCACTCGCTGGTGGCCTGGCCGACAGCATGCCACTGCTGATCTCAGCACGTATTGCCCAGGGCGCGATATCGGGTCTGATCCAGCCACTGGGCCTGGTAGTGATCTTTCGCGTTTTCACGCCCTCGGAGAGGGGGCGAGCCATGTCAGCTTTCGGGTTGGGCGTGGTGTTGGCACCTGCCATCGGGCCGGCCCTCGGAGGTTGCCTGGTCGACCTGGCGAGCTGGCGAGCCATCTTCTTTGTCACTTTGCCCCTATGTGTAACCGGCGTTTTCCTAAGCTTGCGCTATCTCCCTGAGCGAGAAATCAGCGGGCCGCCGCAGAGCTTCGATGCGCCCGGCTTGGTTCTGATGGCGCTGTTCGTCTTCTGTTTGCTGACCGGCTTTGCGGTCGGGCATTCAGAAGGCTGGGCTGCGCCGGCCTTTCTACTGCGTCTTGGTTTAGGGCTGGCTGTCACGGTGTCGCTGGTCGTCTGGGAGATGCGGATTTCCCATCCGCTGTTGCAGCTGCGACTGTTCTGCAACCGACGCTTTGCCGCCTCAGCGACGGTTGCCTTTGCCTACGGACTCGGTCTCTACGGTTCCACATACCTGCTGCCGCTTTATGTGCAGACGGTCCTGCACTACGACGCTGGTCTGTCAGGGCTCCTTCTGCTCCCCGGAGGTCTGGCGATGGCGGCGAGCATCACCATGGCAGGCCGTCTGCTCGATTGCTTTGCTGCACATAGGTTGATCATCTTTGGTTTGCTGTGCTTTGCAGTTTCCTTCCTGCTCATCGGGTCGGGGCTGGTGGAGCATTCGTTTGTGGTACTGGCTGTTCTCATTGCCATGGGGCGTATCGGGCTGGGGATGACTATTCCGTCTCTCAACCTGGGCGCGCTGCAACTGGTCGAGTCGACTCAGTTGGCTCAGGCCTCCGGAACGCTGAATTTCATTCGCCAATTGGGTGGGGCAATCGGTGTAAACGTGCTGACTATCTTTTTTAGTTGGCTGGATGCGACAGGGCGGGAGCAAGGGTTCGATAGGGCAGATGCCATGGGAAAGGCGTTCAGCTTGTGTTTCGTGGTTGTCGGCCTGGTTTTCCTGCTGGCCGTTATGCCCGCCCTGAGGATGCGAGGCGGTCCGGCTGAGCGGGGTCTGGGTCAGAGCGATAGAGCTTAGTTTTTCTGTATTTAGAATTTAAATCGGACTATAGAATTTTTAAAAAATGCTCAGTACAATGCAGTGAGCGTCGACAGGGCGGAAAAGTCCTGCAGCGCTTCGAAGGATGAGGAGTCGATGGTGTTTCGGAATTCCGCAGGGCGGGGGGCCGGAGCGTCGGGATCATGGGTGGCCATGGTCGTCATCGTCGTATCTGAGGAGACACAATAAATGGTCAGAAACAAAGGATTGGGTCGTACAAGCTTTCCGCTGCACGGTGTGGCGGCAGCGCTTGCGATTGGCTGGGCTAGCAGTGCCATGGCGATCGAGCTGGATACGGGTAACCCCGATCTGCGGATCCGCTGGGACAACACCCTGCGCTACAACCTCGGTATGCGCATGGAAGCGCAGGATCGCCGGCTGCTGAACAACCCCAGCTACGACGAGTCGGACAGCAAGTTCGGCAAGGGCAGCGTCGTCACCAACCGGGTCGACTGGCTGAGCGAGCTCGATCTAAGCTACCGTGGTCAGTTCGGTGCCCGAGTGACCGGTGCAGCGTGGTACGACAACGCCTACGACGATCACTCGGTACACACCACCGCCCCCGGCGGAGCACTCACCAGCTATCGCAATAGTGAGTACAGTTCCACCGTGAAGCGCTACGTCAATGGCCCGTCCGGCGAGCTGCTTGACGCTTTCGTATGGGCCAATATGGACATCGGTGCCGTGCCGCTGAACGTCAAGGTCGGCCGCCACACCAATATCTGGGGCGAAGGTCTGTTGATCGGTGGTCACGCCATTTCGTATTCGCAGTCGCCGGTCGATGGTGTGAAGGCCGTGACCAGCCCGGGCATCGAGACCAAAGAGGTCTTTCTTCCTGTCGGCCAGGTGTCCGGCAAGGCCCAGGTCACCGACCGGCTGTCCATTGCGGGTCAGTATTTCTACGAATGGGAGCCCACCCGGGTTCCCCATGCCGGTACCTACCTGATGGGTGCCGATACAGCACCGACGGTGGATCGCCTCCCGAACAACTGGGCTCGTGCTCAGGCGAAGAAGCCCGACGGTAGCGGTAACTGGGGCGTTGCGGCCAAGCTGAACGTAGAGGAAATCGAATCGACTTTTGGTGCTTATTACCGGGAGTTCAACGACTACGCGCCGGAAACGGGTGTGCAATACCTTGGCGCGGCTGGCCCTTTCCGCTTCGTCTATCCTGAAGGTGTGCGCCTGCTGGGCTTGAGCTTTGCGCGGGTGATCGGCCCGGTGAGCTTCGGTTCCGAGTTGTCTCTGCGCAAGAACGGACACCTGAACTCGACCGGCGTCAGCTCGGTGAACAACACCGGAGCCCGTGGGGATACGTGGCACGCGATCGTCAATGGCGTGTATTCGCTCCCCAAGACATCTTTCTGGGATGTTGCCAATCTCGTTGCCGAACTGGCTTATAGCCGTCTCGACAGAGTCACCAAGAACCCCGAGCTGTACAAGGCCGTGGGTTATAACTGCGCGAAGGTAGGGGGGGCTGCGGGCAACAAGCTTGGCAACAAAATGGACGGCTGTTCCACGGATGATTTTGCCCAGATCGCAATCAATTTCACGCCGCAGTACCTGAATATTTTCCCGTCTTGGGATATGGATGTCCCACTGACGATCAACTATGGTCTGAGCGGTAACGCTCCGAGCGGGGGTGGCGGCTTCGAGCGCCTGATGAGTTGGTCTGTCGGGGTCAAGATGACTTACGCGTCGCGCTACGAGTTCACCCTCCGTTATGCCGATATGGCTGCAGCCACGATCTACAACAGCACCGGGACCACAGCGCTTGGTGGTAACGGTTTGAGCAGTGCGGTTGGCGCCACGGATCGGGGCTGGCTGACCTTCACCTTCAAGACGGCCTTCTAAAGGCTGCAATCAGGAGACAAAGAACATGAAGAAGCACGCAGCAGCAGTTGCACTGTTGAGTCTGACCATCGTTTCGGCGCATAGCCTGGCGGCCGTCAGTGCCGAGGAGGCCAAGGAGCTGGGCAAGTCGTTGACCAAGTATGGCGCGATCAAGGCCGGCAACAAGGAAGGCACGATTCCCGAGTACACCGGTGGCCTGACCAAAGCGCCCGCCGACTTCAAACCCAAGAGTGGCTTCTGGGCCGATCCTTTCAAGGATGAAAAGGCTGTTTTGCGCATCGACGGCAAGAACGTCGACCAGTATGCGGACAAACTCAGCGAGGGCCAGAAGACCCTGCTGAAGAAGTATCCGACCTACTATATGGATGTCTACCCGAGCCACCGTACGGCGGCCATTCCGGCCAAAGTGCTGGACGCCACAGTACGCAATGCTACCACCTGCAAGACGCTCAAGAACGGTCTGGCGGTGGAGGCAGACTGCCGTGGCGGACTACCTTTCCCGATTCCCAAGACCGGCAACGAAGTCATGTGGAACCTGTTGCTGCGTTACAAGGCCGACACCACCACCAAGTCATCTCGTTCGTGGGTGGTGGACTCTTCCGGCAAGGCTGTGATGACGGCCCAGCAGCAGACCCTGGAAGAAACGCCGTACTACCACGCCGACCTGGATGGTCGCGACCCGCAGATGTACTGGCGTACCCATTCGCTCACCCAAGCGCCGGTGCGCAAGGCGGGCGAACTGACCGGTCTCGTGGACTTCCTCGACCCCACCGAGAAGCCCCGCCGTGCCTGGGGATATACCCCCGGTCAGCGCCGCGTGAAGCTGGCGCCGGAGTTCTCCTACGACACCCCGGTTTCGAGCATGGGTGGCGTCACTCTGTTTGACGAGCTGTTCGTGTTCTCAGGCATGCAGGACCGTTTTGACTTCAAGCTGATCGGCAAGAAGGAGATGTATATCCCCTACAACGCCTACAAGCTGTACTTCGGTTGCAAGAGCGATGAGCAATTCATGCCCAACCACGCTAATCCCCAGTGCTGGCGCTGGGAGCTGCATCGGGTTTGGGTGGTGGAAGCCACGCTCAAGCCGGGCAACCGTCACGTCTATGCCAAGCGGACCTACTACCTAGACGAGGACACCTACGGCGCAGGCATGTTCGATGCTTACGATCAGAGTGGCAAGCTGTACCGTTCCTTGTTCAATTCCATGGTTCAACTCTATGACGTGACCGCGCCCTACACGGTCAAGAATGTCATCTATGACTTCAATAAGGGGATGTACGCCCTCGTCAATGATGGCCTAGAAGGCGGCTATGGTGTCCTCGACAAGCCCATGCTCAATCGGGATATGAACCCTGAGGCTGTCGTGGCGCGGGAAACTGCCCGCTGACCTGCAGGTGAGTTGGCGGTCCGGCCGGGCCGGCGCACTCTGTGATGAGCGCGCCGGCAACGGCCACGATCCATGGTGACTGGGGACTTTGCTGTGAAAAAAAGATTCATTCTGGCCGCTCTGGCGCGTGTCGCCACGCTGCCTCTGGTCCTGGCGCTTGCCTCTGCGCCTGTTGCCGGGGCGTCAGCCGACCCCCTTGCCAGCGGTGCGCCGATCAGCTCGCTGGCCCTGCACAGCCCGATGGTCAGCATTGCGAGCCAGGGCGCGCGTGTTGTTGCCGTCGGGCCACGGGGCTACATCCTGTTCTCGGCCAACGGGGGCAAGGACTGGCGCCAGGCCACGGTGCCGGTGCGTGCCGACCTGACCGCGGTGCACCTACGGGATGCGCGCAACGGCTGGGCCGTCGGGCATGACGGGGTAGTGCTGCGCACCGATAACGGTGGCGAAAGCTGGACGCGC
>JAFLDU010000266.1 GCA_017309145.1 Zoogloea sp. | reverse complement strand
TGGCGCACCGCATCGATCATCACGAAATCGTTGCCGAGGCCCTGCATCTTGGTGAAGGCGAGTTTCTTGCTCATGGGATAAGATCCATGTAGTCCCGCCATACGCAGCGGTCCATCACAACGGTGATGCCGGCAGCCCGGGCGCGTTCGGCGGCTTCGAGGTTGACCACGCCGTCCTGCAGCCAGATGCGCCTGACCCCCAGGGCGATGCATTCGTCCACGATGGGCCCCACCTCGTCGGCGGCGCGGAACACATCCACCAGGTCCACCGGAAAGGGGATATCGGAGAGGCGCGGATAGGCTTTTTCGCCCAGGACTTCAGCAACTGCCGGGCGAACCGGTACGATGCGGTAGCCGAAGCCCTGCATCGCACGGGAGACCCGGTAACTCGGGCGCTCCGGGCGCGGCGACAGGCCGACGACGGCAATTGTCCGGACTTCCTGCAGCAGGCTGCGGAGCTGGTCGGGAGTGGGATTGGTAAACATGGCGGGATTCTACCGGATTGGTGGACCCCGCAAACCTTGGAGGCGACCGCTGGTCGCCGGGCCGACAGGCCCGTCTGGAGAATGTGATGGATCGGAAAGCACGGCCTGGTGTCGTGAGAAGAGTGTTTTCGGCGGTGTGGCGGGCGATCGACCGCTTCAGGCAGCTCAGCCTCAACCTGATTTTCCTGGCCGTGCTGGCCTTTCTGGTGGCCGGTTGGCTGGCCGCCCGACCGACGCCCCTGCCCACCGAGGCGGCCCTGCTGATCGCCCCCAACGGGCAGTTGGTGGAGCAACGCAGCGTGCGCAACCCCCTCGCCGTGCTGCAGGGCGGCGACGGTATCCACCAGGTGCTGCTGCGTGACGTGGTGGACGCCATCCGCGCCGCGGCGGGCGACGCCCGCATCAAGGCGCTGGTCATCGAGACCGACAGCCTGGCCGGCGCCGGCCTGTCGAAGCTGCAGGAGATCGCCGCCGCCGTTGCCGACTTCCGCAAGGCGGGCAAAAAGGTCTACGTGCATGGCCGAAACTTCAACCAGGTCCAGTACCACCTGGCGGCCCAGGCCGACGAGGTCTTCGTCAGCCCGGACGGCTATGTCTTCCTGTCCGGCTTCGCCCGCTACCCGACCTACTTCAAGGGGCTGTTCGACCAGGTGGGCGTGAAGATGCAGATCTTCCGGGTGGGAACCTACAAGTCCTTCGTCGAACCCTACACCCGCAGCAGCATGTCGCCGGAGGACAGGGAAGCCACCCGTGATTACCTGGACGCCGCCTGGCGCGCCTATCAGGCCGACATCGCGGCGGCCCGCCCCAAGGCGGCGGCCGGCCTGGTCCGCTATGTCAGCGAGGCCCCGACCCTGCTGACCGAGGCCGGGGGCGACACCGCCCTGATGGCCCTCAAGGCCGGCCTGGTGGACGGTCTCAAGACAGCCGACGAATGGCGTGACTTCCTGAAGGAACGGATCGGCGCCAGCGACGACGCGCGCGGCTACAAACACGTGGACATGGCCACCTACATCTCGCGGGTACGCGACGAGGCCCCCCAGGCCAGCGACCATGTGGGCATCATCGTGGCCCAGGGCGCCATCGTGGACGGCGAGCAGCCGCCCGGCGTGGTGGGTGGCGACACCGTGGCCGGCCTGATCCGCCAGGCCCGCGAGGACAAGGCCATCAAGGCCGTGGTGCTGCGCGTGGATAGCCCGGGAGGCAGCGCCACGGCCTCGGAAGTCATCCGCCGCGAACTGGAGCTGACCCGCAAGGCCGGCAAGCCGGTGGTCGTCTCCATGGGCTCGGTGGCGGCCTCCGGCGGCTACTGGATCAGCATGGCGGCCGACGAGGTGTGGGCCGGGCCGGCCACCCTCACCGGCTCCATCGGCATCTTCGCCATGGTGCCGGACCTCTCCGGCCCGATGGGCAAGCTGGGCCTGGCGGTGGATGGGGTGGGCACCACGCCCCTCGCCAACGGCCTGGATCCGCGCCGCCCGCTCGACCCGCAGGTGGCCAGCGTGCTGCAGCAGAGCATCGAGTTCGGCTACAAGCGCTTCATCGAGCTGGTCGGCAAGAACCGCCGCATGGATGTCGCCGCGGTGGACCAGGTCGCCCAGGGCCGGGTCTGGCTGGGTAGCCAGGCCAAGGACAAGGGCCTGGTGGACAAGCTCGGCGGCCTCGACGACGCCATCAAGGCCGCCGCCGCCCGGGCCGGGCTCAAGGACTACGACGTGAGCTACGTGGAGAAGCCCCTGTCGCCCCGCGACCAGTTGCTGGCCAAGCTGCTCGACAACGGCGAGGACACCGAAGGCGCGAAGGCCCGCCTGTCCCCGCTGGACAGCACCCTGGCCCGCCTGCGCAGTGAGCTGGCCGGGCTGGCCCTGTGGAACGACCCGGGGGCCACCTACCTGCACTGCCTGTGTGAAGCGCCCTGAAATACCGGGGCTGTAGGGGCGTGTAGGGGCGGCTTCAGCCGCCCGCAGGTGCCTGATCGGAGTCCTAGGGCGGATGAATCCGCCCCTGCAAGCAAAAAGGCCGGGAATCCCCGGCCTTTTCCGTTCACCCGGCGAGCGTGCTCACCAGCGCTTGATCACCCACTTGGGCACGCGGATGCCCGAATCCTGGGCGTCGCGGCGGGTGAAGTCGCCATTGCCGACGTCATCGTAAAGGTAGTAGGGCCTGCCGCCCGGCGGAGTCACCTTGACCATGTACAGCTGGCCATTGACGCGGAACTCCTCGACGGTGTCTTCGCCCTTCCTGGTGATGGTGACCTGGGGCTCGACGTCCTGGTCGAGCTCCATGCCGGGCGGTGGCGGAGGGGGTTCGGGCAAGGGCTCGAGCTTGGGAGGCTGCTGGGCCCAGGCCGGCGCGGCGAGGGCGAGGAGCAGGGCGGCGATATGACGTGCACGGGGCATGATAGGTCTCCTGGCGATGCCGCGATTGTAACCCGCGGCATCGCGGCTACAGATTGAGCATGAGCTCGTGTTCTTCCGGCAGGGGCAGGAAGCCGCGGCTCTGGTAGTGATCGAAGATGGCATCCACCACCTTTTCGGGCTCATCGATGACCTGGACCAGGTCGAGGTCGTCCGGGTTGACCATCCCCTCGGCCACCAGCCGGTCCTTGAACCAGTCGATCAGGCCGCGCCAGAAGGGCTCATGCACCAGGATCACCGGGATCTTGCGGCTCTTGCCGGTCTGGATCAGGGTCATCGCCTCGAGCAGCTCGTCGAGGGTGCCGAAGCCACCCGGCATCACCACGTAGGCCGTGGCGAACTTGACGAACATGAACTTGCGGGCGAAGAAGTGCTGGAAGGTCTGGGAGATGTCCTGGTAGGGATTGGCCTGCTGTTCCATCGGCAGCTGGATGTTCAAGCCCACGCTCGGCGACTTGCCGAAGTAGGCCCCCTTGTTGGCCGCCTCCATGATGCCCGGCCCGCCGCCGGAGATCACCGAGAAGCCGGCATCGGAGAGCAGCCGGGCGATGCGCTCGGTGGTGGCGTAGTAGGGGTGGTCGGGCTTGGTGCGGGCACTGCCGAAGATCGACACCGCCGGCCGGATGGGCTTGAGGCGTTCAGTCGCTTCGACGAACTCTGCCATAATCCCGAAAATCCGCCAGGACTCCCGGGCCGTGAAATTCTGGGCCGCCGTGCTCGGCGCCATCCGGGGAAGCTTGTCTTTTGCAGTCATTTTTCTTGTAAGGAGTGAGGGGTGAGGGGTGCCGGGCGCCTGCTCAACCTTGCATGCCCATGCCTACCTTGTTGCTCGTCGACGGTTCCAGCTACCTGTACCGTGCCTTCCACGCCCTCCCCGATCTGCGCAATTCCGCGGGAGAGCCCACTGGTGCCGTGCGCGGCGTGCTGTCCATGCTACGTCGGCTCGAATCCGACTACAAGGCGGAGTATCGCGCCTGCGTATTCGATGCCAAGGGCAAGACCTTCCGGGACGACTGGTTTCCCGACTACAAGGCCCAGCGCCCCCCCATGCCGGAAGACCTGCGGGCCCAGATCGAGCCCCTGCACGAAGCGGTGAAGGCCGAAGGCTGGCCGCTGCTGATGGAAGAGGGCGTGGAGGCCGACGACGTGATCGGTACCCTCACCCGCCAGGCCGTGGAAGCCGGTTGGGAGGTGGTCATCTCCACCGGCGACAAGGATCTGACCCAGCTGGTCCAGCCGGGCGTGCGCTGGGTGAACACGATGAGCGAGGAGGTGCTCGACGAGGCCGGCGTCACCGCCAAGTTCGGCGTGCCACCCAGCCTCATCGTGGACTACCTGACCCTGATCGGCGACACCGTGGACAACGTACCCGGGGTCGAGAAGTGCGGCCCCAAGACCGCCGTGAAGTGGCTCACCGAATACGGCAACCTGGACAACCTGGTCGCCAACGCCGACAAAGTGGGCGGCAAGGTCGGTGAAAACCTGCGCAAGCACCTGGACTTCCTGCCCCTCGGGCGCCGGCTGGTCACCGTGGTCACCGACCTCAAGCTGCCCGTCGGGCCCGCCGACCTGCCGGCCCGCGAAGACGACAAGGCCGCGCTGGCGGCGATCTACCGGCGCATGGAGTTCAAGGGCTGGCTGAAGGAGCTGGAAGACGGCACCCACCGCCCCACCGCCGCCGCCACCACTGCCACGGCCGAGACCACCGCGGCCCCCGCCGTGGTCGGCGAGCCCGGCGCCCACCGGGTCGGTTACGAGGTCCTGCTCGACTGGGCCAGCTTCGACGCCTGGCTGGCCCGGATCAGCGCCGCCCCTCTCACTGCCTTCGACACCGAGACCACTGGCCTCGACCCGATGGCCGCCACCCTGGTGGGCATGTCCTTCGCCGTCGTGGAGGGCGAGGCCGCCTACCTGCCGCTGGCCCACACCTACCCCGACGCACCGGCCCAGCTGCCCCTGGCCGAGGTGCTCGACAAGCTGCGCCCCTGGCTCGAGTCGGAGACCCACGCCAAGCTCGGCCAGAACCTCAAGTACGATGCCCACATCCTGGCCAACCACGGCATCCGCCTGGCCGGCATCGTCGAAGACACCCTGCTCGAGTCCTACATCCTGGAGAGCGACAAGTCCCACGACATGGACTCCCTGGCCAGCCGCCACCTGGGTCTCAAGACCCTCACCTACACCGAGGTGTGCGGCAAGGGGGCCAAGCAGATCGGCTTCGGCGAGGTGGACCTGGCCCGCGCCACCGAATATGCCGCCGAGGACGCGGACATCACCCTGCGCCTGCACCATAGCCTGTCGGCCCAGCTGGCGGCCGAGCCAACCCTCGCCGCCCTGTACCGGGACGTGGAGCTGCCCACCGCGCGGGTGCTGTTCGAGATGGAACGCAACGGTGTGCTGATCGACGACTTCCTGCTCGCCCAGCATTCCGAAGAACTGGGCCACCGCCTGCACGATCTGGAACAGCAGGCCCACGAACTGGCCGGCCAGCCCTTCAACCTGGGCTCCCCCAAGCAGCTCGGCGAGATCCTGTTCACCAAGCTCGGCCTGCCGGTGGTCAAGAAGACCGCCACCGGCCAGCCCTCCACCGACGAGGACGTGCTCAGCCAGCTCGCCGAGGACTACCCGCTGCCCAAGCTGCTGCTCGAACACCGCAGCCTCGCCAAGCTCAAGAACACCTACACCGACAAGCTGCCGGCGATGGTCAACCCGCGTACCGGCCGGGTGCACACCAGCTTCAGCCAGGCGGTGGCGGTCACCGGACGCCTCGCCAGCACCGAGCCCAACCTGCAGAACATCCCGATCCGCACCCCGGAGGGCCGCCGCATCCGCGCCGCCTTCATCGCCCCGGCCGGCCACCGCATCGTCTCGGCCGACTACTCCCAGATCGAGCTGCGCATCATGGCCCATCTGTCTGGCGACAAGGGCCTGCTCGACGCCTTCGCCAAGGGCGAGGACGTCCACCGCGCCACCGCTGGGGAGATCTTCGGCGTCACCCCGTTGGAGGTCACCAGCGAACAGCGCCGCTACGCCAAGGTGATCAACTTCGGCCTGATCTACGGCATGAGCGCCCATGGGCTGGCCAAGAACCTCGGCATCGAACGGGCCGCCGCCGCCAGCTACATCGACCGCTATTTCGCCCGCTACCCGGGCGTGGCCGACTACATGGAGCGCACCCGTAGCGAGGCCAAGGCGCAGGGCTACGTGGAGACCGTCTTCGGCCGCCGCC
>JAFLDU010000265.1 GCA_017309145.1 Zoogloea sp. | reverse complement strand
TTTTAATAAAATCAACTATTATTTGATAGATAACAAAAAGAATAGAAAATTAACCAAATAAAGATAAATTTACTGGCTGGTGATGGAAATCTGGCCCGTTTCTATCTGCTCAATGCCATGGAGAAGAGCCTGCGTAACGGCGATGCGGAGATCCGCGAGCAACTGCGCCAGGCCACCACCCGCGATGCCCTGCTCGAAGCCTTCGAGGTCTGCCGCAACATCGCGGCGGAGGTCGGGGTGGCGCATGTGACCAGCATTGAAACCGAGTTCATGAGCCTGTTGCCCGACGAGGACGTGGCCCATCGCGTCCTTGCATCCTGAGCCGAGGTCTTCTATAGTCCGGTTGTCCCAAGGGGGAGTAGCTCCACGTCGGTGGGCCGTCAATACGAAGAAAGGCGCGTGAAGTCTGCGGCGTTTCTTCCGGTCACCGGGCAGTGGCCGGGTTGTATCCGGTCGTTGTGAGCAAGACCTTTGCCGTGATGGCAAAGTGTCGACGAACAATCCGGGCTCCCCTGCCGGACCAATCGAAAGGCCTTTCGCCGTTACCGGACGAAAGGCCTTTTTGTTGGGTTCCGTTTTTGGGAGAGTCTAAGTGGAAAGTATAGGTACCGTATGGATGTGGGCGGGCTTTGCCGTCGTCGTCGTGGCGATGCTGGCCATCGACCTGTTTCTGGTGGGCGGCGGCAAGTCGCACAAGGTGTCAGCCAAAGAGGCCGGCATCTGGACGGTGGTGTGGGTCAGCGTGGCGATGCTGTTTGCCGCTGCGCTGTGGTGGTACGTGGATGGCACCCTGGGGCGTGAGGCGGCCAATGCCCGCACCCTCGAGTTCGTCACCGGCTACCTGATCGAGAAAGCCCTGGCCGTCGACAACGTGTTCGTGTGGCTGATGCTGTTCTCCTTCTTCGCCGTGCCCCCCGAGTTGCAGAAGCGGGTGCTGCTGTACGGCGTGCTGGGTGCCATCGTGATGCGCACCGGCATGATCTTCGCCGGGGCCTGGCTGATCAGCCAGTTCCACTGGGTGCTCTACCTGTTTGGTGCCTTCCTGCTGATCACCGGCGTCAAGATGATGTGGTTTGCCGAGCACGAGCAGAACCTGGCCAAGAACCCCCTGCTGCAGTGGCTGCGTGGCCACATGAACGTCACCAGCGAGTTCCATGGCGAGCGCTTCTTCGTGCATCGCCAGGTGGATGGCCGGCTGGTGCGCTTTGCCACGCCGCTGTTTCTGGCCCTGGTGCTGGTCGAGGTGTCGGACGTGATCTTCGCGGTGGATTCCATCCCCGCCATCTTCGCCATCACCACCGACCCCTTCATCGTGCTCACCTCCAACATCTTCGCCATTCTCGGCCTGCGGGCCATGTACTTCCTGCTGGCTGACTTTGCGGGGCGCTTCTCCCTGCTCAAGTACGGTCTGGCCGCGGTGCTGATGTTCATCGGCGGCAAGATGCTGCTGCTCGACGTGGTGAAGATCCCGGTGGGCCTGTCGCTGGGCGTGGTGGCCCTGCTCATCGGCATCTCGGTGGTGCTGTCCCTGCGCAAGGACAGGCTGGCCGCCGCCGGAGAGCGCTGAGTGGTGGACGCGGCCCGGCAGCGTGGGGCATGCTGCCGGGCCGTCCAGCTGTGTGGAGAGTCTGCCCCGTGCGGATCCGCAATGAAGTCCAGGCCGATGAGGCCGCCGTCCGCGAACTGAACCTCGCCGCCTTTGAGGGGGCCGGCGAGGCCGCCCTGGTCGACGCCCTGCGCGGCAAGACCTTTCCGTATGTGTCCCTGGTGGCCGACGACAAGGGCTTGATCGTCGGCCACATCCTGTTTACCCCGGTGCATCTGCCCGGGCACCCCCGTGCGCGGCTGATGGCCCTGGCCCCCATGGCGGTGCTCCCAGGCTACCAGCGCAGCGGCGTGGGCAGCGCCCTGGTGGAGGAGGGCCTGCGCCAGGCCCGCGAGGCCGGCGCCGGCGCGGTGGTGGTGCTGGGCCACCCGTCCTACTACCCGCGCTTTGGTTTCGTCCCCGCGTCCCGCCATGGCATCCGTTGCGAATACGAGGTACCCGACGAAGCCTACATGGTGCTCGAACTGCAGCCCGGCCACCTGGACGGGCTGGGCGGCACGGTGCAATACCACGCCGCCTTCGCCAATCTGTAGGGGCGGCTTCAGCCGCGCAGGCGCGCCAGCAGGGGGCGCCAGCTCTCGCCTTCGTGGATGGCCAGGCCCAGCAGGATCAGGGCCGTGCCGGCCATCAGCCGGCCGCCGATCTGCTCCCCATTGAGCACATGGCCGAGCAACAGCGCCATCACCGGCGTGATCAGGGTGATCAGCGCCACCTTCGACGCCTCCAGATGCTTGATCACGTAGTAATACAGCGCGAACCCGATCACCGAACCAAACACCCCGAGATACACGATGGCCGCCCCCGAGCGCGGCGGGATCATCGCCGGCAGGTGGCCATCGCTGGCCAGCCACACCAGTGCGAAGAACGGCAGCGACACGGTAAGCGAGCCCACCGTGGTGGCCAGCGGCGGGCTGTCGTCTCCGATGCGCTTGAGGTACACCAGGCTCGCCGAGTACACGAACACCGCCGCCAGCAGCGCCAGCAGTCCGGCCACCACATGCTCGCCCTCGGCGCTACCGCCGTGCAGGAAGATCACCGCCAGCCCTGCCGCGCCGAGCAGGGTGCCCGACACCTTGGCACGGGTCAGCGAAGCCTCCCCCAGCCACAGGGCCGCCAGGATGCCGGCCATCAGCGGCGACAGGCCGAACAGCACCGACACCAGCCCCGAATTGACATAACGGGCACCCCAATAGGTCAGCGCCATCGCCCCGAACACACCCAGGCCCCCCACCACGTAGGCCCGTCGTGCCCGGGCGTGCAGGGGTAGCCCGATGCGCCATACCGCCACCACCAGGCCCGCCACCGTCGCGCCAATCAGCATGCGCGCCAGCACCGCAAAGGCAAAACCGGTGCCTTCGGTGCTCCACTGGATGGCCAGTGGCGTGGTGGACCAGATCAGGATGATGGTGAAGTAGGCAAGGGGCACGGACATGGAAAACCTCGTCGATCAGGTGGAGTGGGAACACAGGGCTATCAATTCGGACGCGTGAAGCGTGCGCAGGTCATGGGGGCGGCGGTGCGGGGGGATGAAGCTCATGCGGGTTCTCCGGATAAAGAAAAGGGACGCAAAAACAAAAAGGCCGCGGTCTGATCAACCGCGGCCTTGAGGAAACTGAATGTAGGGACTGTGTCAGCCCAACCCTGGCCACGGACGCACGCAATCGCGCCATGCGCGCGGCAGGCGGCGTACACGGGCAATAAAGGTGGTCAGGGATGCGTTCATGGCCCAATGATGGGCTGCGGATGGATCATCCGTCAAGCCGGCGATGCCGCAAACCGGGCACTGATCAAGCCACCCGGAAGCCGGCCACCGCCGCGGCCAGGTTGTGCGACAGGGCGCGCAGATCGGTGGTGGAGGCGCTGATGCTCTGGGCGGCGGCGTTGTTCTCCTCCACCATGTTGGCGATGCGCTCCATGTTCTGGGCGATGGCGGTGGACGCGGCCTGCTGCTCGGACACAGACTCGGCAATCTCGGTGACGCCGTGGGTGGACTGAGACACCGCCTCACGCGACTCCGTGAGCACGCCTTCAACCTCTCCGGCCAGCTGGGTGCTGGTACCGATAGACTGTTCGCCTGCTGCAATGGCGGCCTGCACCGCACCGGACTGGGACATGATCGTGCGCGTCACGCTGTCGATCTCGCTGGCCGAGCGGGCGGATTTCTCGGCCAGCTTGCGCACCTCGTCCGCCACCACGGCAAAGCCACGGCCTGCTTCCCCCGCGCGGGCGGCTTCGATGGCCGCGTTGAGGGCGAGCAGGTTGGTCTGGTCGGCAATGTCCCGCACTTCCTTGGTCATTCCGGTGATCACCTGGGTGCTGCGCACGAACTCCTCCACGGTACGGGCAATCTCCCCCATGTTGCGCTGGATCAGCTCGACCTCCCCCGCCAGTTGCGACACCTTGCGTGAGCCCTCGGTGGTCTTGTCGACGCTGTCGGAGGCCTGGCGCTGCACCTCTCTCGCGGTATCCGAGACCGAGGCGATGGCCACCGTCAGCTGCTCGATGGCGGCAGCACTGCTCGCGACCGCACTCGACTGCTGCTCGGAAACCTGGGCCAGGGCGTGGGATGAGCCGTCCAGCTGCTCCGAGGCGCGCGACACGTGTTCGCTGGCGCCATGCACCTCGCCGATGATCTTCTGCAGCTTCGTCATCATGGCGTTGAAGGAGGTGGCCATGCGACCGATCTCATCCTGATTGCGGATGGCCGCGCGCTGGGTCAGATCGCCATGCCGGGCGATCTCGCTCATGGTCGACTCCAGATCGGCCAAGGGGCCCGTGATCGATCTGACGAAGACCAGCGACAGACCGACCAGCACGATCACCGCCCCCAGCATGAAGGCCACCAGCCCCGTCTTCACGCTGCTGAAGGTCTGTTCGGCGCGTGCCGCCTCCTCAATGTTGAAGTCGGAGGAAATCTTCTGCATCTGCTTGACCAGATCATCGATGGCGGCGCTGGGCGCCCGATCCAGCCCGCGCACCCGCTTGTCCACCTCGGTGGCCGGGTCCGCCGCGCTGCGCTCATAGTGCCGCAGTGCATCGCGGTAGGCGGGGCCGAGCTTCTCGAAGGTGGCCAGCACGGCATCGATCTTCAACTTATCGGCAATGCCCAGCTGGCTGGCCGAGGCCTTCACCTGCTCGAGCCGCTGGCGGACGACACGCTCCTCCTCGTCGAAGCCCTTGAGGTGTTTGGCATAGGCCTCTGGGTCCTTGCCCCGCAGCAGGATGTTCTTCCACTCCTGCACCTGGGTCTTGAAGCGGACCTGAGCCCCCCGGGCCTTATCCACCGTGTCCACGATCAGGACATGGCGGGCGATGGCCTCGTTCAAGGCGTCATTGAGCTTGAAGGCCTGCACAAAAGAGAAGGTGCCGACGCTGATCAGGGCCAGCAGGGCCACCGCGACGAGAACGAGCAGCTTGTGTCTGAGCTGTAGGTGCATGGCAGATCGATCTCCCCAAGGTGTCTTCCGGCTTCTCGTATCCCGGTCTGCTGCGCGGGCCGGAAGCGCCGTGATCCATGCGCCGGATTCATGCGGAGACGGGCGGGCCGCGCAGCATGCCGGTGACCTCCAGTGTAGATGGCGCTCAAGGTGATTGCCATTCAGGCATCCCGCCATGCATGGCCCGGAGGCTTTCGGCATACTGGCGGCCTGCCGATGCTGCATTGCATCAGCGTTCCGCTTGTCATGACTGAAAGGAGCCTGAATGGAATCCCGCGAACGTTTTGTCGAACTGGTCCGGGCGCTGCCCCTGGTGTCGGTGGATCTGGTGCTGGTGCGCGACCGGCGCGAGGTGCTGCTGGGCCTGCGCACCAACCGGCCGGCCCAGGGCAGCTGGTTCGTGCCCGGCGGTCGCATCCTCAAGGACGAGAAGCGTGCCGATGCGCTGACTCGGGTCGCCGCGCGGGAGCTGGGCATCACCGATGTGCACGCGCTGCAGCCCGGCTTTCTCGGGCCCTTTGAGCACTTCTACCCCGACTGCTTTGCCGGCGACAACGGCGTCTCCACCCATTACGTGGTGCTTGCCCACCGCATCGATGTACCCGCCGGCTTCGAGATTCCCGGCTGCGACGACCAGCATGAAGCCCTGCGCTGGTGGCCCATTGCCGAAGCCCTGGGGAGCGACGAGGTCCATCGCTTCACCCGCGACTACCTGCCCCTGCTGGGGTGAATGCCGGCGTCCGCAACGCACCTCCGAAGGGCGATATCTCTGATCATCGCCCGCATAAGTCAAATCCGGGCCTCGTTAACTCAAATCCGGCACCGCGGATGTCAGTTAACGCCCGGCGTAACTGACATCCAGCGCGCGTGAATTGAGATACGGCGCGCGTGAACTCAAATCACGCCGCTGTTAACTCAATTCTTCGGCGCGTTAACTCAAATCCTGGCTGCGTTAACTCAGTTCCGCCGCGGCGTGATCGACATATCGGGCCGCGGATGTCTCATCTCGTACATCGGCGCGGAGGAACGGCAGGTAGAGGGAAAGTCCAGTGATCTAGTGCACCGCAATCGAGGAGCCTGTCAGAATTTTTGTGTTTGAGGCATAACGTAATCCCCGAAAGGAATAGTTATGCCAAGGAAGAAACCGAAGCTCCCGCTGCCTCCTGTCGCCGAGCTGCCGGCAGGTGCGCAGCAGTGGC
>JAFLDU010000264.1 GCA_017309145.1 Zoogloea sp. | reverse complement strand
CGAACCTGCACTCCCAATCTTCCAGAAAGTGAATGTGATTGCACTGGAAACTGGAGGATTCGGCAAGCCCTCAGAGGCCCTCAGCCCGCGTGGGGAAAGGGACGGCCTGATTGTTCAGGGCCGACTACGCAGGGTCAGCCCTGGGTCCATCAGCCCAAGCCCGAACAGGGCCAGGCTGGCGGCTCGGGCAGCAGGCCAATTGCCTCGTCGGCCATGACGGCAAGCCTGCCGAGCACACCCTCCGCATCGGCACCCCCGGGAGTCTCGAATACCGCCCGGCCGTCGCCATCGGGTGCCGAGCCGCCCCGCCGCCCTGGCCCAGACAGGGGGGCCATCATCAGGAGGATCTACGGAACGGTGGCGTCCAGGAGCGGCTGCCGAACCTGCAGGAAAAGGGGCGCCGAGATCCCCCTCCGGGACCCGGCCTGCTCCGGCCGTGCCCGACATGACGCAGAGAATGAGAAGCGACGGTGATTCCTATGTATGCCTGCACAGAAGCAGACTCCATTCCATGAACTCTTTATCCAGCAAGATCACAGATCCCGGCACGGAACCGAGGCCCCCCCTGTAAAAGGGGCCGACAGCCTTGCTCCCTGCGCGGCCTCGACGGCCGGGAAGATGAAGACAAGAGGCCCGGCCCCGGCACACCATGCCGGAACCGGGCCCCGTCACCGCGGCGGATCGAACGGCGTCAGAAGACCACGTCGTAGGTCGCACTCAGCAGACGCGCATTTCCAAACCGGTTGTAGCCATCCACCGTGTAGTTGGGGCCACTGCGATCCTTCTGCACATCAAGCTGGACCTTGAGCGCGCTCGAGGTGGTCAGGTCGTAGCGCAGGGTAAGGGATTGGGTCCGGTGCGCTTCCTGGCCGTCCGGGTCCGAGCCAGCGGAGATATCCGCCTGACTGCGGTAGTTCGAGATCGTCCACATGGGGGTCCATTTGCCGAGCCGGTAGCCAAGCGCAAGGATCTGTGCGCGATCGGTGTAACCCATCACATCATTGTGGGCGATCCGGATGAACTCGCTGCGCACCAGGAAGTTCTCGTAGTCCACGTTGAAGGTGGCTCCGTAGATCCGTTGCTTGCCGTCGGGCGACGAGAAGGCCGACTCCCCACCGACATAGGCGCCATAGGTCGGCGAGGTCGGATCGGTATCCAGGGAGCCCGACATGTTGCGCTGGCGCACCTTCGACTGCAGGTACACCAGGCGGGTCTCGAACCAGTCCTTGGCGAGGCTCACATCGCCGCCCAGGATGTTGTCCCAGCGCACGTCGGTCCGGTTGTTGCGGCCGCGATAGACTTTCCAGTAGCCACTGCGGTCCTTGGACTCGTTACCCGCCAGAAGGTTGGTCCCCACGTCCCAGCCGGCCACCTGGCTGCGATAGGCCAGGTTCACACCGTTGTAGTTCACCACTTCCCAGCCATACAACTGGGGCGGCAGATGCGTCCAGGGCAAGGCCACACCGATGTCCTGGGTGTCCGAGTAGTAGAACATCGGGATGCGCTTGCGCCCCGCCTGAATGGTGAAATTGTCGTTCACCTTGAAGCTGGCATACAACCATTCAAGGTTGACCGCGCCTTCGCGGGCCCCGCGGGAAACCAGCTGGCCGGTCACGGAGAAGCGGCGATCGGGGAAGGTCGCGACACCTTGCACGCCAACCTTCGAATCGGGCTTCCACTGCAGCCCGCCCTTGCCTTCATAGACCCCGCCCTGGGCGTAGTCAGAGACGAACACGGGCTTGCGGTAATCGCTCACCGAGCCCGAGGTGCCGCCGAGCATGTGGCCCAGGCCCAAAGTGGCAAAACCCGAGCCGCTCAGGTCGATACCCCCGACCTCGACGGCCTGGGCCATGACAGGGCAGCCCAGCACGATCGAGGCAAGAGCGATGGCGAGCGGTTTCTTGGAAAAAAACATGAATGACCTCCAGATGCAAATTCGGTACCGGCTACGACCGGATCATTGAACGGTGAGGACGACCTTCACCGTCCCGTCGACGGCAGCCTTCTCGATGTATCCGATGCCGCCCGGGGTGGCCGCGACGGCTTTCTTGACAGCGGCACTGTTGGCCACTTCAGGCGGAGGCGTCCCCTTGCCGGTGAAGGCCAGCTTCGACCAGTAGGCCTTGGCCTGGGCGGCGGTCTTGCCGGTCACCTTCGAGTAGAACTCGTCCCGCAGCGGACTGGATTCGGCCTGATCCTGGGGCGCCGCCGCGGCGCCCCCCGGCAGGCTGGCCGCCTTGCCCATGAATACGTCGGACACCTGCTCCTTGGTCATCGCGTCGGGGCCGCTCTTGCCCACGATCACGACCACTTCCGCGGATACGGCCCCGGCAGCAAGCAGCCCCGACAGCAATACGGCAAGGCGCAGGCGCGGCTGCACATTCTTGAAATACATCGCAATTCCCCGGTTGTTCGCCCGTTGTTCGGGCACGATCAAAAATCAGCGTTCTTGTTGAAAAACTGGAAGCAGCGGCGGATGGCGTTGCGCTCCGCATCACCGGCGTTACCGAATTCAACGCCATAGATGAACTTGCCGGCCTCACGGCTGGCGCGCACCACGCGGCACGTGATGATCATGGGAGCCTGACGGGTGTAGCTCTCCAGATCCTCATCGGGGACGAAGATCGAAACCTCGACGGGCTGGGCCACGTCGATCTCCTGCATCAGGCGCAATCGGAGACCACTCAGGGAGAAGTCGGCGCAAATGCCCTCTTGGGACAGGCCACCTTGCCTCACCCTCACCAGGAGGCTGTGCTCCGCCCGCGGCGCACGGCGCTGCTCATTGGACGCGCGGATGATCTTCGAGCCGCTGCGGAAGCTGAAGGCGGCCATGATGTTGTTCAATCGCTGCGTCACATCTCGCAGGTCCTCACCGATCGCCGCCGTCGTTTCCACCTTAGTACCACTCTCGCGCAGGGTCGCGAACAGCGTCTCGGTGGTGCTCTCAAGCAGGGCGAAACGATCCAGCTGCTGGTGGCTGGCCGATGCAATCCCCTGGATGGACTGAGCGGACTCCACGGCATTGCCGGCCATCCCATCGATGGTGGCGCTGGTACCCCGCGCCTCCTCCTGGGTTCGCCCGACCTGCTCGACAACGCCGTGCATGGTGGAGGAAACCTGCTGGACCTTGTCGGAGAGCAGACCGATGATCTGCCCCACTTCGCTGGCCGAGTTGGTCGTGCGTTCGGCGAGCTTGCGCACCTCGTCCGCCACCACCGCGAATCCACGCCCTTGCTCACCCGCACGCGCCGCCTCGATGGCCGCATTCAGGGCCAGCAGGTTGGTCTGCGCAGCAATGTCCTTGATGGTGTTGGCAATGGAATGAATCTGCTGGGCCGACTGCTCGAGCTCCAAGATCTCCTCAGCGGCGCGGGTCACCTGGGTGCTGGTGTCCTGCATGGAAGCGATATTCTGCTGGACGCTGCTGAGTCCTCCCCGGGCCAGTTCCTCGACCAGCGACGAACGTTGGGCGGCGGCAATGGCCTGGCTCTGCACTTCCTCCGATATATGGTGGAGCTGCAGCATGGCCCCGGCCACCTCGTCAGACCGGCTGCTCTGCTGCCGGCTCACATCGGAGATCTCGTTGGAGATCTTGGACACCTGATAGGCGGACTGCCCCATGTGCTTGCTGCACTCCTCGATCTCCCGCAGGATCTCGTCCAACTTGTCGCGCATGGTCTTCATGGCGAAGAGCAGGCTGGAGCGGTCCTGCTCCGCCACCTGCACGTCCACGTTGAGCTGCCCCTCGGCGATCTGGCGGGCAATCTCCGATGCATAGGCCGGGTCGCCCCCCATCTGGCGCAGGATGCTGACCGTCACCAGGCTGCTCAGCACGAGCACCGCCAACGTCGCCCCCACACCCACACCGATCATGCCGATCTGGGCCAGTTCGGTCGCGGACTCGGCCGCATCGGTCTGTGCGGCGACGTTGGCCGCGTTCAAGTCCACCAGCTGCATCAGCAGCTTTTCCGAGGCGATGTAGGACTTCCTCTGGGCGCCACCCAGCATGTAGTACTTCTGAAACAGATCCTTCTGCCTGGCCGCGTCCTGATTCGCAGCCAGCGCCTTGATCACGCCGATGGTGTCCTGATCGAACTTCTTCCAGGTGTTCCATTCCTTGACGAAGGCCTGCCACAAGGCATCCTCCTCCTGGGAACGCGGAATGGCCTCATAACGCTTCCAGGCTGCGTCGAGGTTCTTCCAGGACGTGTCCTTATCCTTGGCAATGGTGGTGAATTGGTCCTGGGCATCGGGGTCGTTTTCCCACAGCGCGACCTCGTAGGTACTCGACTTGAGCGCCACCTGGACTTCGCGGATCCCCTGGATGGCGATGACGGAAGGCAACCGGTTGCGGCCGATCTCCTTGACGCCCTTGACCCCCTCCCGGATCCCGATCGCACCGGAGAGAACGGCCACCACCAGCGCAAGGATGGCCACGGCCCCCAGCGTCAGAAGTTTCTGACGCAAACTCATTCGAGCAAGCATTCTTGTTGTTCTTTCGGTCTTGATTTACGCACCCGCCTCGGTTGGGCGGAGTCTCGCTTATGCAGCCCGCCGTCCTCCCCTGTCATGTCCGGCGCGCTCTGGACTCTTCGGCATGGAGACGGGAATCTTTAGCGCATACCCCAGCCTGCAACTTCCCCCATCCGACGGCATGTCCCACTGCGTGAACGCAGAAACGGCGCCTCTCGGCGCCGTTTCCGGGTGTGCAGCCCCCTCCCGGGGGCATCCATCGCGGTACTTACATGCTGCGGCGGTACTGCCCGCCCACGTCGTACAGCGCCGTGGTGATCTGCCCCAGGGAGCAGTACTTCACCGCATCCACCAGCACGGCGAAGACGTTGCCGTTCTCGATGACGGTCTGCTTGAGCTTGGCCAGCCACTTGGGGGCTTCGTCGGCATTGCGGGCCTGGAAGTCGGCCAGGCGCTGGAGCTGGCTCTGCTTTTCGTCCTCACTGGAACGGGCCAGTTCGATCTCCTGCTGGGCCATGCCCTTCGGGTTGAGGAAGGTGTTGACGCCGATGATCGGGTAGGAGCCGTCGTGCTTCTTGTGCTCGTAGTAGAGCGACTCCTCCTGGATCTTGCCGCGCTGGAAGCCGGTTTCCATGGCGCCCAGCACGCCGCCGCGGGAGCTGATGGCCTCGAACTCCTTGAGCACCGCTTCCTCCACCAGATCGGTCAGCTCATCGATGATGAAGGCGCCCTGGTTGGGGTTCTCGTTCTTGGCGAGGCCCCATTCACGGTTGATGATCAGCTGGATGGCCATGGCGCGGCGCACGGACTCCTCGGTCGGCGTGGTGATGGCCTCGTCGTAGGCGTTGGTGTGCAGGGAGTTGCAGTTGTCGTAGATGGCGATCAGCGCCTGCAGCGTGGTGCGGATGTCGTTGAAGTCCATCTCCTGGGCGTGCAGCGAGCGGCCGGAGGTCTGGATGTGGTACTTCAGCTTCTGGCTGCGCTCGTTGGCGCCGTACTTGTTCTTCATGGCCACGGCCCAGATGCGGCGCGCGACACGGCCGATCACGGAGTATTCCGGGTCCATGCCGTTGCTGAAGAAGAAACTCAGGTTGGGCGCGAAATCGTCGATCTGCATGCCGCGGGCCAGGTAGCTCTCCACGTAGGTGAAGCCGTTGGACAGGGTGAAGGCGAGCTGGCTGATCGGGTTCGCGCCGGCCTCGGCGATGTGATAGCCGGAGATCGACACCGAGTAGAAGTTCTGCACCTGGTTATGGACGAAGAACTCCTGGATGTCGCCCATCATCTTGAGGGCGAACTCGGTGGAGAAGATGCAGGTGTTCTGGCCCTGGTCTTCCTTCAGAATGTCGGCCTGCACGGTGCCGCGCACGCTGGACAGGGTCCAGGCACGGATCTTCTGGTATTCGTCGTCGGTGGGCTGGCGGCCGTTCTGGGCGGCGAACTTGGCAAGCTGCTGCTCCAGGGCGGTGTTGAAGAACATGGCCAGGATGATCGGCGCCGGGCCGTTGATGGTCATCGACACGGAGGTGGTGGGGTTCACCAGGTCGAAACCGTCGTAGAGCACCTTCATGTCGTCCAGGGTGGCGATGGACACCCCGGAGTTGCCGATCTTGCCGTAGATGTCCGGACGCGGATCCGGGTCGCAGCCGTAGAGGGTCACCGAGTCGAAGGCGGTGGACAGGCGGTGGGCCGGCATGCCTTCGGAGACGCGCTTGAAGCGGCGGTTGGTGCGGAAGGCGTCGCCTTCGCCGGCGAACATGCGGGTCGGGTCTTCACCCTCGCGCTTGAAGGCGAACACGCCGGCGGTGTAGGGGAAGGAGCCGGGCACGTTCTCCTTCATCAGGAAGCGCAGGGTC
>JAFLDU010000028.1 GCA_017309145.1 Zoogloea sp. | reverse complement strand
ATTGTAGTCTGCACCCGCCAGGCGCGTGAAAAAGGATGCGTCCTGCGGCACACACAGCCGTCAGCGGGCTTCCTCGTTCTCCGCCGGTGGTGCGACCTTGACCACCTCCTCCAGGGTGGTGATGCCAGCCGCCACCTTGAGGGCTCCGGACAGGCGCAGCGGCTTCATGCCCTCGCGGATCGCCAGGTCCCGCACCCGGGCGATATCCACGTTCCCGCCCACCAGCCGGCGCACCTCGGGCGACATCAGCAGGATCTCGTACAAACCGATGCGCCCCATGTAGCCGGTCATGCGGCACTCGATGCAGCCCACCGCCCGGTGGATGCGGGCCGGCCGCGGTGCTTTCCAGGGGGTCACCAGGTGATCCCAGATGGCCTCCTGCTCCGGCATCAGGGGATGCGCCTGCTTGCAGTGGGGGCACAGGATGCGCACCAGGCGCTGGGCCATGATGCCCAGCAAGGTGGCATTGAGGAGGTAGGCCGGCACGCCGAGGTCGAGCATGCGGGTCACCGCCGACGGGGCATCGTTGGTGTGCAGGGTGGACAGCACGAGATGGCCGGTGAGGGCCGCCTGGATCGCCATCTCGGCGGTTTCCAGGTCGCGGATCTCGCCCACCATGATGATGTCCGGGTCCTGGCGCATCAGCGCCCGCACGCCCTCGGCAAAGCCCAGCTCGATCGACTGCTGGACCTGCATCTGGTTGAAGGCCGGCTCCACCATCTCGATCGGGTCCTCGATGGTGCACACGTTCACCTCCGGCGTGGCCAGCTGCTTGAGGGTCGAGTACAGGGTGGTGGTCTTGCCCGAGCCAGTCGGTCCGGTCACCAGGATGATGCCGTTGGGGCGGGACGAGATGGACTTCCAGCGCGCCTCGTCCTGCTCGGAGAAGCCCAGTTCCACCATGTTGCGGACCAGCACCTCGGGATCGAAGATGCGCATCACCAGCTTCTCGCCGAAGGCGGTGGGCAGGGTGGACAGGCGCAGCTCCACCTCCTTGCCGCTGGCCACCCGGGTCTTGATGCGGCCATCCTGGGGGCGGCGCTTCTCCACCACGTCCATCCGGCCGAGGATCTTGATGCGGCTGGTCATCGCCACCAGCACCGGCATCGGCATCTGGTACACCTGGTGCAGCACCCCGTCGATGCGGAAGCGCACCAGGCCCATGTCGCGTCGCGGCTCGATGTGGATGTCGCTGGCACGCTGCTCGAAGGCGTATTGCCACAGCCAGTCGACAATGTTGACGATGTGGCGGTCGTTGGCATCGAACTGGCGGTTGCCCTGGCCCAGCTCCAC
This sequence comes from Zoogloea sp., assembly GCA_017309145.1. Classification (GTDB taxonomy): domain Bacteria; phylum Pseudomonadota; class Gammaproteobacteria; order Burkholderiales; family Rhodocyclaceae; genus Zoogloea. Next base: position 26,424 of record JAFLDU010000028.1, on the reverse strand, counting down.
CAGCTGCTCGAAGGAGGACAGCTGGCTGCCGCCCTGCCCACCGCCGCTGCTCTGGGCCGCGTTCTTGACCGAACGGGCCAGGTTGTAGAACTCCACCAGGTAGCGGGCCACGTCGGCCGGGTTGGCCATCACCCGGCGGATCTCCTTCTTGAGAATGCCGGACACCTCCCGCTCCCATTCCCGCAGGAAGGGCTGGGACGTCGCCACCACCACCTCGCGCAGGCCCACCTGCACCGGCAGCACTCCGAAGCGGGTGGCGTAAGCCGATGACATCACGGCGGTCACCGCCGCGAAATCGATCTTCAGGGGGTCGATGCGGAAGTAGTCCAGCTCCAGCTTGCCGGCCAACCACTCGGTGAGTTCCTCCAGGCCCAGCACCCGGTGCGGCGCCTGGCGCGACACCCATTTCTGCCCGGCGATGACGATCAGCGGGTGGGTGTCGCCGGACTTCAGGCCCTGGGCCAGGCGCAGCGCATCCGCATCCGCCGGATCGACCAGATGATCGAGCATCAACAGGTCGAGCACCTCGGCCAGGGTCAGGCGGTGTTCATGAGTGGGAACGGATCGCAGGGCAGACGGCATCGGAGAAGGACGGCACGCCCGCATCGGGCATGCCCGCGGAAGGGTTGATCGCAGGCGACGAGCATAAGCCCAAACCCTTCCGGCGGCCTCAATTTTTACGCAGGCTTACCAGCCCCGACGGTCCCAGCCACGTCCATAGCCCGGCCCCGGACCGTAGCCGGGGCGGGGAGCCGGCACCACCACCGCTGGCGGAGGCGCATCGTAGCGATAGTAGCCATGGTGACGATGCCCATCGACCGGGAGGACGACACAGCCCCCGAGCAGAGTGATGGGCAGGAGCAGGGCAAACAGGGTCTTCATGGAATGACTCCAGGGTTCGATTCGTACCCGATCAACGCCCGGCGGTCGAAAGGGTGCGCACGGAATCATCTCCGGATGTTTCGAAACTCCTTGATAATTCTTTTGGCATTTACTTAAATGTCATTTCCATCACAACCAGACGTACAAGGAGACATCATGAAACGCCTGTGCAGCTTCCTCTTCCTGGCCCTTGCCGGCATCCACAGCGCCTTCGGGGCGGTCAACCTCAACACCGCCACGGTGGCCGAGCTGGACGGCGTCAAGGGCATCGGCCCGTCCAAGGCCCAGGCCATCGTCGACTACCGGACCAAGAACGGCCCCTTCAAGAGCCTCGACGACCTCAAGAACATCAAGGGCTTCGGCGACAAGAGCATCGCCCGCATGAAGGACGAACTGACCGTGGGGCCCGCCAAGAAGTAGGGCGTCCCTCTGTCGACAGGGCATGACGGGATGCGCAGCACGCGCTAATGTGCGGATGAGTCCCGTCATGCCCTGCCAACAAGGAGTCATCATGTCCGCTTCACCCGCTCTCCCGGCCTTCACCTCCGGCCGTACTCCCCGCTTCATCCGCCCGCTCCTGCTGACAGCCCTGCTGATGTCCCTCACCGGCTGCGGCCTGGGCGACGCCGGCGGCAGCGCCGCCACCGCGGCCAAGCTCAAGGCCCAGGAAGCCGAGCAGGCCCGGACCACCAAAGCGGCCATCGAGGCCCAGCTCGATGCCGCCAACCAGCAGGCCGAGCAGCGCCGCAAGGAAGCCGAAGCCGCCAGCCGCTGAACGCCGCGCCTTCTCGGGCAGGCCGGGGTGGGGTACATTGCCCGTCACATTGCTCCGTCATGCTCGCTGGCCAGCCCCAGGCTGTGCGTGAAAGGACGCCCGTGAATCCCCCTGTCCGCCACCGGGGCCTGGCCCTGGTCTCCGTGCTGGTGATGTTTGTCGTCGCCGTGGCAGCCGGCCTCTACCTCACCCGCAACGGAGCCGATGCCGGGCCGGCCGAAGACGACGGCGACGGTCCCTTCCGCGTCGTCGAGCTGGCCAACCGGGACCTCGATGGATCCCCGGCCCTGGCCCTGACATTCAGCCAGCCCCTCGACCCGAAACACGGCTACGACCCGGAGATCCAGGTCTTCGAGATGCCCCCCGAAGCCGGCACGGCAGACAAGGGGCCGGCTCACCCGGAAGAGGAGGGTGAAGAGGGGGACGGCAGCCCGGACTCCGCCGACAAGGCCACCCTGGCCGCCAGCACTGCGCCTGCCGACATCGCCACCGATGGCGGCACACAGGTCAAGGGCGCCTGGACCGTCGGTGACAATCCGCGTCTGCTCTTCTTTCCCCACATCAAGCCGCGCACCCGCTACGTGGTCCGCGTCGCAGCCGGGCTGCCCGCCCGCAACGGCCACAAGCTGGACACCGACGTCCGCTACTCGATCCGTACGGCGGCGGTCTCGCCGGCCTACTACTTCGCCAGCCAGGGGGCGGTGCTCCCCACCCGCCAAAATGGCGGCCTGCCGGTGGTCACCGTCAATGTGCCCGAGGTGGACATCCAGTTCCTGCGGGTCAAGCCCGACCAGCTTCCACGCTTCCTCGACCGCATCATCAGCCCCGCCAGGCAGGCCCGCGAGGCCAGCCGTAGTGAGGAGAACGAGGAGGAGAGCGAAGACTACGATTACGCCAACCGCCGCCTCAAGCTGCGCGGCGCCATCGGCAACTGGGAGCTGGACAGCCTGCATGGACTCACCGACAGCGTCTATGCGGGCCGCTTCCTGACCGAACAGAAGACCAACCGGCGCAGCGTCACCTTCATTCCCGTGGAGGACATCAAGGCACTCCAGGAGCCCGGCGTCTATATCGCCGTGATGAGCCAGCCCAACCGCTTCCGCTACGACTACCAGGTGAGCTGGTTCTACGTGAGCGATCTGGGGCTCCACCTACGCCTGTTCGAGAAGGGCGCCGACGCGTATGTCAGCTCACTGACCGACGGCAAGGGCCTCAAGGGGGTCGAGATCAGCTGGATCGATGAAGCCGGCAAGCTGCTGAACCGCGCTGAAACAGACGCGGATGGCCGCGCCAGCTTCGCCGAACGCCCCGCCAATGCCCGCATCGTGATGGCCCGCAAGGGGCAGCAGATGTCCCTGATCGCCACCCGTGAGCCGGCCCTGGACCTGTCCGAATTCGACATCGCCGGCCTGCCCGGGCGGGCCGTGCGCCTGTTCGCCTGGTCCGGCCGCAACCTGTACCGGCCCGGCGAACGCTTCGAGGTATCGGTGTTGGCTCGGGACGCCGACGGTCGCCCCGTCCCGCCCCAGCCGGTGCAGGCGGTCCTCAAGCGGCCCGACGGCAAAGCCCAGTTCACCGCCACCTGGCAGGCCGACGCGGGCCACGCCGGCTACTACCGCCGCCCCATCGAACTCCCGGCCGACGCCCCCACCGGCGCCTGGGTACTCGAACTGCGCGCCGACCCGGCCGACCGGCTACCCACCAGCACCTACCGCTTCCAGGTGGAGGAATTCCTGCCCGAGCGCATGAAGCTGGCCCTCACCCCCAGCCATCCGAGCGTGGACAAAGACCACCCCTTCCAGCTCGACGTACAAGGCAGCTACCTCTACGGCGCCCCGGCCACCGGCAACCGGCTCCTCGGCGTGGTTCAGTACGAACGCAACAAGAATCCGCTGGCCCAGGCCCTGCCGGGCTTCGAGTTCGGTGACGTGAATGAGGACAGCGCCCGCAGCCGGGCCGAGCTGACGGAAGCCGCCCTCGATGAAGCCGGCAAGGCGGCCTTCGACATCGATCTGGATCCCGCCGCCAACCGCCAGTCTGCCTTCACAGTGCGTGCCACCCTGAGCCTGCTGGAGAGCGGCGGCCGCCCGGTGGTCCGCTCCGTCGAACGGGTGTTCTGGCCGGCCCCCGTGCTGGTCGGGGTTCGCCCGCTGTTCCAGGGCGACTACGCCCGCGAGAACACCCCGGCGCGCTTCGAGGTGGTACGCGCCGACCGGGACGGCAAGCTGCGCGGCGCCAGCCTGCCGGTGCGCCTGTTCCGGGAGAACCGGGACTACTACTGGCGTTTCGACGACCAGCGCGGCTGGCACTCAGGCTTCACCGAAACCGACGAGCTGGTCGCCACCCGCAGCGTCGCCCTCACCGCCACCCAGCGCGGCCAGCTCGAAGTGCCGGTCAAGTACGGCCGCTACCGCCTGGAGATCAGCGACCCAGAGACCGGCAAGACCCTCAAGTACCGCTTCTATGCCGGCTGGAGCGCCAAGGGCGACGAAGAGCAGGGCCTGCGTCCCGACCGGGTGGCCCTCAAGCTCGACAAGCCGGCCTACAAGGATGGCGACACCGCCCGCCTGAGCATCACCCCGCCCCACGGTGGCCAGGCCTTGGTCAGCGTCGAAGCCGACAAGACCCTGTGGGTGAAACGACTCGCCATGCCCGCCGAGGGCACGACGGTGGACATCCCCGTCGATCCGGCCTGGCGCCGCCACGACCTGCACGTCACCGTGCTGGTCCTGCGGCCAGGCAACGAAGGCGACCGGGTCACCCCGGCGCGGGCTGTCGGCCTCATCCACCTGCCCCTCGAACGGAGCGACCGCAAGCTGGCGGTCAGCCTGGAGGCCCCGAAGAAGATGCTCCCCGAGACGCCCCTCAAGGTGAAGGTCCGGGTGCCCGCCGCCAAGGGCCAGAAAACCCTGCTGACCCTGTCCGCGGTGGACGTGGGCATCCTCAACATCACCCGCTTCCCCAGCCCCGACCCCCATGGGCACTTCTTCGGCAAGCTGCGCTACGGTGCCGACCTGTACGACGTGTATGGCCGGCTGATCGAGAAGATGGCCGGACGCAAGGGCACGCTCAAGTGGGGCGGTGACGCTGCGCCCAAGCCTACCCAGAGCCTCCCGAAGAAGGTCCGCCTGGTGGACCTCTTCTCCGGGCCGGTCAGCCTGGATGCGCAGGGCGAGGCGGAGATCAGCCTGCCGGTGCCCGACTTCAACGGCAGCCTGCGCCTGATGGCCGTGGTGGCCAGCCCCGACCGGTTCGGCAGCGCCGAGGCTGAGGTGGTGGTGGCCGCCCCCCTGGTCGCCGAGTTGTCCACACCCCGCTTCCTCACCGTCGGCGACAGCGCCACGGTCGCCCTGGATCTGCACAACCTGTCCGGTGTCGACCAGAAGCTGAAGGTGGAACTCAGCTCGCCCGACGGCCTGCGCATCCAGAACGCCAGCCAGAGCCTCACCCTTGCCGATCAGCGCCGGCAGACCCTGCGCTTCCCGGTGGAGGCCGGCAGCGCCTTCGGCCTTGCCAGCGTGAAGGTCCAGGTCACGGGCAGCCTTGCCCTGAAACGGGAATTCGCGCTGCAGGTCCAGGCGCCCACCCCGCAGCAGAACTACAGCCGCCGCTTCACCTTGGCACCGGATGAGACCCTGGTGATCAAGGATACGGAGCTGGGCGGCTTCCTGCGCCATTCCGTGGACGCCCACCTGAGCGTCTCCAACCAGCCGCCCCTCGACGTCCGCGCCGCCATCCAGGGCCTGCTGGTCTATCCCTACGGGTGTGCCGAGCAGACCACCAGCACCGCCTATCCCCACGTCTTCATCGACGAGGACAGCGCCCGGCGCTTCGGGCTGAAGCCCTTCAGCCGCGAGCAACGGGCGGCCATGCTCGAAAAGTCCATCGCCCGCCTCGGCGCCATGCAGGCCCCCAACGGCGGCTTCAGCCTGTGGGGCAATGTGTCGGAGTACGAGTACTGGCTGTCGGCCTACGTCACCCACTTCCTGCTGGATGCCCGCGAGCAGGGCTTCAACGTACCGGCGGGCGTGCAGCAGAGGGCCACCGACTTCCTGTTGCGCGCCCTGCAGGAAGGCGTGGCCGGCCTCCCCACGACCAAGCCCGCCTACAACGAGAACAGCATCTGGGCCGACCGCCGCTACGCCGGCAGCGGCCGCTTCGGTGTGCTGGCCTACGGCGCCTACGTACTGGCCCGCGAATCGAAGGCCCCGCTGGCCACCCTGCGCCAGCTGCATGAGCTGCGCGCCCAGGCCCACTCCGGCCTGGCCCTGGTGCAGCTCGGCATCGCCCTCAAGCTGATGGGGGATGAAGCCCGGGCCAGGGTGGCCATCGCCGAGGGCATCGCCAAACCCCGCGACAAGGGCTACTGGTGGGGCGACTACGGCAGCCCGCTGCGTGACGCCGCCCTGTCCTACGCCATGATCCAGCGTCACCGCATCCAGGTTGAGGGCAGCGCTGCCCTGCTGAGCCTGGCTGCCGCCGAGCTGGAGCGCAACCGGTGGACCAGCACCCAGGAGAAGTTCGCCCTGTTCCTGGTCGGCCGCGAGCTGGGCAATCCAGATAAAGGGGGAGCCTGGCGCGCCGAACTGTCCCCAGGCCCCGACAAACCCCAGGTGCTGAATGGCCCCGGCAGCCAGGTGAGCAGCCTCGCGACGGATAAGCTCGCCACCGGCGTGAAGCTGCGCAACACCCACAGCGACAAGCTCTTCGTCGAACTGGGCGTGAGCGGCCACCCCGCCAGGATGCCGGCCGAACGCAACGACGCCATCAGCCTCGAACGCCGACTCTTCGACAGCCAGGGCAAGCCCCTCGGCGAGCGCCCCCTGCGGGTCGGCGAGAGTGTGCTGTTGCGGGTCCTGGTCAAGCCGAAGGTGCACATTGCCAACGCCCTGGTGGTGGACCGCATACCGGCCGGCCTGGAGATCGAGAACCTCAACCTGGTCCAGGGCGAGGGGATGGGTGCGGTGACCATCGACGGGGTCGACCCGGCCGCCGCCATGGCCGACCGGCGCATCCAGCATGTGGAATTCCGCGATGACCGCTTCGCCGCCGCCCTCCGCCTGGACGGTCCGATCCAGCTGTTCTACCGGGCGCGGGTGGTCACCCCAGGCCGGTTCGTGGTCCCGCCGGTGTTCGCCGAGGACATGTACCGGCCCGACACCTACGGCCTGGCCGACGGTGGCCGCAGCCTGACCGTGGTGGATGGCAAGGAGAAGGACAAGTCCGCGCCCTGATCAGTCTGCCCGACATGCCATCGCTGCCGGCATCGGCCATACCCGACCTGCCGATGGCGGCCTTCGGCTGCCTGGGGCTGGCCATCCTTGCCGCCCTGCTGCCGATCCGGGGCTCGGCGAGCCGGGGGTGGTGCCTGCCCTTTCTGGCCGCCTGCGGCCTTGGCCTCGCCGGCGACACCCTCGATGCCCGCGCCCTCGCAAGCCTCGCCATACTGGGCCTGATCTGCGCGGCATACCGGCATGGCCGGCTGCCGGTCAGCGCGCCCTGGCTCGCCGGAATCCTGGCCCTGGCGCTGGCCCTGCACCGTGTCCCCGGCTTCCAGCCCCTGCTGCTGCTGGACAATCTGGTCCTCAGCCCGGGCGCCACACCCTTCACCCTGCGCGTCGGCTTCGACAAGGCCGCGGCAGGGCTGCTCCTGCTGGTCTGCTTCGCCCCCCGGTGCACGCGGCGGGATGAACTGGGCCGCAGCCTGCGCGGCGCGCTGCCCCTGGCCGCCCTCACCGTGGCGCTCACCCTCGCCGCCGCATGGCTGGGAGGCCGGGTGGCGGCGGATCCCAAATGGCCGGCCAGTGCCCCTGTATTCCTGGTCAGCAACCTGCTGTTCACCTGTGTCGCCGAGGAAGCCTTCTTCCGCGGCCTCATCCAGGAGGGCCTGCATCACCGCTTTGCCCGGCTCGGCCCGGCATTGCCGATGGCGCTGAGCAGCCTTCTGTTCGCCGCCGCCCACCTGGGCGGAGGCCTGCCTCATGCCGCCCTCACCGGACTGGCCGGGCTGGGCTATGCGCTGGTCCATGCCCGCAGCCGCCGCATCGAAGCCGCGATCCTGACCCATTTCTCCGTCAACGCCGTGCACTTCCTCGGCTTCACCTACCCGGCACTGGCGAGCTGAAGTTCCCATGCCCGTCCGCTGGCTCCCCACCTTCCACCCCCTGCGCCATACCCTGGCGGCCCTGCTGCTCGGGGTCCTGGTGGTGGACCAGTGCCTGCCGCCGCCGCTGCCGGGGCGTGACTCCCCACGGGCCTTGCTGGTGGTCGCCCGGGACGGAACGCCCCTGCGGGCCTTTCCCGACCGGGACCACGTGTGGCGCCACCCGATCACCCTGGACGAAGTCTCGCCCCTCTACCGGGAGGCCTTGCTGGCCTACGAGGATCGCTACTTCCGCTGGCATCCCGGGGTCAATCCGGCGGCCCTGCTGCGCGCCGCCGGGCAGTGGATCCGCCACGGCCGCATCGTCTCCGGCGGATCGACCCTGACCATGCAGGTGGCGCGCATCCTCGAGCCCGTACCGCGCAGCCTGCCGGGCAAACTGCGCCAGATCCTGCGCGCCCTGCAACTCGAGGCCCGCCTCTCAAAGGACGAGATCCTCACCCTCTACCTCAACTACGCCCCCATGGGCGGCGTGCTGGAAGGCGTCGAGGCTGCCAGCCGGGCCTACCTGGGCAAACCGGCACGCCGCCTGAGCCATGCGGAGGCGGCGCTGCTGGTGGTGCTGCCGCAGGCACCGTCGCTGCTGCGCCCGGACCGCCACGCCGATACAGCCCGCCGGGCCCGCGACAAGGTCCTGCAGCGTCTGCGCGGACGCTGGCCGGACAGCGATATCGCCGATGCCCTGCAGGAACCCGCCTACGCCCAGACCCTGCGCGAACCCCTGCTGGCGCCCCTGCTGGCCGAGCGGCTGCGGACCGCCGCAGCAGGGCAGACCCGCATCGACACCTTCATCGATGCCCAGGCCCAGCAGACCGTCGAACTCCTCCTGGCGGACCGCCTGTCCGTGTTGCCGGCCCGGGTCTCGATGGCCGCCCTGGTGGTGGACAACGCCCGCCTGGAGGTGCGCGCCTATGCCGGTTCGGCCGATTTCGGCGACATGCAGCGCTTCAGCCACGTGGACATGGTGCGGGCCTCCCGCTCCCCCGGCTCCACGCTCAAGCCCTTCCTCTACGGCCTGGCCCTCGACGAAGGCCTGATCCACTCCGAATCCCTGCTGGCCGACGTGCCCCAATCTTTCGGCGGCTACCAGCCCGGCAACTTCCAGCAGTCCTTCCACGGGCCGGTCAGCGTCTCGGAAGCCCTCACCAAATCACTCAACGTGCCGGCCGTCGAGGTGCTGGACCGCCTCGATCCGGTGCGCTTCGTGTCCCTGCTGCGACGCGGTGGGCTGAAGCTGGACTTCCCGAAGGGGGCCACCCCCAACCTGTCGGTCATCCTGGGCGGCGCCGGCACCAGCCTGGAACAGCTGGTCGGCGCCTACAGCGCCTTCGCCCGGGAGGGCGTGGCCGGCAAACCCCGCTACACCGCGGAGGCGCCCCTGGAGGAGCAGCGCATGCTGTCGGCAGGGGCGGCCTTCATCATCCGCGACCTGCTCGAATCCGGCGGCCCCACCGCCCGGGCGGTGGAAAGCGGTGCCGGCGTGCGACGCGGCATCGCCTGGAAGACCGGCACCAGCTTCGGCTTCCGGGATGCCTGGTCGATCGGGGTCTCCGACCGGCTGACCATCGGCGTATGGGTGGGGCGCCCCGATGGCACCCCGAACCCGGGCTTCTTTGGCGCCAACATCGCCGCGCCCCTGCTGGTGGACCTGTTCAATGCGCTGGACGGCAGCCCGCCCGTGCACCGTGAGCCGCCGCCCGGGGTCGCGCAGCAACGCATCTGCTGGCCCCTCGGCACCGCCGCAGCCCCCGGAGACGACCCCACCTGCCAGCAACGCCGTCTGGCCTGGACCCTTGACGGGGCGAGCCCGCCCACCTTCCCGGACCGGCTGCGCAGTGGCGAAGCGCGCTACCGCATCCTGGTGGATCCGCAGTCGGGCCGGCGCGCCCTGCCAGAATGCTTCCGGGGCCCCCTGGAAAGCCGCGAAATGGCCCGTTGGCCCACTGTCCTGGAGCCTTGGCTGAGCAAGGAACTGCGCCAGCAGGCCATCCCCCCGGCGTGGTTGGAGAACTGCGCCGACCGGGTCCAGCCCGACAGCGGGCTGCGTATCGTCGGGGCGGGTAACGGTGATGTGCTGAAGGGGGCCGGCGCCATGCCGCCCCTCCTGCGCCTGGAGGTACGCGGGGCAGCGGACGGCGAGGTGATCTGGCTGGTCAATGGCCAGCCCGCCGGGCGCAAGCCGGTGAAGGCGGGATTCGAGAGACGGATGGACACGCCGGGCCGCTACGACATCACGGTCCTGGACGACCAGGGCCGCTACGACCGGATCAGCCTGAGCGTGCGTTGAGCCCGGGGGATCTCCCCCGGGCCGGCCGCAGCAATCAGCCCTTGATCACCGTTTCCAGGGCGCTCAGGCACAGGGCGATGTTGGCCGCCCGGCTCGAGTGGCCCATCAGGCCGATGCGCCACACCTTGCCGGCCAGCGCCCCCAGGCCGGCACCGATCTCCAGGCCGAACTCCTGCAGCAGGCGGGTACGCGCTGCGGCTTCGTCGACGCCTTCCGGCACCCACACGGTGTTGAGCTGGGGCAGGCGGGCGTCCTCACGCACCACGAAGCGCAGGCCCAGGGCCTCCAGACCGGCACGCAGGCGCAGGTGGTTGTCGCGGTGGCGCTGCCAGGCGTTTTCCAGGCCTTCCTCGGCAAGCATCACCAGGGACTCGTGCAGCCCGTACAGCGGATTGACCGGCGCCGTGTGGTGGTAGGTACGCTTGGCCCCGCTCCAGTAGCCAAGCACCAGGCTCAGGTCCTGGAACCAGCTGGGGCAGGGCGTCTTGCGGTTGCGGATGCGCTCCACTGCGGCGGGCGAGAAGCTCACCGGCGACAGGCCCGGGGTGCAGGACAGGCACTTCTGGCTGCCCGAGTAGGCGGCATCGATGCCCCATTCGTCCAGCAATACCGGTACGCCGCCCAGCGAGGTGACGCAATCCATGATGGTGAGCGCGCCATGGCGGCGGGCGATGGCCGCCAGGGTGGCCGCATCGGAGAGCGCACCGGTGGAGGTTTCCGCGTGCACGAAGGCGAAGATCGCGGTGTCCGGGTTGGCGGCAAAGGCCTCTTCCACCTTGGCCGGATCCACCGGCTCGCCCCACGGATCCTCGACGATCACCGGCACCCCGCCCACCCGGCGGACGTTCTCGGCCATGCGCTGGCCGAATACACCGTTGATGCACACGATGACCTTGTCACCCGGCATCACCAGATTCACGAAGCAGGTCTCCATGCCCACCGATCCGGGCGCGGAAACAGGGAAAGTGAGCTCGTTCTCGGTCTGGAACGCGTAGCGCAGCAGCCCCTTGAGCTCGTCCATCATGCCCACGAAGGCCGGATCCAGATGGCCGACAGTGGGGCGGGCGAGGGCGGCCAGCACCCGCGGCGGCACATCGGACGGGCCGGGGCCCATCAGGGTGCGGACGGGCGGCTGGAAGGAAGTGATCCCGGGCTTGGCGACCTTCATGGGTGAATCTCCTGGTCTTGTCGTGATGTCAGGATGAAAACGAACAGGCGGCCTTCATTGGGGCAGGCCGCCGGTGGCGATCAGGCGGATGACCCGGACGGTGTCCAGGTCGGATTCCCGGTAGGCCGACTTGACGAACTCGGACACTTTCACTCCCTCGTCGGAGCTCAGGCCATCCGGCAGGGTGGTCTCGTAGGTGAAGCGCAGAAACAGGCGCAGCGCTTCCGGCTGTTCGATGCGGATGGTCAGGCTGCCGCCGGCATGTTCGGGCGTGGCGGCCGACTCGAAGCGCACCCACGCTTCCGGCTCGAAGGTCACGGTGTCTCGGATACGGGCCTGGCCGAAGTGCAACACGCGCTCAAGCTGCTGCCCCTCGCGGAACAGGATCTCGCAGCGGTCCAGCCCCGGCAGGAAAGCGGTAGGGTCCTCGACCCGGTACATCAGGCCGGCCCACACCTGCTCCAGGCTGAGGGTTTCGATCAACGGGTTGAGGGGGTCGTTGATCTCGATGAGGTGTTCGAAACGCAAGGGGTGCTCCCGGATTAGGGATGGGAGTCTAGCCTTTCTTGAAACCTGTCGTCAGCCAGATTCCACTCAGGATCAGGGCGATGCCCAAAAAATGATAGGTCCGGGGGACCTCGCCGAGGAAGACTGTGGCCAGGATGGTGCTGAAGGCCGGCATCAGATGGATGAACAGCCCGCCCCGCGACGCGCCCACTTCGCCCACGGCCCGGTTGTAAAACACATAGCCCAGGAAGGCAGGGAAAATTCCTGTGTAGGCCACTCCGGCGAGGGAGGCAGGGCTGAGATGCAACTGCGCCCCATGGGAGAGCTCCCACGCGGCCAGAGGAACCAGCACCACCAGGCCGATCATCGTCAGCACCGCCAGCAGCGCCATCGGGTGCAGGCCTGCCGGACGCCAGCGCAGGCCGATGGTGTACAGCGCCCACGAGAGCACGGCACCGAGCATCCACAGATCACCCACATTCAGGCTCAACCCGGCCAGTACGGCCGGATCGCCCCGCCCGACAATGGTCATCACGCCTCCGAAGGAAACGGCCACCCCGATCGACTCCAACAGGCTCGCCCGATGTCCCATGAACCAGGTGATGGCGATGATGGCGATCGGGATGAATGAATTCAGCAGGGCCGCATTGGTTGCGGTGGTATGCACGAGGGCCAGGTAGGCCAGGGTGTTGTAGGCACCGATCCCCAGCACGCCTAGCACCATCAAGACTCCCCACTTGCCCGCAGACAGTCCGCGCAGGGTGTGCCGGTGCGGCCAGGCGAAAGGCAGGGTCAGCAGCAGCGCCAAGGTCCAGCGGGCCAGGGCAAGGCTCATGGGTGGCACGGCATCCCTCAGGGCCCGTCCCACCACCATGTTGCCTGACCAGAACAGCACGGTGAGAGTCAGCAGCAGGTAGGGATGGGTCAGGCTGCGGGGTAATCGCGGCAAGGACATGGCGGCATTCTGCGGACTGATCGGCTGGGAATTATCGGCGACCGGTGTTTTTCCTGCGCTTGGGATCTACCCCTATGCCTTGGCGGGGGCCGGATCCGCTGAACACAGGGTGTACTTATAAGGTTTTGTATACATATAAGTACACGTTAACTATGCTCGGCCTGTTTCTGTGGATAACCAAGTTAACCCTTTTAAAATCATTGGTTTGATCCATGAAAAAAGCTCTGGAAACATGGGGGAACAGGATCTGGACAGTTTGGGGACGGTTTACCGGCTTGTTGCCCTTCCATCTGTTGTCCACATTTCCTGCGCCTGTTAACCCGGGGGTTGTGCACATGACCGATGTGGACAATCTGGGATGCAGGGGCCTTTCACGTTGTTTTCAGGTCATGCAAACAGAAGGAATGAAGGATCTGCCTGACGGCTTACAGGTATGTCTGTCACCTGGTTTTTGGGTACCGATTTGCAGTCGAGTCTGAAAAGAGCCTGGGTAGAAGTTGTTTACAGGTTTTAGATATATATAAGTACTGTTTACAATAATGCTCGGCCTGTTTCTGTGGAAAACCGGAAAAATTCCATTTTTTTCAGTGTGTTGTCACGTTGATAAAGCTGTAGGCGGAAGCCCTGATGGCGTGTGGGCCGATTGTTGAGGAAATTTCGCCTCGCGCCGCTCAGGTACTTTGTGCACAATTTCAGGGGTGTCCTTCCCACGGTTTGTCCCCAGATTTGGATCCTTCTACGCTCCGCCACGCTCCTGAGGACCACTGGGACATCTTCTGTCCGGTGGTGGATAACTACGGCGATGTGGGCGTGTGCTGGCGTCTGGCCCGTCAGCTGGCGACCGAGCATGGGATCGCCGTCCGCCTGTGGATCGATGATCTGAAGAGTGCGCGCCGCCTGATCCCCAGCCTCGACCCGGCGCTGGTCAGGCAGCTCATCGGGGGTGTGGAAATCCTGGCCTGGATCGATCCTCTCCCCGTCATCTCACCGGGGGCTGTGGTGATTGGGGCATTTGCTGCCTCGCTGCCCGAGTCCTTCCTCGAGGCGATGGCTCTCTGTGTGCCGCGTCCGGCCTGGATCAACCTGGAATACCTGAGTGCGGAGGACTGGGTCACCGGTTGCCACGGCCTGCCGTCGCCGCATCCCCGGCTGCCCCTGGTCCAGCATTTCTTCTTTCCCGGCCTGGATGTCGGGACGGGTGGCCTGTTGCGGGAGTCCGACTACGATGTGCAGCGCGGGGCGTTTTCCAGGGAGGCCTTCAGGCAGGCCCTGGAGCTGCCCCCGGAGCAGCCCGGCGAGCGCATGGTGTCCCTGTTCACCTACGAGAATCCGGCCTTGCCCGAGCTGCTTGAGCTGTGGAGCCAATCGTCGGCACCGGTCTGCTGCCTGGTGCCGGAAGGGCGGATCCTGCCGGGGCTGGCGGCCCATCTCGGGTTGAGTGGCCTGCGCGCGGGGGACAAGATCCTGCACGAGGCGCTCACCGTCTGCGTGTTGCCCTTTGTCGAACAGGCCCGCTACGACGCCTTGCTGTGGGCCTGCGATCTGAACTTCGTGCGGGGGGAGGATTCCTTCGTACGTGCCCAGTGGGCCGGACTGCCCTTCGTGTGGCACATCTATGCGCAGGAGGAGGAAGCCCACCTGGTGAAGTTGCAGGCCTTCATGGACCGCTATCTAGTGGGCATCGAACCGTCTGCGGCGCGTGCCCTCAGGGATTTCTGGTTGGCCTGGAACCGGGGGGAAGGCGTGGCGGCCGCCTGGCCCGCCTTTGCCGGTAGTTTGCCGCTACTCGAAGCCCATGGCCCGACCTGGTCGGCGCGCTTGCAGCAAACGGGCGACCTCGCGTCGAATCTGGTGCGTTTCTGTAAAGTTGAGATAGAATAATAAGTTACCTATTTACCGTGGCACGTGCCGCGCAATCTTCAGCCAGCAGGAAACAGCATGAAAACCGCAATGGAACTCCGCTCCGGCAACGTGATCATGGTGGGCAGCGACGCCCTCGTGGTTCAGAAGGCCGAGTACAACAAGTCCGGCCGCAACGCCGCCGTCGTCAAGATGAAGCTCAAGAACCTGCTCACCGGCGCGCCGTCCGAGTCGGTGTACAAGGCTGACGACAAGTTCGAGATTGTGGTGCTCGACCGCAAGGAAGTGACCTACTCTTACTTTGCCGACCCGATGTACGTGTTCATGGATGCCGACTACGAACAGTACGAAGTCGAAGCCGAGAACATGACCGATGCGCTGAAGTACCTGGTGGACGGCATGCCCTGTGAGGTGGTGTTCTACAACGGCAAGGCGATCTCCGTCGAGCTGCCCACCAGCGTGGTGCGTGAAGTGGAATACACCGAGCCCGCCGTCAAGGGCGATACCTCCGGCAAGGTGCTGAAGCCTGCCCGTATCGCGCCCAGCGGCTTCGAGCTGTCGGTGCCCGCCTTCGTCGAAATCGGTGACAAGATCGAAATCGACACCCGTACCGACGAGTACCGCAACCGGGTCAAGTGATTGCCCGTGGCGAAATGACAACAAGGTCCTGAGGGACCTTGTTTCATTTTGTGGCTTCCGTCATCCAGGCGACCTGATTCTGCGTTAATTTTCCGTGTGTTAGTGAGCATGGACCGATACCCGGTCGATCATCTTCCCGATCCCCGACATGTCGTGGATCAAACCCCAGGAGAATTTCATATGAATACCCGTGCCCTCGTCATCGCTGCCCTGATCGCTCTCGGCTTGAACGCCTGCTCCAAGAAGGAAGAAGCGCCTGCTCCTGCACCGGCGCCCGCACCGGTAGCCGATGCGGCCAAGGACGCGGCCGCCAAGGCTGAAGAGGCGGCCAAGCAGGCGGCCGAAGCCACCAAGGATGCCGCCGGGGCTGTGAAGGAAGCTGGCAAGGAAGCCGTCGATGCGACCAAGGAAGCGGCCAAGGACGCCGTAGCCGCTGCCAAGGAGGCCGCCGGTGCCGCCAAGGAGGCGGGCAAGGAAGCCGTCGCAGCGACCGCAGATGCCACCAAGGAAGCGGCCGACAAGGCCAAGGCCGCCGTCGGCAAGTAAAATCCGGCCAGCCTGTTCCGCGACCGGGCCCCTGGCCCGGTTTTTTTGTTTACCGTCCCGAATCCTCATGGCCCTCAAATCCACCATCTTCCGAGCCACGCTGAATGTTTCCGATCTCGACCGGGGCTACTTCGGCGAGCACACCCTGACCCTCGCCCGCCATCCCTCGGAAACCGACGAGCGGATGATGGTGCGGGTGCTGGCCTTCGCCCTCCATGCCGACGAGCGCCTGGAGTTCGGGCGGGGCATCTCGACCGATGACGAGCCGGCCCTGTGGTGCAAGGACGACACCGGGCGGATCCTGCAATGGATCGAAGTGGGCCTGCCGGATGAACGCCTGCTGCGCAGGGCCGCCGGTCGCGCGGATGAAGTGATCGTGCTGGCCTATGGTGGTCGTACGGTCGATATCTGGTGGCAGAAGGATGTCGCCACCCTGGGCAAGCTGTCCAACCTGCGGGTGCTCTCCCTGCCCCAGGACGAATCCCGCGCGCTGGCCGCACTGGCCTCCCGGAACATGGTGCTGACCTGCACCATCCAGGACGGGCAGATCTGGTTTTCTGCCGGCGAAACCGTGCTGACTCTGGTTCCCGCCTGTCTGCATCCGGCGCCTTGAGCATCTTGCGACACACTTGATGACATAAGCGTGCCGGACTAGCGAATAATGGACGGCGTGGCCATCACGCTGATGGTCGGATCCAGCGAACCTGATAGAGGAGAGTCCGCATGCAACGTCCCCAACATTCCAACACTGTGTCCGGCGTCGACCGCCGCCATTTTCTGGGTGCTTCCTTCGGCTTGATCGCCGCGGCCTCCCTCGGCGGTCTGGTCCGCCCGGCGAACGCCGCCAGTCCCATCCTGCTGCCGCCGCTGCCCTATGCCGACAGCGCCCTCGCGCCCGTCATCTCGGCCAACACCATCGGCTTTCACTACGGCAAGCACCACAAGGGCTATGTGGATAACCTCAACCGCCTGCTGGCCGGGTCCGATCTGGCCGATCTGCCCCTCGAGAAGATCGTTGCCGCGGTGACCGGCAAGGCCGACAAGACGGCCATCTTCAACAATGCGGCGCAGATCTGGAACCACACCTTCTACTGGAACAGCCTGCGCCCCAACGGCGGCGGCGAGCCGCCTGCTGCCCTGAAGCAGAAGATCGAGGCCTCCTTCGGCAGCGTCGATGCGCTCAAGAAGGAACTGGCCACTGCGGCCATGGGCCAGTTCGGCAGCGGCTGGGCCTGGCTGGTGGCCGACGGCGACAAGCTCAAGGTGGTCCGGACCGGCAATGCGGATCTGCCCGCTGCCGGCCTCAAGCCCCTGCTGACCATCGACGTGTGGGAACACGCCTACTACCTCGACTACCAGAACCGTCGGGCAGACTACGTCAACGCACTGCTCGACAAGCTGCTCAACTGGGAATTCGCCCTCCAGAACCTGGGCTGATGCCCGCCGGCCGGCTTTCGCACGGAGCCGGCCAGGCCTAGCGCACGTCGCCCCGCAGTTCCGCTACCTGGAGCTGGAGTGCTGGCAGGCTGACCTTTTCCGGCGGTTGTGCTTCACCGACCATCAGCTCGATGCGGCTGAACAGGCCGCGCCGCAACGGCCGGCTGAGGGCGGGGCCGTCCTTGCGTGAGAACATGCTGCCCCACAGCCCGCGCAGGGCCATCGGAACCACCGGCACCGGATTGGCCTGGAGGATCCGCGTGATGCCCGGGCGGAAGGGGCAGATCTCCCCATCGCCCGTGATCTTCCCTTCCGGGAACAGGCCGATCAGCTCGCCGGCTGCGAGGGCCCGTGAGACTTCGGCAAAGGCCGCCTCCATCATCGCTGGATCTTCCTTGGCTGGCGCAATCGGGATGGCCCGGCTGTGGCGGAACACGAAGGACAACACCGGCCAGCGGAAGATGCGGTGATCCATCACGAAACGGATCGGCCTTCGGCTGGCGGCGGCGATCACCAGGGCATCGACGAAGCTCACGTGATTGCACACGATCACGGCGGGCCCCTCTTCGGGGATGTGGTGCGCGCCCTCCGTGCGCAGGCGGTACACCGTGTGCACCAGCAGCCAGATGATGAAACGCAGCAGGAACTCCGGCACCAGCTTGTAGATGTAGATCGCCACGGCGGCATTCATCACCGCAGCCACCCCGAACAGCATCGGTATGGACAGCCCGGCGCTGAGCAGGCTGCCCGCGGCCAGTGCGCCCACCACCATGAACAGCGCATTGACGATGTTGTTGGCGGCGATGATGCGGGCCCGCTGGGCAGGTGCGGAGCGGCTCTGGAGCATGGCGTAGAGGGGCACGATGAAGAAGCCGCCGAACACCCCCAGCATCATCAGTGCCAGCAGGATCCGCAGCATGCCGGGCTGGGCCAGCACCCCGCCGATGGCCAGCGGCGCGCCGGCCGGCAGCGCAGCCGGAGAGGCGAAGGCCAGATCCAGCCCGAACAGGGTCAGCCCGATTGAGCCGAAGGGCACCAGCCCGATCTCGACATGCCCTCCCGAGAGCTTCTCGCAAAGCAGCGAGCCCAGCCCGATACCCACCGTGAAGGTGGCCAGCAGCAGGGTCACCGTGGCTTCCCCGCCACCCAGCACGCCTTTGGCATAGGCCGGAAACTGGGCCAGGAAGAGGGCGCCGTAAAGCCAGAACCAGGAGATCCCCATGATGGCCAGGAACACCGTCCGGTTCTGCCGGGCGAAGCCGATGTTGCGCCAGGTCTCGGTGAAGGGATTGGGATTGATCCGCAGATCGGGGGCGGGCGCCGGGGCGGGCGGAATGCCCCGGCTGGTCAGGTAGCCGGCCGCGGCCACGATCAGCCCGCCGCCGGCGATCCATACATCGCCGTTGTCGAGACTGGCGAGCAGGCCACCCACCAGGGTGCCGATCAGGATGGCGACGAAGGTACCGGCTTCCACCAGTGCATTGCCGCCGACCAGCTCATGTTCGTGCAGATGCTGGGGCAGCAAGGCGTACTTCACCGGTCCGAACAGGGTCGAGTGGCAACCCAGCAGGAACAGGGCGGTGAACAGCACGACCAGGCTGTGCAGCAGGAAGCCTGCCAGCGCCACTCCCATGATGGCCATCTCCAGCACTTTCACCAGGCGGGTCAGGCGGGCCTTGTCGTACTTGTCGGCGAGCTGCCCGGCACTGGCCGAGAACAGGAAGAAGGGCAGGATGAAGATCCCGGCGGCCAGGTTGGAGAGCAGGGCCGGCGCGAGCGTGGTCCAGCTGGCGGCCTGGAAGGTCAGCAGCACGACCAGTGCGTTCTTGAACAGGTTGTCGTTGAAGGCACCCAGGAACTGGGTCAGGAAGAAGGGCCGGAAGCGCCGTTCGCCGAGGAGATGGAATTGTGAGCTCATGCAGGCGTCCGTTCAAAGAAGGGGCGGGTCTCGAACACCGGATCGGCGAAGCGGGCTGGGCCCGCCCGCAGATGGCGCTTGAGGACGAAATCGAAGAGCAGCGGATTGTGCTCGCGGAGGGATTCCAGCACCGGCACGGCGGCGGCGGGCAGCAGCTTCTCGTGGGCCAGTTGCCGTGCCGAGATCAGCGGCAGGATGCCGGGCAAGGGGTAGTCCGTGCCGAAGAGCAGGCGGGGATGCCAGTCATCCTGCTGGAGCAGCGTCCGGAGGGTGGATACTTCGCGGTTGCGCAGGGTGATGGCCGAGATGTCGCCGAACAGCCGTCCTTCGTGTCGCCGTTCCGACATCAGGCGGGCAAACAGGCTGAAGCTCGGAAGCTTCCGGGCCGACCGGCCGCGGTCTTCATCCAGATCCTGGCCCAGGCTGGCGCAATGGGCCACCACCACTCGCACACCCTGATCAAGGGCACGCCGCAGGCGCAGGGGATTCCCCCATTCGGGGCGCCCGGCACCGTGCACGGCCTTCTCTTCGCCGGCGTGGGTGATCAGGGGGAGATCGAGGCGGGCCAGGGCGGCATAGAAGCGGTCGCATCGCGGGGAGGCCGGATCGATGCCCATGGCCGGCGGTAGCCATTTCACGGCCCGGGCGCCCTCTTGGGCGGCCGTTTCGAGGGCTTCCACGCAGTCCTCCCGCCAGGGGTGGATCGAACAGGCCCATTCGAAGAAGGCCGGATGGGCGCGGGCCAGATTGCGTGCGTAGTCGTTGGGCACATGGAACGCGGTGAGGTCGGGGCGGGGCCGGCCGGCGCTGTCGTGGGTCTGCTCGAAGGCGAAGAGCAGCAGCTTGAAGCCGCTCTCCATGCCCTCTGCGAGGTTGTGCAGGCGCTCGACGTAGCTTTGGTCCACCTTGCCCGGGGCATCGTGGGCGCAACCGGCGTTGAGGTAAAAGAGGCGTTGGAAGTATTCGGCCGGATGCAGCAGGCTCAACATGCGAGGGTTAATGGCGATGCCACTGTCACCGTCACCTACGCCCGCCAGGTGAGCATGGCTATCCCAGACCTGGGCTGGATCAAGCCCGTCCCAGGCTGCGTGGAGCAGATCGTGATTCGCGATTGCGGGGGGTAGGGCGGCCCTGCAGGGATTCCACAGATTGCGCCGGGCCAGGGCCTGGCTACCGGCAGTGGCAAGGGCCAGGCAGGCAGTCCCGGCCAGGAAGCGACGTCTGTTCATGACTTCGAGCGTCTTTCGATACGACACCTGCGGAGGCCGGCCGCGGTGGCCGCGCCCAACAGGACGCCTCCCAGGTGAGCCTGCCAGGTGGAGGTAATGCCTTCCGGCAACAGGGGCGAGTGGGCTCCGCTGACCGCGTCGAAGCCCAGTTTTCCCAGATAGGCAAGACCCAGCAAGCGGCCGAGGGTGCCGCCATCCAGCGCTGCACCCACGATCAGGACGCCGACCAGCCCGGAAAGACCGCGGTAGTGCGTCAAGGCAGGCGCGCTCGCCAGCAGGAAGACGGACAGGATGGGCGCCAGCAGGGGCAGGGTGCACAGCCAGCGCCGGATGCCTGACCCGGCGATCAGGGCGATCGCACCGACTGCAGCCAGATTGCCGGCCAGGTGAAATGATGACCAGTGGCAGAACTGACCGGTCCATAGCCGCCACCACTGGCCCTCGCCGATGGCACTGCGGTTCCACTCCATGGCCTCCCCGGGCAGGGCTGTGGCCAGGATCAGGAGCGCGACCAGCGCCGCCAGCAGTGTGCGTTCAAGCAGCATGGCGTTTTCGGTATGTCGCCACTGCGACGAACACGCCGAGCAGGCCCAGGGTCGCACAGTCGGCACTGCCGCCACCCCGCTTGTAGCCTGGCTGCTCGACGATCCGGGCGACCTTTTCTTCCTTGACGCGGACCCGGAAGGCTTCCAACTGGGCATTGAGCTTGGGAATCAGGTCGTCGACGGCCTGCCGGTAGCCCTCGCCCCGTGCTTCCCGCGAGACTTCGGCAAACTTCACCAGCGGCGAACTGCCCCTGATCTGGCTGGTGCCGGGGGCACGGAACAGCAGGCTGCGGGTCGCCACGTCGAACACTGCCGCATCGACCAGGGTGTTGACGTCGTACTGACTGCCATTGATGAAATAGCCGCCGACGATGGTCCAGTAGAAGATGGACAGGCGGTTGCTGTCACTGAACTGGACCTGATCGTAGGAAAGCAGGGCGACCACATCCACGTTGAACATCCGGGCGGCCTGTTGCAGATTGTCGAAGCCGCCGCGTGGGCGCAGGTAGGTGCTCGAGATGACTTCGATGGAAGCGATGTAGGGCCGGTTGGCAAAGGCGTCCCTCACCCGTCTCAGCAGCAGGTCCTTCTCGGTTTCGGGCAACTCACCGAGGGTGTTGTTGCCCGGTACGAAGGCGATGCCGACGCGCAGGGGTAGGCGCAGCTCGGGCACCGTCGGGGTCAGGGTGGGCTGCTCGCCCTTCGGGTACAGGTAGTCCACCACCGAGCCGCGATGGACCTGCCCGCCCCTGTCGAACCAGGTGGCACAGCCGCTCAGCATCATTGCGACGAGCAACCCCGCTGCGAGGATCTTGCCATTCATTGATGGATCTCCGGTTTCAGGCCTGCTCGGCCCATTGTTTCAGGGTGACGTAATCGATCTTGCCGGTGCCCAGCAGCGGCAGGGCATCCACCGGGATGAGTCGTCGTGGCACCGCGATCTCCGGCCAGCCTCCGTCGCGGGCGGCGGCCTGCAGCTGCTCGCGGGTCAGCCCGGGATCGGTGGTGAACAGCAGGATCGCCTCGCCACGGGAAGGATCCGCCTGGGTGGAGGCGGCATGGGCGGCAACTGGCGAGGCGGCGGCGGCCAGCTTCTCGACCGCCTCCAGGGACACCATCTCGCCAGCCACCTTGGCGAAGCGTTTGACCCGGCCGACAATCTTCACAAAGCCCTCGGCGTCGATCTCCACCACGTCCCCGGTTTCGTACCAGCCTTCACCGGCGGGCGAGGAGGGCGGTTGGAGTACCCCCGGGTTCTCGAAGCGCAGGTAGCCGGACATCAGGTTGGGTCCCTTGACGTGAAGCATGCCGCCGTTCGGAATGCCGGGAACCGGCACCAGGCGTGACTCGATGCCGGGTAGGAACTGCCCCACCGTGCCGCTGCGGAAGGCCATGCGGGTGTTGACCGCCAGCACGGGGGCGGTCTCGGTGGCGCCGTAGCCTTCGAAGATGCGGATGCCGAACTTCTCGAACCACAGGTCGCGCACTGGCGCGGCCAGCTTCTCGGCCCCGGCGATCACATAGCGCAGGCGGTAGAAGTCGTAGGGATGGGCGAACTTGGCGTAATTGCCGAGGAAGGTGCTGGTTCCCAGCAGGACGGTGCAGTTGCGGTCGTAGGCCACTTCCGGGATGACCCGGTAGTGCAGCGGCGATGGGTAGAGGAACACCCGGGCGCCGGTGAGGACCGGCAGCAGGCCGCCAGCGGTGAGGCCGAAGGAATGGAACAGGGGCAGCGCGTTGAGGATCTTGTCGTCGATGGAAAAATCCACCACGGCGCGGATCTGCGCCACATTGGCCAGCAGTGCCCGGTGCGACAGCACCACGCCCTTCGGCTTGCCTTCTGAACCCGAGGTGAACAGCACCACCGCCGGATCCTCCGGGGTGGCGCTGGCGGGCAGCGCCAGACGGGGAAAAGGTGAGGCCCATAGCAGCAGCCACAGCTTGTCCATCAGCCCGATCTGTTCCCGCAGGTCTTCCAGGTGGAGGATCCGGACGTCGCGCAGGGCCGTCAGCTTGTCGCCGAGCTTGGCCTGCTCGACGAAGGCCCGGGAGGTGATGATGCTGCGGATCTGTGCCGCGGTGCAGGCAGACTGCATGCTGTCCACGCCGGCGGTGTAGTTCAGCATGGCAGCGACGCGTCCATGGGCCGACAAGCCGAAGAGCAAGCCCAGGGTCGGCGCCAGGTTGGGCAGCAGCAGGCCGACCTTCTCGCCCGGTGCACTCTCGCGGGCGGCCAGCCGGCCGAGCGCCAGGGCCATGCGGATCAGGTCACGGTAGCTGTACTCGATCTGCTTGAGATCCTCCACCAGACGATGTCCGCTGCCCTGGATCGCGGCGGCCTCGAGCAGGGCGCCGAACAGCGTCTGCTCCGGACGTGTGGCGAAGATCATCTCCTGCATCACGCGGCGCATCCCTTCGCCGGCCAGGCGGCGGCGCTGCCGGGCGGTGGGCGCCTCGGGCATGGGGATCCGGGTGGGGGCCAGGATGGACAGGCTGATCCTGGGAAATAGGCGTCGCGGCACATGCGAGGCCAGGCGCGAGAAATAGGTGCGTGCCGCCCCATCGATACGGACCGGCAGCACCGTCGCGCCGGTCTTGGCGGCCACGAAGGCCGGGCCTTCATAGGTCTTCATCAGGCTGCCGGTGGTGGTGATCCGGCCTTCCGGAAAGATCACCACGGGCCGACCGGCCTCCAGCAGGCGGATCACCTTCTTCATGGCCATCGGGCTGGTCGGGTCCACCGCCAGGTAATCGACCAGGGACAGCAGCAGCCGGAAGCCCGGATTGGCCGCCACCCCGGTATGCACCACGAACACCGGGTCGAGGGGCAGGAACAGGCCGAGCAGCAGGCCGTCGAGGAAGGACTCGTGGTTGGCGATGATCAGCAGCCGCTCGCCGCCGGCGGGCGTTCTGCCCTTGAGGGTGACGCGGAACAGCAGACGGGTCACGGTGCGCAGCAGCGCCTTGATCAGGGTTCGCATGAATGTGCCGGAGAAGGAAGAATCAGAGATAGGTCGCCAGATAACTGGTGACCCGATTGAAGGATGTTTCGAGGAAGCGTTTGTTGACCCGGAAATAGATTTCCTTGCCTTCCCGCTCCGAAATGAGCACCCCGGCTTCGCGCAGTACCTTGAGATGGTGTGACACTGTGGAGCGGGCCAGGGTGGACACTTCCGCGATCTGCCCCACATTGAGCCGCTCGCCGGGCTCGAAAGTGAGCAGGATGCGCTGCCGGTGCTCGTCGCCGAGGGCCGCGAAAACCGCGGATATATCACGCCAGGCGGCTGGTATGGTGCGTGAGTAGTCTTTATTCATGTCGATAATCATCGACATGTTTATCGGGTGTGTCAAGTTGGAGCAGATCCCGAAATGCCCGGAAATCCTGGTGCTGCACCGCCATAACCATTGACTTTCATGCGGTTAACCCCTACCATCCGCCTGTTTTTCGTACGGCGGACGGCGCATTACCCGACGTGCCACGCAGAGAGCCAATGTTAAAAGCGGTATTCCTGCAGATAGGCGCGACAATACTGGTGACATTGATCGCCGGATTGATTTCAGGGACGCGCGGTGCGTTGTCGGCGGCGTTGGGAGGCGCAGCCTGTGTTCTTCCCAATTTGTTTTTCGCCCTGCGCCTGAGCTTGGTTTCCAAGCGGCCGGCTGCGTCGTACCCGCTTGAGTTTTTCGTTGGCGAGTTCTTCAAGATCGCGTCAACCGTAGGATTGTTGGCGACCGTTCAACTCGTGTATCCAGACGTCCATTGGTTGGCGTTGTTCATCGGGTTGGTCGTGGCGCTTAAGGCGAATTTGTTTGCATTTTTGGTGAAGACCTGACCATGAGTACAGAAGCGCACGGCCCGACCGCGGGCGAATACATCGTCCACCACCTGACCCACTTCAACTCCACCGGTCACGCCCAGAGCGCGATCATCGACTGGAGCGTGTGGAACCTCGATACCCTGTTCTTCTCGATCGGCCTCGGCATCGTCACGCTGCTGATCCTGATCAAGGCCGCCAGCTCCGCCACCTCCGGTGTACCGGGCCGCTTCCAGGCTGCCATCGAGATCCTCGTCGAAATGGTGGCCGATCAGGCCAAGGGCATCGTGCATAGCGCCGAATCCCGCAAGTTCGTGGCCCCGGTCGCCCTGACCGTGTTCTTCTGGATCTTCCTGATGAACTCCATGGACTTCCTGCCGGTGGACCTGCTGCCCAAGATCTGGGCGCTGATCTCCGGTGACGAGCATGCCTACCTCCGTGTCGTGCCCACCGCCGACCTGAACGGCACCCTCGGCATGTCCATCGGCGTGCTGCTGATCTGCCTGTACTACAACATCAAGATCAAGGGCTTCGGTGGCTGGGTGCATGAGCTCTTCACCGCCCCCTTCGGTTCCCATCCGCTGCTGTATCCGGTCAACTTCCTGATGCAGATGATCGAGTTCCTGGCCAAGACCGTGTCCCACGGCATGCGGCTGTTCGGCAACATGTACGCTGGCGAACTGGTCTTCATGCTGATCGCGCTGATGGGTGGTACCGCCACTGTCTTCGGTTTCCTCGGTCACGTGGTTGCCGGTTCCATCTGGGCCGTGTTCCACATCCTGATCGTCGCTCTGCAAGCCTTCATCTTCATGATGCTGACCCTGGTGTATATCGGTCAGGCCCACGAGAGCCACTAAGTTTCAGTTTCAAGCAGTCTGTTTCGGTTTCAATTTAAATCATCTCAACTAAAGGAGTAGTCATGGAACACGTTCTTGGTTTTGTTGCTCTGGCCGCCGGTCTGATCATTGGTCTGGGCGCTATCGGTGCCTGTATCGGTATTGGCATCATGGGTAGCAAGTACCTCGAAGCTTCCGCTCGCCAACCCGAGCTGATGAACGCCCTGCAGACCAAGATGTTCCTGCTGGCCGGTCTGATCGACGCCGCCTTCCTGATCGGTGTCGGTATCGCCATGATGTTTGCGTTCGCCAACCCGTTCAAGATCTAAGTTTCGCGGTTCAACCTGACTAAAGGAAGATTACCGTGAATCTGAACGCAACCCTGGTAGCCCAGCTCGTTGTGTTCTTCATTCTGGCGTGGGTCACGATGAAGTTCGTGTGGCCCCCCATTGTGAAGGCACTCGACGAGCGCGCGAAGAAGATCGCCGACGGGCTGGCGGCTGCGGACAAGGCGAAGAGTGATCTCGCGCATGCCGAGAAGAAGGTCGTCGAAGAACTGCGCAAGGCCCGCGAGTCCGCCACGGACGTGCGTGCCTCTGCTGAAAAGCAGGCTGCAGTGTTCCTCGATGAAGCGCGCGCCGAAGCCGCCCGTATCATTGCCCAGGCCCGTGAAGCCGCTGAAGCCGAAGCCGGCGTCGCTGCTCAACGCGCCAAGGAAGCCCTGCGCGATCAGGTCGCCCAACTCGCTGTCGCCGGCGCCGAGAAGATTCTCCGCAAGGAAATCAACGCTCAAGCCCACGCCGACCTGCTGGCCAACCTGAAACAGGAACTTCAATAAGCCATGGCCGAGAACGTCACCATC
>JAFLDU010000263.1 GCA_017309145.1 Zoogloea sp. | reverse complement strand
TGCAGGCGGGTACCGTGGCGAGCATCGGCAACGCCCAGAGCATCCAGTTGCCCACCACAGTCTTCCCCTTCATCCTGCGCGGTGTCAGCCTGCTCGGCATCGATTCCGGCTACATGGGCTTCCCGACCCGCGCCCGGGTGTGGGAGCGGCTGGCAACCGATCTGAAGCCGCGGCACCTGGCCGCCATGACCCGCAGCGTGCCCTTTGCCGAGCTGCCGGGCGTCTTCGACGACTTCATCGCTGGCCGGGTCAAGGGGCGCACGGTGATTGCCGTTAACGGCTAGAGTCCTTCTTGAGCGAGCCCAGCATGAACGAAGACACCGATCAGACCCTGCCCAGGGTCCTGATCATCGATGACTCCCGGATGGTGCGTGCGTCCATCATCCGGCATGTGCGGGATCGCTTCGAAGTGCGCGAGGAGGCGGATGGGGAGGCCGGCTGGCAGACCCTGATGGTGGATCCGACCATCCAGGCGGTGATCACCGACATCGGGATGCCCCGTCTGGATGGCTACGGCTTGCTGGAGCGCATCCGCACCTCCCGCATCTCCCGCATCAATACGCTGCCGGTGGTGGTGATCTCGGGTGACGATGAGCCCGAGGTGAGGGTCAAGGCCAAGAGCGCCGGTGCCACCGACTTCATTTCCAAGAGCATCGGCAACGTCGAACTGCTGGCGCGTCTCGAGGCGCTGACCCAGCTGGCCCGCACCCAGCGTGATCTGGAGGAGAGCAGGGCGGCACTGGCTACCGCCAGCCCGGTTGATCCCTCGTCCGGGTTGGTGACGCCGTCCTATCTGCATTACCACGCAGCCCAGGAGTTGTCCCTGGCGCAGCGCCGACATGGCGACCTGTCGGTGATGGTCATCGAGATCGACCAGTTCGACACGCTGGTGGCCCGTTATGGCGCCCATGTGGCGCAACTGATCAACCGCAAGCTGTCCAAGATCCTGGCCACCAAGCTGCGCCAGGAAGACAGCGTGGCCGAACTGGCGCCGGCCCGCTTTGCCGTGGTTTCGCCCAGCACCAACATGGAAGGGGCGTGTGCCTTTGCCATGCGCCTGCGCTCGGCCATCGACCACATCGTGATGACCTACCGTGAGGAGCGGATCCGCATCCAGATCACCATTGGTCTGGCGGCCACAGAGTCCGGCAAGAACCAGACCGTCAGCCACCTCATCGGCCTGGCGGTGCAGCGCATCGCCGTGGGGCGGGCAGCCGGCGGCAACCGGGTCATGGGCGAGCAGGGGGAGATCACCCCGGAGATGGTACCCGCGGGTACTCGCGCGCCGGTCAGCATCGACCAGTACCTGCTGCAATTGCGTACCGCCGGCCTGGATCCACGGCTGCGCAAACAACTCCCGGATGCCATACGAACGCTCTTGCCCCTGCTGGAATTGATAGAATCCGAGTTCTCCGCCGGTCTGCCGCTTGCCACCCTCGCACGCGTAGCAGAAGCCGTGCAGGGGAATGCAGCACCCAAAAATGAATAAAAAGGCGGGCGCCATGACGCAACGCCATCAACGGCAGTGGTTTGACTATTCAAAAAGGGAGAGGACCCATGGCTTCGTACAAGGAATTTCACCAGCGCTCCATTGAAGACCGCAACGGCTTCTGGGGCGAGCAGGCCCAGCTGATTCACTGGAACAAGCAACCCGAGCAGATCTACGATTTCTCCAAGCCGCCCTTCGTCAAGTGGTTCGCCGGCGGCGAGACCAACCTCTGCTACAACGCGGTCGACCGTCACGCCGAGACCAACCCGAACGGCAAGGCGCTGGTCTATATCTCGACCGAGACCGACGAGGAAAAGACCTACTCCTTCTCCGAGCTGCGCACCGAGGTCATGCGCATGGCCGCGATCTACCAGGAGCTCGGCGTCAAGAAGGGTGATCGCGTACTGATCTACATGCCGATGATCGCTGAAGCCTGCTTTGCGATGCTGGCATGTACCCGTATCGGCGCCATTCACTCGGTGGTGTTCGGTGGCTTTGCCTCCCACTCCCTGGCCACCCGCATCGACGATGCCAAGCCCACCGTGATCGTCTCCGCCGATGCCGGCATGCGCGGCGGCCGTCCGGTCCCCTACAAGCACCTCCTGGATGAAGCCATCAGCCTGGCCGAGCACAAGCCCGCCAAGGTCCTGATGGTCAATCGTGGCCTCGACAAGGACATGGCCGTGGTTGCCGGCCGTGACGAGGACTACGCCACTCTGCGCACCAAGCACCTGGATGCCAACGTGCCGGTCACCTGGTTGGAGGCTTCCGAGCCCAGCTACATCCTGTACACCTCCGGTACCACCGGCAAGCCCAAGGGCGTGCAGCGCGACACCGGCGGTTACGCCGTGGCCCTGGCCGCCTCCATGAAGCACATCTACTGCGGCAACGCGGGCGAGACCTTCTTCTCCACCTCCGACATCGGCTGGGTGGTGGGGCACAGCTACATCATCTACGGCCCCCTGATCGCCGGCATGGCCACGATCATGTATGAAGGCACGCCGCTGCGTCCCGATGCCGGCATCTGGTGGAAGATCTGCCAGGAGCAGGAAGTCACCGTGATGTTCAGCGCGCCCACCGCCATCCGCGTGCTTAAGAAGCAGGACCCGGCCTTCCTCAAGAAATACGATCTCTCCAAGCTGCGGGCCCTGTACTGCGCCGGTGAGCCGATGGACGAGACCTCCCACCAGTGGATGATGGACGAGCTGGGCATTCCGGTCATCGACCACTACTGGCAGACCGAGACCGGCTGGGCCATGCTGTCCCTGATGCCCGGTGTCGAGAAGCACGACGTGCAGCTCGGTTCCCCGGGTTTCCCGGTGTATGGCTACGACGTGCGTCTGTTCCGCGACGATGGTTCGGAATGCGGCCCCAACGAGAAGGGCATCGTCGGCGTCGTGCCGCCGCTGCCGCCCGGCTGCCTGTCCACCATCTGGGGGGACGACAAGCGCTTCGTATCCACCTACTTCACGCTGTTCCAGGAGCCGCAGGTCTACTCCAGCTTCGACTGGGGCATCAAGGACGACGCCGGCTACTACAAGATCCTCGGCCGCACCGACGACGTGATCAACGTCGCCGGTCACCGCCTTGGCACCCGCGAGATCGAGGAGGCCGTGCAGGCTCACCCCGCCATCGCCGAGGTGGCCGTGGTGGGCGTTGCCGATGCGCTCAAGGGCCAGATGCCCATGGCCTTTGCAGTGGTCAAGGATCCGGCCAGCGTGGACAGCCCCGAGAAGGTGGCCGAGCTTGAGAAGGCCGTCATGAAGCTCGTCGATGGCAGCCTCGGCGCAATTGCCCGTCCTGCCCGAGTGCACTTCATCTCCGGTCTGCCCAAGACCCGCTCCGGCAAGATGTTGCGGCGTTCCATCCAGGCGCTGGCCGAAGGACGCGATCCGGGGGATCTGACCACCATCGAGGATCCGAGCACCCTCGAGCAGATCAAGGCCGCGCTGACGAACTGATCGTTCCGCGCGTCAGCTCAAGAAAAGCCGACCGGTTCGCCGGTCGGCTTTTTGGTTTATGGCGACCCGCTCAGACCAGACCGTCGAACAGCTGAACCTGGACGGTTTCGCCCGGAGACACGTCGCCCCGATGTTCGTCGAGGATGATGAAACAGTTGGCCTCCGACATGGAGCGCAGAATCCCGGAGCCCTGGGCCGAGGCGGAGCGGACCTGCCACTGGCCGTCTTCCAGGTACAGCCGACCGCGCAGGAACTCCTTGCGCCCGGACAGCTTGCGGATCGGGCTGGAGCAGTTGGCCTGCATCAGCGGGCGCTCGGGTAATGGATCCTGGCCGGCCACGCGGAGCAGGGCGTCCATCACGAACTGGTAGTAGGTGACCATCACGGCCACCGGGTTGCCCGGCAGGCCGAACATCCAGGTGCCGCCGATCTTGCCGAAGGCCATGGGGCGGCCGGGCTTGATGTCGATCTTCCAGAAGCTCACTTCGCCGAGGCGAGCCATCAGCTCGCGGATGAAGTCGGCTTCCCCAACCGACACGCCGCCAGTGGTCAGGACCACGTCCGAACAGGCGGCTGCATTGCGGAAGGCTGCTTCGAGCTCGTCGGGGCGGTCAGGGATCACGCCCATGTCCACCAGCTCACAGCCAGGCGGGTCAGTGCTCCATGCAGGGTGTAGCGGTTGGAGTCGTACACCTCGCCGGGGGCGAGCGGGCGGCCAATCGTGGCCAGCTCGTCCCCGGTGGAGAAGAAGGCCACCCGCAGTCGGCGGGTCACGCACACTTCGGCCAGACCCAGGGAGGCCGCCAGCCCCAGTTCGGCCGGGCCCATCAGCTTGCCGCGGGGGATGGCCACGGCGCCCTCGGCCAGGTCCTCGCCTGCGCGGCGGACGTTCTGCCCCTTGCGGATGCCCGGAGGCACGATCACCGTGCTGCCTTCGGTGCGGACGATCTCCTGGACGACGATGGTGTCGGCACCCATGGGCATGACGCCGCCGGTCATGATGCGCACGGCCTGCCCGCTGCCCACCATCCCGGAAAATCCGCGTCCCGCGAAGGCGGTGCCGACAACCTGCAGGCTCACCTCGCCGTCGGGCGACAGGTCTTCCGCGCGGACCGCATAGCCGTCCATGGCGGAGTTGTCGTGTGCCGGCACGTTGCAGGGAGCGATCACGTCGGCGGCCAGGATGCGGCCCAGCGCGGCGCGGATGGCTACCTTTTCCCAACCGGAGAGGGGCGTCACGGTATTCAGGATGATCTGCCGGGCTTCGTCCACCGACAGGGTCTTGCGGGCGCCCGGCGAGGCGCAGCCATTGTCCACACTCATTTAAGGCTCCGGATCAAGGTAAGTCCGATTAATAGCACACTAGCCGGCCCTCGCGCATTGACCTGGCCAAGGTCACTCCGAATGACGCAGCGCGTATTGACAAGCGGTGGCCGAGGCATAAGCTCAGAGCGTGGTTCCGTCGAGTACCCGATGTGTTGATGTGGCCGGGCAGGGGCGGACCGGATGGGAGAACGACCCGGAGAGTGCCAGGCCGCAGCGCGCTGCAGGCCGTTGATCCAGCAGTGATCGCATCTGCCGGCCTATGAATCAACATTGAGGAGACGATCGATGTGGAAGTCCCTGCACATTGACCCCAAGAAGTGCACCGGTTGCCTGCAGTGCGAAATGGCATGTTCGGTCGAGCACACCGGGGTCATCAATCCGTCCAAGTCCCGCATCAAGGTGTTCAGTTTCGAAGCCGAGGGGCGGAAGGTTCCTTATACCTGTACCCAATGCACAGAGGCCTGGTGCCTCAATGCCTGTCCGGTGGATGCGATCCGCATCGACGCGGCGACCGGGGCAAAAGAGGTTCACGACGACGTCTGCGTGGGCTGCAAGGTGTGCACCATCGCCTGTCCGTTCGGCACGGTGAATTACAACCAGGACACCGGCAAGGTCCAGAAATGCGACCTGTGCGGCGGCGATCCGGCCTGTGCCACCGCCTGTCCGACCGGCGCGATCACCTATGTGGACGCCGACTGGACCGGACTTGAGCGCATGCGTGCGTGGGCTGCCCGCGCCAACACGGCCGTTTCGGAATAGGGGGAGAGACCATGGGCTGGAACAGGAAAGTGCTGCGGGTCAACCTCACCGAAGGGACCTGCACCGACGAACCCCTCAACATGCAGTGGGCCGACGAATACCTCGGATCCCGGGGGCTGGCCACCAAATACCTGGTGTCGGAGATCGACCCGAAGGTCGATCCCCTGTCGCCCGAGAACAAGCTGATCATGTCCACCGGACCGCTGACCGGCACCCTGGCGTCCACCGGCGGGCGCTATACGGTGGTCACCAAGGGGCCGCTGACCGGCGCGATTGCGTGCTCCAACTCCGGTGGCTTTTTCGGCGCCGAGATGAAGTTTGCTGGCTGGGACATGATCATCTTCGAAGGGCGTTCCCCCAAGCCGGTCTATCTTTATGTCGAGAACGACAAGGCCCGGTTGATCGATGCCTCCGACCTGTGGGGCAAGAGCTGCTGGGAGACCGAGGAGGCCATCAAGCATCATCACCAGGACCCGCTGGTGCGGGTTTCCTCCATCGGGCTTGCCGGTGAAAATCAGGTCTTGTTCGCCTGCATCGTCAATGACCTGCACCGGGCCGCCGGCCGCTCGGGCGTGGGTGCGGTGATGGGCTCCAAGAATCTCAAGGCGGTGGCCTTGCGTGGCACCCAGGGTGTGTCCGGCATCAAGGACATGAAGGCCTTCATGAAGATCACCGCCGAGAAGAAGAAGGTGCTCGCCGACAATGCCGTCACCGGCCAGGGGCTACCTAAGTTCGGTACCCAGGTGCTGATGAACGTGATCAACGAGATGGGGGCCTTGCCCACCCGTAATCACAAGGACGTGCAGTTCGAGAATGCGGGCAAGATCTCCGCCGAAGCGATGCACGA
>JAFLDU010000262.1 GCA_017309145.1 Zoogloea sp. | reverse complement strand
TGGCACCGTGATTGCTGGTGCAGACATCACCAACTGGCAGAACTTTCTGTCCGCCAACAAGATCATTAGCTTCGCTCTGGGCTTGGGCAGCGCCAACCAAGTCAATCTGGACCCGGTCGCCTTCAATGGTTTAACCAACACAGACATGAACGGGCAGTTGATCACCAGCTACGACCAACTCTCCGGCACCCTGCAGGCCACCGTTGGTCAATCAACCAGTGGTGACATCCTCTCCGGCGGCCTGCTCGGTGGTACGTCGGGCTTTGGCGCTGATGGCGGCCACATCGAGTCGATCACGGTGGACGGAATCACCTACACCTACGATCCGCAAGCTGCCGGCGGTGCTGGCAGCGTGACCCCCAGCGGTGGCTCGGGAACCGGTACCTATGATGCGGCTAGCCACGTATTCACCATCAAGACTGCCGATGGTGGCACCCTGCTGGTGAACCTGAGCACTGGCAGCTATTCATACACCCCCAAGGCCACTGTCACCGCCCCCATCGTCGACGGCTTCAGCTTCGTGCTGGTGGACAAGGACGGCGACCATGCCGGCGCGGAGGTCACCTTCAACGTCAGCCGTACTGCCGAGAACACCATCGCCCTGACCAGCACGACCACAGCCATCAGCGCCACCAGCCTGGGCCTGACCGGGGAGTACTACGGCTACAACGACTCGACCAACGCGAGCATCACCCGCACTCATACGGACGACCGGACCCTGGGCAACCTCGACCATGTCTCCGACATGACCACCATCGTCAACGGGCGCAGCGGCACCACGGTGGTGGGCACCAATAACGCCGCCCCGGCCTCGGGTGCGGACGCCACCTTCAGTGCCGACAAGATCGATTACGGCTTTGGCTACTCCACCACCACCAGCGGCACCACCACAACGGTTGGTGCAGTCGATGGCAACCTGGGCAACAACCCCACCGTGGGCGCCAATCTGGCGGTGAATTCCGGTGCGCTGTATAACTTCCTTCGCGGCGGCACGGCAGGCTCCGACGCAAGCACCCTGAAGACAACCACCGGTCTGGGCTACACCACCGACTCCGGCCTGCGCTTTGTCGGCCTGATGAACGTGGCAGGCGGCAACTACGACATCCGCATCACCGCCGACGACGGCTTCCGGATCAACGTGGATGGCCAGACCGTGGCAATGTTCGACAACATCCAGTCGCCCACCACGCGGGTGTTCCAGAACGTGGGCATGGTAAGCGGCCTGCATCCCATCGAGATCCTCTACTGGGAACAGGGCGGCAATGCGCGCCTGCGCATCGAGGTCAAACTTCACAGTGAAGCCGACACCGCCTACAAGACCCTAGGCACCGACGACTTCGCCCTGTTCACGCCCACCAGCGCCCCGACCCTGAGCGAAACCCAGGACATCATCGAGAGCTCAACCCAGAACGGCAGCTGGCTGGTCCAGACCGGTGCACAGACCGGCGGTACCGACGCCAACGATCACATCACCGGCAGCACAGGCCAGGACATCATCAATGGGGGCCTCGGCAACGACGTGATCATCGGCGGCGCCAATGAGAACACGCTCTCCGGCGGTGCTGGCAACGACACCCTGACCGGTGGCCTCGGTTCCGACGTGTTCAAGTGGTCCCTCGGCGATGCCGGTTCCACCAGCCAGCCAGCCATCGATGCCATCACTGACTTCAACAAGGCTGCGCCCCTCGACGGCGGTGACGTGCTCGACCTGCGGGAACTGCTGCAGGGCGAGAGCCACTCGGGCACCGCGGTCGGCAATCTGGGCAGCTACCTGCACTTCGAGCGCTCCGGCTCCGACACCGTGGTGCATGTCAGCTCCAACGGTGGCTATACCGGCGGCACCTTCAATCCCGGCGCAACCGACCAGAAGATCGTCCTGCAAGGCGTTGATCTCACCAACAGTGGCGCACTGACCAATGACACGCAGATCATCCAGGACCTGCTGACCAAGGGTAAGCTCAAC
This sequence comes from Zoogloea sp., assembly GCA_017309145.1. Lineage (GTDB taxonomy): Bacteria > Pseudomonadota > Gammaproteobacteria > Burkholderiales > Rhodocyclaceae > Zoogloea. Next base: position 4,432 of record JAFLDU010000262.1, on the reverse strand, counting down.
GCAGACTGAGCTGGGGCCTGCCCCAGGGCAGGTTCGGTACAAAAAAAGGGGGTGCCGTGAGGCGCCCCCTTTTTTTCCCTGCGGCTGGCCGTCCTCAGCGCATCATCCTGCCAGCTGACGTCGCGACGCCTCGGGGCCCGTCATCCCGCCCACACCCAGCTGGCTGGCAGCGTCCCACTCTTCGGCGCAGTGCACCTGCTCCGCATACACCACCACGTCCAGGCCGCGGGCTACATCGACGATGGCCTTGACCAGCCGCCGATGCCCTTCGTTTTCGTGCAGTGCCGCCACAAAGCTGCCATCCAGCTTCAGGTAGGCCAGACGCAGCGCATACAGGCGAGGCAGGGCCGCCAACTGCCGCCCGAAGTGCTCGATCCCCAGGTGGGCACCGTGACGGGACAATACCTCCACCAGTGCCTCCAGCCCGGCCAGGCTGGCATCCAGCCCGCGCTCACTGACCTCGATGGAGAGGCGCGCCGCATTCGACCCCGCGGTGGCGAGCAACATGTCGAGCTTGTCGAGAAAGCCTGCCTCGATCAGCGAACGCGGTGCCACATTGATGGCGACCGGCTCCGGCGAAGCAGCCAGCTGATCCACCCCGAGACGGATCGCCTCCAGGTCGCAGGCGGCCGGCATGAACTGCCCCGCCGTCAGCACCGCTCCATCGACCGGCAGGCGCAGCATGTACTCCCGATGCACCAGGCGGCCCTCACCATCGAGCACCGGATAACCTGCCAGCGCAAAGTCGTGACGGGCCAGCGCCTCTTCGAGAAGCGCCCGCCAGCCCCCCTCGCCCGGCGCGGGAATCGGCAGCGGCGAGCCACCGGGCTCGGCGACGATGCCACCCTCAAGTTGGGCCCGCATCAAGGCCGAATCGACCCGCGCCAACACATCGCCCGGGGTATCGTCGCGCCGGTAGGCCACCGCCGCAGCGTCCAACTTCAGACGCAAGCTGTCATCGACCTTCAGGTCCAGCGCCGTCACTGCGCCGCAAGCCCGCTCCAGCAGGGCTCGCCCTTCACCGAGCCCGAGCCCGGGCACCAACACACCAAACTCCGCTCCGCCGAGGCGGCCCAGCGCCATGTCTTCACCGGCCTCCAGGCTGCGCTGCAGCGTCTCGGCGACAGTGGCCAGCCACTCATCCGTACGGACCCGCCCCAGCCTCTGGTTAAGTCCGGCCAGATCCGCAATCCGCAAGACCGCAACGCAGCCGCCGGGCGGCACGTCCGGATCCGACAGGACCCGGCGCAGCTCACCGTTGAAGGCAGCCCGGTTAAGCAGGCCGGTCCCGGCATCGTGACTGCCCTCATCCCGCAGCATCTCGATCCGCCCCGCCTGCTCGGCAAAGAGGGTCCTGACCCGTTCGGACATCCGGTTGAGCGCCCGCGCCATGCTTTGCAGCTCGACCACCCGTGGCTCCTCCAGTACCCGGAATTGCCCGCCACCGATCGCTTCGGCCTGCTCCGCCATCTCGTCCAGGGGGCGCCGCACCCAGCCCATCAGCATGGACACCCCCACCGCCCAGAACAGCCCGATGGCGAGCATCAGACTGCCCAGCTGCAGGCTGCCCCGCCACAGGGAGCGGTGGGCATAGCCGTGGGCCGCCTCCACCGTCACCTGTCCGATCTGCCGCCAGCCGTCACTCACCAGCGCCTGGCCGGGCCGGGCGTTGAGCGGCAGCAGGGCCGGCAGCCAGTCCGGCACGCCATCTGCCAGGTCTGGCTGGACCCGCTCGATGATCACCTTCCCACCGGGATCGGTAAAACGGATCACCCGGAAATGACCACCATCGAACAAGGCGGAAATCAGCAGCTCGAGTGTCGCGACGTCCTTGCTCTGCTGGGACATGGACAGGGCCAGCGACACCGCGCCGTCGCCGGCCTGGGCCGACAACTGCTGCTCCAGGTAGCCTCGCGCAGTGAGCAGGGTGACCCCGAAGGATCCGGCCAGTACCACCCCCATCGCCACCACCACACTGACCCACAGCCTTCTCAGCAATGACATTGTCTTTCCTTCATGGCGTATAGCCTTCCGAACGCATTCTCAGGAGCAGTTCCCGCCAGCGGGATACCCGGTCCACCGGGCTCGTCGCCTGGGCGGCGCCACCCACGAAAACCCCCTGCATGTTGAAACTGAAAACAGGCGCCAGATCCGGCCGCGCCGTCGCCGGACGGATCTCCGTGATGAGGTTGTCGAGCACCAGCGGCACCGCCTCCGGCGACGCGTAGTAGCTCAGGACCATGTGGGCCTGGGTCACACTGCTGGTGGGCCCACCGATGCGCGCGCGCACGTAGGTCATGCGCAGGCGTGCTTCCGGGACGCCGAGTTCCCTCAAGGTGAAATACTTGGCGAAAACGAAGTCTTCGCAATCGCCGGCGCCTCGTCCGATGGTTTCCAGCGGCGTGGCCCAGTAGTCGGCCTGGGACCACACCACCGCATCATCGGCAAAGCGGATCCGGCGATTGAAATACTCATTGACCCGGCGGAGCTGCTCAGGCTCCGCCTGGTCGCGCCACCCCGCCAGGGCCGTGCGCCAAGCCTCCACAGCCTCGGCAGCAACCGCACCGAAGCGCTGCTGAGCCACCGCCTCCATCCGGTCCACGTCGAAGCCGGCAGAGACCAGAACGGCCCACAATCCCATCAGCATTCCAGACCATCCCATCCGGCAACGGAGCAGGAATTGGCGCGAAATGAAACCTGTGGAATCGCCTGAAGCCATCAAGAAGGAGGAACCACCATCTGTGCGAAATGTCGCGAAAGTCGGGGGGAGAACCAGCGCCCGTCTGGAATCAACGGCTCGGGAGCGGAAAAATTGAGTCCCACCGCATCCAATCGGCAATTGTGAAAAATTAATTCGAAATGAGCATCATGGACTTTGTATTGCCTGAAAACGCAAATAATTCTCGGGAAACTCGGAAGTCGCCGAATAGAATCCGTCTGCCTTGCGGAATCGTCTCCGCGAACTTCATGGACAAATCTTGAAGTGCTACCCGAATCTCCCTTTACCGAGATGACCATGCCCACGCTTACGAAGCTCTCCGCCAGTCTGGCGCTTTCCTTCCTGACCTTGTCCGCCGCCCATGCGGGCACCCCGGGCACGCTGCCCGATGCGATCGAGAAGGCGGTCCTGCGCAATCCGGAAGTCCTGGCGCGCCTGCATAACTATCAGGCCTCGGATGCCGAGCGTGACATTGCGCGCGGAGGGCTCTTTCCGCGGATCGACCTGCAGGGCTATACCGGCCGCGAGCGGCGTGACACCCCTGCCGCACCGGCCGACAGCTACAACCGCCCCGGCTACCAGCTGCAACTGCGCCAGCTGATCTTCGACGGTTTCGCCACCAGCAATGATATCAAGCGCCTGGGCTTTGCCCGGGCTGTACGCTACTACGAGCTCCTCGGCACCACCGATGAGACGGCCTATGAGGCGGCGCGCGCCTACCTCGACGTCCAGCGCTACCGTGACCTGGCCAAGCTGGCCCAGGAGAACTGGGCCATCCACAAGGAGACGGTCGATCAGATCGAACGCCGCGTGAAAGCCGGCGTCGGCCGCCGGGTGGACCTGGAACAGGCCTTCGGCCGTCTCGCCCTGGCCCAGTCCAACTGGCTGACCGAGAGCTCCAACCTGCACGACGTCAGCCAGCGCTACCAGCGCATCGTCGGTGAAGCCCCCGCCGACAAGCTGGAGAGCGTGCCCTCCTTCGCCGGAAAGCTGCCCGCCGAGAAGGACGTGCTGCGCCAAGCAGTGGTGGACAATCCCTCCTTCCGTGCCGCAGTGTCCAATATCCGCGCGTCCCGCGCCAACATCGACGTGCAGCGTGCCAACAACCTGCCCACCGTCGAGCTGCGCGCCAGCACCGGCATGGACCGCAACCTGCTGGGCGTGACGGGCGAGACCACCAGCACCGCGCTGCAGGTCCTGCTCAACTGGAACCTCTACAAGGGCGGCTCCGACGAGGCCCGCATCCGCCAATCCCACGAGCAGCTCTACAACGCCACCGACCTGCGCGACAAGGCCTGCCGCGACGTCCGCCAGCAGACCGCCATCGCCTGGAACGACGTGAAGAAACTCAAGGAACAGCTGGTCTACCTCGAACAGCACCAACTCTCCACCGAGAAGGCCCGCGACGCCTACCGCCAGCAGTTCGACATCGGCCAGCGCAGCCTGCTCGACGTCCTCAACACCGAGAACGAACTGTTCGACGCCAAGCGCGCCACCGCCCGCGCCCGCTACGACCTGGTCCAGGCCGAATTGCGCGTCCTCACCCAGACCCACACCATCCTGCCGGCCGTGCAGCTGACGCCGGTCAGCCGCAACGCCCCCGAGGAAGCCGCCGCCAGCGGCGAAGCCACCGACGAAGCCGTGCAATGCAGCACCGAACTGCCGGAAGTACCGCCGCTGGACACGGTCGGCGCCCTCCAGGGACGTCCGCAG
>JAFLDU010000261.1 GCA_017309145.1 Zoogloea sp. | reverse complement strand
TCCTGGAAAAGAGGTTCTTTCTATGGACATCCGACATCAGAGATTGAGTAGCGGAATGTCTGAGCTGAAGTCATGTCCATGGCTGTTCTTCTTTCCTTTACATCGACGAGAGCTTCCTGAATCTGGACGGGCTGACCGCGCCACCTGCCGAGATCGGCCTGCAGATCCGGGAGCGGGTGGCGCGTTGGGTCGGCTTGCCCGTGTGCGTCGGCATCGCCTCCACCAAGACCTTAGCCAAGCTGGCGAACCACGCCGCGAAGAAGGGCCTAGCTGGGAAGGATGGAGTCTGTGACTTCGGTTCTCTCTCACCCAGGGCTCTCGACGATCTCTTCGAGCAGATCCCCGTTTCCGAGGTGTGGGGTGTAGGGCGCCGGCTTGATGTCCGACTGGCGGAGCTGAGCATCGGCACTGTGCGTCAGTTGCGGGATGCGTCGCCCACCCTGATCCGGGAGCGCTTCTCTGTCGTGCTGGAGCGAACGGTGCGGGAGCTTCGAGGCGTGTCCTGCCTGGACCTCGAGGACATCGCACCACCCAAGCAGCAGATCATGGCGAGCCGGTCATTTGGCACGCCGGTCTTCGACTTGGAGCAACTCAGCCAGGCGGTGGCCTCGCATACGACCCGGGCGGCGGAGAAGCTGCGCGCCCAGCAGTGCGTCGCAGGCGCCATCACCGTGAGCATTCGGAGCAATCCGTTCAAGCCGTGGGAGCCCCAGTACAACCAGGGCGCTGTCGTCCCACTCCTCGAGCCAACCGCGGATACCAGGGCGTTGATCAATGCGGCTCTGTGGGGGCTGGGCAAGATCTATCGCCCCGGCTACGCCTACAAGAAGGCGGGGGTGCTGTTGTCGGGGCTCGAGTCAGCAGGTCGGCGGCAAGGCAGTCTGCTGGCCGACCCAAAGAGAGAGGCACGGGCTGCTGCACTCATGGCGGCTATGGACCAGATCAACGACCGGTGGGGGAGGGGGAGTGTTCGGCCCTTGGCCACCGGCTTCGGTGGTGACTGGCGGATGAGGCGAGAGAAACTGTCCCCTGCATGGACGACCAGGTGGGACGAGGTGCCGGCGGTTCGGGCGAGTTGAGATGATCCGGCACCGACGCCGCGGAGTAACCATGCGTCCTGCCACCCGATCGCACTTGCATGGGGTGCAAGGGTGCTGCCGGTTGGGCGCACTTCCAGCATTCGCCTTGTAAGTGCGACGCTCGGCCACCTCACCCTCCGCCGCGACACCATAGAAGTGAGGCGCAATCGAAGTCTGGGGGTATATTTGGTGGTATCCCGCCGACTTAGATTTTTGAATGACGCTCAAACTCAGGGTTTTAGAGCCTACTTGTATTCCTGTCGGGGGGCCACACTGCTGCATCACGCAGTGTCAGGTAGAAGCAGAAGCACACGAAGAAGCCCGCGATTGCGGGCTTTTTTGTTTTCCGGGGGTATCTTCCTGTGTCAATCGGTTGCATCCCATCGCACAGATTTTGACGGTACATGTGACGGTACTTTCAGATTCCGTCGCAGCGATACGTGTTGGGTACCGTAAAACCAGGGGATGCGATGCTCAACGACACCCAATGAAAGCAGGCGAGGGCCACCGAAAAGGCGCTGAGACTCGCCGATGAGAAGGGCTGTCGCGCATCTAGAATCCAGAGCCGGAAGCGGTAGAGCGTCAGAGATCAGTTCCGATTGCTCCATCGGAGTGGTCCAGGAATCACTGCACGTGTCGCACCGGGGAAGGGAACGAATGCCCCATCGGGATTCTTCATTGCGAGCGCCTGCTGGCGCTACTGCAGGTTGCGGAATGGTAGCGAGCGACGACGATGTTGCTGCTATGTTGCAGCCCCTCAAGGCGATGCCTTTGGATACACCGTGCGCTGCAAGGTGGCGGGTGATTCAGGGGAAGGCTGAGTCCATTGTGGCTTGGCAGGGGCTCAGGCGGCCTTCTGAAGCAGGATGTAGGTCTGGTTGGGGGGCTTGGAGCAGGCTTGGCCGATGGCCTCGTCGAGGCACTGCTTGGCGCATTTTGCGCAACGGCCGCATTCTTCGGTCACGCCGAGTTGTTCGCGGAGATCGCGAAGGCGCCGCGCGCCGCCGTGAACGGCGGATTCGATGTGCTTTTCGGTGACAGCGCGACAGACGCATACATACATTGTCGTGATTCCTTCAAACCTTGACGGCTGATTCTTCGGGATACTGGTCAAGCAGCCTGATCGGCGCGGATTCGGATGTGCGGTGTTACTTGGTGAGGATGAGTTTGCCGGTTCGCGTGGCTCTCAATGCATAAACCATACCTTCATGCTCAATGAACACGCAGGAGCGGTTGTTGAAGAGTTCCTTGCTACGGATCGGGGCATCGAGCTCACCCACTGATGGCCGGGCGGGCAGCGTGGTGCCGGTTGTGTCGGATTGGGGGGCTGATCTTTCCACGGCTCTTGAAGAAGAATGCGAATAATTCGTATTTAACTAGTGCTTCATCACCAAGTCAACAGCTTTGAAGAAGCGGGCGTGCACTTGCTTGGGGTAAGACCCCTCGAGGGGCCGGATCGGCTTGGGCGGCTTGCGGTCGGGTGTTCGGGCTCTCGGTTGGGCGACAGCCGCGTCACCGAGGCAGCCGGGTACAATGGAAAGCTTTCTGCACGTCTTCTGGTCACTCCGAAATGCCACTTATCACTCTCGATGACGCCTGCCTTGCGTTTGGACATGTTGCCTTGCTGGACAAGGCCGCCTTTCAGCTCGATCCCGGTGAGCGGGTGGCGCTGATCGGCCGCAACGGTAGCGGCAAGTCGAGTCTGCTCAAGGCCCTGGCCGGCCAGGCGAGCCTGGATGACGGGAGGCTCTGGCGGCAGCCGGGGGCACGGATTGCCTATGTACCCCAGGAGGCGGATTTCCCGCTGGAGCGGAGTGTTTTCGATACGGTGGCCGATGGACTGGGTGAAGTCGCGTCGCTGCTGGTGGATTACCATGCTGCGATGCTCGCGGTGGCCGATGACCCCAGCGAGACAGCCCTGAGCCGCCTTGAAACACTGCAGCATCGCGTCGAGGAGGCCCAGGCGTGGCGGATGGAGCAGCGGGTGGAGCAGGTGCTGGCGCAGCTCAAGCTATCCGGTGAGGCCATTACCGGTAGTTTGTCGGGGGGCGGTATCAAGCGCGTTGCGCTGGCCCGAGCGCTGGTGGGCGAGCCGGAGATGCTGTTGCTGGACGAGCCGACCAACCACCTCGACATCGATGGCATCCTGTGGCTCGAAGAGCTGATCCGGAGCTTTGCCGGGGCGGTGGTGGTGATTACCCACGACCGGGTCTTCCTGGACAACATCACGACCCGTATCGTCGAACTAGACCGGGGAGTCCTCAGCAGCTATCCGGGGCGCTTCAGTGATTATCTGGCGCGCAAGGCTGAGCAGCTCGATGCGGAGGAGAAGGCCAATGCCCGCTTCGACAAGCTGCTGGCCCAGGAGGAGGTATGGATCCGCAAGGGCGTCGAGGCCCGGCGCACCCGTAACGAAGGTCGGGTGCGGCGTCTGGAGGCCTTGCGCCGGGAGCGCAGCGCCCGCCGTGAGCGCTTCGGAAACGTCAAGCTGGCCCTGGATCGTGGGGATGGCAGCGGTCAGATGGTGGCCGAACTCGAGAATGTCGAGAAGCGCTTTGGCGAGCGTTGCATCGTGCGGGATTTCTCGGCGCGCATCCTGCGTGGCGACCGGATCGGCCTGGTGGGCCCCAATGGTGCCGGCAAGACGACGCTGCTCAAGCTGATCCTCGGTGAGCTGGAGCCGGATGCCGGACGGGTCCGCCGGGGCACCCGTCAGACGGTGGCTTACTTCGACCAGCTGCGCGCGCAGCTCGATCCGGAGGCGCCGCTCACCGAAGTGATCAGCCCGGGTTCGGACTACGTGGAGATCGCCGGCCACCGGACCCACATCATCGGTTACCTTGGGGATTTCCTGTTCTCGCCTCAGCGCGCCCGTTCTCCGGTGAAGTCCTTGTCCGGTGGAGAGCGCAACCGCCTGTTGCTGGCCCGCCTGTTTGCCCGTCCGGCCAATGTGCTGGTGCTGGACGAGCCCACCAACGACCTCGACATCGAGACTCTGGACCTGCTCGAGGATCTGCTCGCTCAGTACGACGGAACGGTGTTTCTGGTCAGCCATGACCGAGCCTTCCTGGACAACGTGGTGACTCAGGTTATCGCCGCGGAAGGCGATGGACGCTGGAAGGAATATGCGGGAGGTTACGAGGACTGGCTGAGGGTACGTCCGGCGGCAGTCGCAGCGGTGCCTGCCACGCCGAAGCCGACTCCGGTGCGTAAAGAGGCGCCGGTGACGTCGGCCAAGCCGGTGAAGCTCACCTGGAAGGAGCAACGCGAACTCGAGGCCTTGCCCGACCGTATCGCCCAACTGGAAGGCGAACAAGGCGAGATCCAGGCCCGCCTCAACGACCCTGCAACGTACAAGGATGCGGCTCAGGACGTACCCGGTCTGAACGCCAGACTGCAGGCCATCGATGAAGAGCTGGAGTCGGCCATGCTGCGCTGGGAGGAACTGGAGTCCCGCGTGGCCGGCAAGTAGCCCATAGGTGCGCTCAGGCTGCTGGAGGGGGGGCGGTGCCAGGGGGCTGGGGCAGGGCGCCTTCGGCCTTGCCACCAGCCTGCAGGAGAACCTCGATCACCTCGTGCGGGGCGGAGAGGCGGTGCAGCAGATGTTCGCGACCGATATGCAGCAAGTCCTCGATCGCTGCCAGGTCATCGGGAATCGCCGGGTTGTCCCAGCCCTGCGCCGTGTGGCGCGCCAGGCTGTTGGCTAACTGAACCGTGCGCACCCGCGGGTTCTGGATCTGCCGCTCATCCATCATCGAGACCAGCAGCTCCGGAAGATGCCACTCCCGCACCAGTGCAAGGTGCAGCTCCTTGGCCGAAAAGTTGAACACGGAACGCTGGGCGGTGCTCGAGCGGAGGCTCTTGTCGAGGCGCTGCAGCTCATAGACCTGCTGGGTCAGTTCGGGGGCGAAACACCAGCACAGGATGTCGGTCACGTCGTGGAGGAGGGCGGCCACGGTGATCTCGTCCACATCGAGGTCGTGCCGCACGATGGCCCAGTCTCGCGCGTAGTGCGCGGCCCGGCGCGCCCTGCCGATCACCTTGAGGACGCCCACCAGGGCATGGGTGTGGCCGGAGAGCTGGCTCTCGATGGTCGGCAGTTCGGAGAACTCCCTCAGGAACGGTGAAATGCCCATCATCATGATGGCCCGTTCGATGGTGGTGATGTCGTGATTCTGGCGAGCCCGCCGATGCTGTTCGATATGGATCAGCACCCGGAGCGTCATCAGCGGATCGCTCAATACCAAGGCCGCAACGGTTCGGCCGTTGATGCTCTCTTCCATCTCCTGCATGGCCTTCAGTTCCTTGACCGTATGCTTGAGGACAGGAATGGCCTCCTGGCTCAGGAAACTGTTGTAGGACTCGATGCTGTCCAAAGGGTGGGTGAGAAGGGTCATGGTCGATGTCCTGCGGGCGATGTTCCCATTTACGGCACGGAGGCGTGCGGATTGAGCGCCCTTGGCGGCGTGCCGGGGATCGATGGTCGGCGCCGGCGCTATAATCGGACCACAAACAACAAGGGCGCCTCCGGCGCCTGCTGACGAGGAGAAAAGCATGTCCAGCGCAGTGTCCCCCTTCAAGGCCTTCGTGATTCGCCAGGACGAGAACCGCAAGGTCGTCTCGGCCATGGAAACCCTTGCCGTCGATGCCCTCGACGCAGGTGAGGTTCTTATCAAAGTGGCTTACTCCAGTGTGAATTACAAGGATGCGCTGGCGGCCACCGGTGCGGGAAAGATCATCCGGCGCTTCCCGTGCGTGGGCGGTATCGACCTCTCGGGCACGGTCGTGGAGAGCAGTGATCCGCGCTTCAAGACGGGGGATGCGGTGATCGCCACCAGCTTCGATATCGGTGTCGCGCATCACGGTGGCTATGCCGAGTACGCCCGCATCCCGGCGGGGTGGGTGGTGCCCTTGCCCGCCGGGCTCAGCCTGTTCGATGCCATGGCCCTGGGTACGGCTGGTTTCACGGCCGCTCTGGGGGTTGTGCGGATGGAAGACAACGGCCTGCGTCCCGAGAATGGCCCGGTGATCGTCACCGGCGCCAGCGGTGGTGTCGGCGGGCTGGCGATCGACATGCTGGCGGGGCTGGGCTACCACGTGGTCGCCCTGACCGGCAAGGCGCACGAGGAGGACTACCTCAAGTCTCTCGGTGCCGCCGAGATCAAGCTGCGTGACACCATCGACCCCGCCAAGACCCGCCCGCTGGATGCCGGGCTGTGGGCCGGTGCGGTGGACAACGTCGGGGGGGACATTCTTGCCTGGGTGCTGTCCACCATGAAGCAGGCGGGTACCGTGGCGAGCATCGGCAACGCCCAGAGCATCCAGTTGCCCAC
>JAFLDU010000260.1 GCA_017309145.1 Zoogloea sp. | reverse complement strand
CCCACCGGGTTGAAGTAGCGGAGCAGCGCCACCCGCCACTCCGGATCCGCCGCCGCCAGATCGGACAGCACGTACTCCATCATCCACTTGGTGCGACCATAGGGATTGGTCGGACCGGTCGGGAAATCCTCACGGATCGGCACGCTCGCCGGATCGCCATACACCGTGGCGGAGGAGCTGAAGACCAGCGACTTGACGCCCGCCTCGGCCATCACCTCGGCCAGCGCCACCGTGCCGGCGATGTTGTTGTCGTAGTACATCAGCGGCTTGGCCACCGACTCACCGACTGCCTTGAGGGCCGCGAAGTGGATCACCGCGTCGATACGGTGCGTGGCAAACACCGCCCGCAGGGCCGCCTTGTCACGGATGTCGGCATTGACGACGGCCGCCAGACGACGCTCGGCGATGGCCTCGACACGGCGCAGGGCCTCGGGCTTGCTGTTGCAGAAATTGTCCACGACGACCACGTCGTAGCCGGCTGCCAGCAGTTCGACGCAGGTGTGGGACCCAATGTAGCCGGCACCGCCGGTCACGAGAATGGTAGGCATGACACTTCCGGATGAAGAAGGAATAAGCCCGATGATATCGCGACTTCGCGACATCACCGGGACAAGCCGGATCAGATGGCGCCATCAGCCCGCAGGCGGGCGATCCGTTCAGGGTCGTAGCCCAGCCCAGCGAGCACCGCGTCGGTGTGCTCGCCCAGACCGGGCCCCAACCATTCGGTGCCCCCAGGCGTATCCACCAGGCGGGGCACCACGCCGGGAATGCGGATCGGCGTGCCGTCGGCCAGGGCCGCCTCCTCGATCATGCCGCGGGCGACGAACTGGGCGTCACGGAACATATCCTCCACCGAGAACACCGGGCTCGCAGGCACCTCGGCAGCCTCCATCGCCGCCAGCACCGCATCGCCATCGCGAGCGGCCACCCAGGCGTCGATGACACCATACAGCTCCACCGCCCGCCGATCCCGCCCGGCATTGCTGGCCAGCTCCGGATCGTCTGCCAGATCGGGGCGCCCGAGGGCGATCATCAGGCGCCGAAAGATCGCATCGCCGTTGCCGCCGATGATGATGTGCCGACCGTCGCGGGTGGTGTGGGTGTTGGAGGGCGTGATGCCGGGCATGATGTTACCGGTACGCTCACGGATGAAGCCGGCCACGTCGAACTCTGGAACCATGCTCTCCATCATCGCGAAGACCGCCTCATAGAGGGCCACATCGACGATCTGGCCGGCACCGCCGTTCACTTCCCGGTGACGCAGGGCCATCAGGGCGCCGATCGCCGCCCACAGGGCCGCTATCGAATCCCCGATCGAGATGCCGGTGCGCACCGGCGGACGATCCGGAAAGCCGGTGATGTAGCGCAACCCGCCCATCGACTCGCCGATCGCGCCGAAGCCCGGCCGATCCTTGTAAGGACCGGTCTGCCCGAAGCCCGACAGACGGACCATCACCAGCCCGGGGTTGGCGGACGACAAGACATCCCAGCCGAGGCCGAGCTTCTCGAGCACGCCGGGACGGAAGTTCTCAACGACGATGTCCGCCTCCTCCGCCAGGCGCCGCACCAGGGCCACCCCCTCCGGGTGCTTCAGATTGACCGTCACCGACTTCTTGTTGCGCGCCTGCACCGACCACCACAGGGAGGTGCCCTGATGCAGCTTGCGCCACTGGCGCAGGGGGTCGCCACCGTCCGGCGACTCGATCTTGATCACCTCGGCACCAAACTCGGCAAGGATGCGGCTACAGAAAGGTCCGGCGATCAGAGTGCCCATTTCAAGCACTTTCACGCCTTGCATCGGCTTCATGGTTTTTCCTTCTCCCCTTGTCAGATTGGCGGCAGAATACATGCATGCGTTATGCAAAATACTGTAAAAATCAGATCAGACACACTCAGGAACACTCGTTATATTCCGTTAAATTGCGAAATTGAGCGCACCACATGCCCACCCCTGACTTACACGGGGCCTTGGCAAAGAACTCCCCCCTATCTCGATAATCACGAACGTGCCGCGAGGCACAAGGTGTCGATATGTCCTCTCGAGTCGTCCAGAAGTCTCTCCGTCCTGTCACTCACCGTCTCGCACTCGAACCCCGGCACCTGTTCGACGGGGCCGCTGCACTCAGCGTCGACCAACATGATGACGGTTCAAGCGCAGACCGCCCCCACGACGACCCGGCACGCCACGCCAGCACCCCCGAGCAACTGGACACGCAGAGCGCGCAGCGCAACAACACGAGCCTCGTGATCATTGACCCCACAGTCACCGGCTGGCAGGAGATCGTCGCCGGCATGCCTGCCGGTAGCCAGATCCTGATCCTCGACCCCACGCGTGCAGGGCTCACCCAGATCGCGGAAGCCCTCGACGGACGCAACGATCTCACCACCCTTCACTTGATCAGCCATGGCGCCGCCGACCAGATCACCCTGGGCAACCAGCGCCTGGACACCCACGGCCTGGACGCATTCCAGACCGAGCTGGCCGCCATCGGCAACCACCTCACCAGCAACGCGGACATCCTGCTCTATGGTTGCGACATCGCCAGCCAGGGCACCGCCTTCATCGACCGCCTCGCGGCCCTGACGGGTGCCGACGTGGCCGCCTCGACCGACCTCACCGGTACTCAAGGCAGCGGTGGCGACCTGATCCTCGAAGCCAGCACAGGCTCCATCGAGGCCGCCACCCTCAGCCTACAGGGGCTCAACGGGCTTCTGGCTGCCCCGACGATTTCGGATGCCGTAAGCGGTGTCCGCAGCGGCACCGAAGACACCCCGATCACCATCAGTGGCATCACGATTGCCGACGGCGATGGTGACACTCAGACCGTCACCCTGGGCTCCACCACCGGTACCCTGACCCTCGCCAGCACCACCGGCCTTACCGGTCTCACCGGAAACGGCACGGGCTCCGTGAGCTTCAGCGGCAGCCTCGCCGACATCAACGCAGCCCTCGATGGCATGCACTTCCAGGGGCTTGCCGAAGCCAGTGGGGCCGCTGATTTCACCGTCGCGACCAACGACGGCAGCACCATCACCAGCCGCACAGTCAATCTGGCCATCACCCCAATCAACGACGTCCCGACCCTCGCGGGTGGCACTCCGCTGTCGGTCACCGAAGGCGGCACGGCAAACTTCAGCGCCGCCACCAACGTGGGCGCGGTGGGCTTCACCCAGATCAACCTGGGTCTTTCGGACGTGGACAACACCCAGAACCAGGTCATCGTGAAGGTGGCCGGCCTGCCGGGCCAGGGGGTTATCAAGTTGGGTGGCAACGAATTGTCGGTCGGGTCGACCTTTGCCATCAGCCAGATCTCCCAGCTCAGCTACACCCACAATGGCAGCCAAGTGCTGGCCCCTGCCACCGACAACTTCGTCATCATCGTGGATGACGGTGCCGGTGGCCTGCTGACCAACCAGGTGGTCACCGTCGCCATCAACCCGGTCAACCAGGCCCCCTCCGTAGCGGGCACGGTCACCGTCTTCGAGGGCGAGCAGGACATCAGCCTGACCGCCAACACCAACCTGGTGCCGCCCATCTCCACGCCCCGCGGCGCCATCTCGGGCAACGACCCGGACGACAGCAACTTCACCTACAGCATCATCAGTCTGCCCGCACAGGGAACACTCAAGTACGACGGCGTGGCGATCAGCACCGCCACCCCGGGCAGTCCCTTCGCGGTAGCCGACCTGAGCAAGCTCACCTACAGCCACAACGGCAGCGAGCCCACCGGCACGCCCGACAGCTTCAAGATCCGCATCACCGACAGCGGGGGCGGCACGGGAGTATCCCTGTCCCAGGAGAGCACCATCCAGATCGGGATCCTCGGGAACAACAACGACCCGGTGCTCACCACCGACATCACCCAGACCCTCACCGGCACCAGCACCAGCCTGACCATCACGCCGGCCATGCTCCAGGTGACGGACACCGATTCACCGGACGCCAGCCTCACCTATACCCTGACCGCGGTCCCCAACCCGGCAGAAGGCTATTTCAGCCTCAGCGGCGCCCGGCTGGTGGCAGGGGCCACCTTCACCCAGCAGGACATCGCGGACGGCCATCTGGTCTACACCACCCTCTCCGCCACGCCTCGCACCGACAGCATCAGCTTCACCGTCAAAGATGGTGACCGCCGCCTCTACCCCACCCCCCGGGATGGCGGCATCTATGTGCCCGGTACCGACACCCTGGCGGTCAACACCTTCAGCATCAACGTGGAGAGCACCGGCACAGACGGCAACCCCGTTCCATCTCCCGCACCGGTCAATGACGTCCCAAGCACCGGCGGCAGCAATGCCGCAAGCCTGCTCGAAGGCGAGACCGTCATCATAAACAACACCCAACTCACCGCCGCCGACCCGGACACGCCACCCGCCCAGCTGACCTACCGGGTCCTGACCCTGCCTACCAGCGGCAGCATCCGCCTCAACGGCGTGGCCTTGGCGTACTTCGACAGCTTCACCCAGGCCGACGTCAACGCCGGGCGGGTCAGCTTCGCCCACGCAGGCGGCGAAGACTTTGTCGACTTCTTCACCTATTCGGTTTCCGACGGTTCCACCGAGACCGCCGTCCGTAACTTCAACCTGAGCATCACCCCCCAGAACGACACCCCCACCGCCACCAACGGCAGCCGCATCTTCGGGCCGGAAGGCAGCAGCATCACCCTCACCCCCGCCAACATCGTCCTTTCCGATGCCGACAATTCGGCCTCCGACAACGAGACCGGCTACGCCATCAACAATACCCTGCGCTTCCAGATCACCGGCGACGTCAGCCACGGCAGCCTCACCCTGAACGGCGTGGCGCTCAACGTCGGCGACTTCGTCACGGCGGCCGAGCTGAATGCCGGCAAACTGGTGTACACCCATGACAGCAGCGAGAACTTCAGCGACAGTTTTCGGCTGATCCCGATCGACGACCAGGGCATCACCGCGGGCACGGCCACGGCCACCAACCACACCAGCACCGGCGCCGAGCTGATCGTCCCGATCACCCTCACGCCCATCAACGATGCGCCCCAGTACCAGCACAAATCCCAGCTGATCACTGGCGAGGCCGGCCCCATCGCCGAAGGCACCACGGCCACCATTGGCGGCGCCCTGGGTTACGCCAACACCAACGGCATCACCGGTGCCGGTACCCCGACCCTGCCGGCCGGTAACGTTGCCCACCTCGTCTATGGCGACACCGACAACAGCACCGAACAGCGCCAGTACCGGATCACCACCGCCCCGGCCAACGGCAGTCTGAGACTGAACGGCGCCGTCCTCTCGGTCGGCTCGGTATTCACCCAGGCCGACCTGGACAGCAGCCGCATCACCTACCAGCACAACGGCAGCGAAACGTCCTCCGACTATTTCGACTACGTCGTCAGCGACGGCGACTTCGTCTCCAACGACAGCATCTCGGTGCCCCAGGGCAGCACACCTACCCCGTCCCGCTACAACATCGAGCTGAACCCCGCCAACGATAAGCCCACCATCAGCGCAGCGGGCTCCAGCTTGGTAATCAACTCGGCGGTCACGCCGGTGGCCCTGCCGGCCATCACCCTTGCCGACCTCGACGTGGCGGGCGGCATCGGCGCGGGCGAGTTGGACTTCGTGCAGGTCACGGCCGAATTCCTGACCGCCGCCGACGCCCCCTTCCCGGCCGGGATCTTCAGCTTCAGCGGCGCCCTGCCCGCGGGCGTCACCGTGACCAACACGGCGGGCGACAATATCGTCGTCTTCCAGGGGAGCCTGGCCGAGGTACAAGCGGCCCTCAACCAGCTGCGCGCCGCCACCGATGGTAGCGACCCGGACCTAGCCAATCTCAAGATCAAGATCTCCGTGGACGACCGGCTGCGCGACGCCTCCGGCACCTTGACCGCCGGCGCCAACGGCGGCGGCAGCAACGCCGACGGCACACCCATCGACGCCACCAACAATGTAGCCAGCGTGGTCTTCAACGTCGCTGCATCCGACACCAACGATCCGCCCGTCATCACCAACCCGACGCCGAGCCAGACGGTCAATGAAGATGTGCGCGGCCAGATCACAGGTTTCTCGTTCTCCGACCCGGACGCCTTCGCCAGCACCACCAACACCATCACCCTGACGGCCGGCACGGGCAGTCACATCTACTTCGGCAGCACCGGCTCGAGCACCCCTGCAGGGCTCACTGTCACCGCGGGTGCCGTGGGCTCCAGCACCGTCACTTTGCAGGGCTCCGCCACCGACCTCAACGCCGCCCTGAGCAGCCTCTATTACCAGAGCGCCACCCACTACAACGGCGATGACACCCTGACCCTGACGGTGGACGACGGCGGCAACACCGGCATCGACGGCAGCGGAGCGGCCAGCGACAGCGAGGCCATCGCCATCGCCATCCGCCCGGTGAACGACGCGCCGACCCTCACCATGCCCAGCGGCACCAAATTCATCACCGACGGCAGCTTCGAGTTCATCGGTGCGGGCAACACCATCAGCTTCAACGACGCCGCCGACATCAGCAACGGCATCGCGGGCTTCGAGACGGGTGTCGACAACTACACCGTCACCCTCAAC
>JAFLDU010000259.1 GCA_017309145.1 Zoogloea sp. | reverse complement strand
CTCCCTCGAGACCTACTCGGTCGTCGTCACGGGCGTCCCGCTGCAGGATCTGCTCTTCGCCCTAGCACGGGACGCTCACCTGAATGTGGACATCCACACCGGCATCACCGGCCGGGTGACACTCAACGCGATCAATCAGACCCTCCCCCAGATCCTGGCCCGCATCAGCCGTCAGGCGGACGTGCGCTTCGAGCTCGATGGCGCCACCCTGCTGGTGGTGCCGGACACCCCCTTCCTGCGCACCTACCGGCTCGACTACGTGAATCTGAGCCGCCAGATGGCGGGCACGGTGGCCACCAACACCCAGATCGCCACCAGCGGCGCGGGCAGCATGGCCGCGGGGCAGGCGACCATCGCCAACCCGATCGGTGGCGGCAACATCTCGGCAACCCGCATCGAGAATAGCTCCCGCAACCAGTTCTGGGACTCGGTCGAGAAGAACCTCAAGGACCTGCTGCGGGAGACCGACAAGGTCCTGCCGGAGGGCTCCAGCGAGACCCTCATCGAGAACTCCGGCTCCAGCGTCAGTACCGGCCCCGCCATGGCCGCCGTGGCAGCCCCCGCGCCGCAGCCCCGCGCCCGGGGACGCGCCACCACACCGCACGCCACAACACCGCGCGGCACGCTCCAGGGTGGCCCATCCACTGCCCAGAGCAGCACCACGACCCTGGTCCAGCAATCCACCTTCCGCGAGGCCGCGTCGGTGATCGCCAACCGGGAAACCGGCGTCCTGACGGTCCGGGCCAGCGCCCGCCAGCACGAGAAGGTGGCGGAATTCCTTGAGCAGGTCACGCAGGCGGCCCGCCGTCAGGTCCTGATCGAGGCCACCATTGTCGAAGTCGCCCTGGGCGACACCTACCGGCAAGGTATCGACTGGAGCCGGGTGCTCTCCGGCGGCACCCGCTTCGGACTGACCGGCCCCGGACTGGGCAGCACGGCAGGCAACGGCACGACCCCGTTCAGCCTTGCCTACCAGAGCCGCGACGGCATCGACGCCACGGTGAAGCTGTTGGAGAGCTTCGGTACCGTGAAGGTGTTGTCGAGCCCCAAGCTCTCGGTGCTCAACAACCAGACCGCGGCCATCAAGGTTGTTGAGGAGTACGTGTACTTCACGGTCAAGTCCGACACCGCCCAGACCACCAATGCCGGCGTCCTGAGCACTGTGACCACCACGCCCCAGGCCGTGTCGGTGGGGCTGGTCATGACCGTCACGCCGCAAATCAGCGAGACCGACGAGATCATCCTCAACATCCGGCCCACCATCTCCAGCATTTCCGACTTCCGGCGCGACCCGAACCCCAGCATCCCTGCAGGCATCCCCAACTTGGTGCCACAGATCCGAACCCGGGAGATCGAATCGATCCTGCGGATCGAGAACGGCGAGACAGCCATCCTGGGCGGCCTGATGGAAGACAGGATCGACTACCGCACCGGCCGCGTCCCACTGATCGGCAGCCTTCCCCTGCTGGGCGAAGTCTTCACCAGCCGGGACAACGGCATCCAGAAGACCGAACTGGTGATCTTCCTGCGTCCAATGGTGGTGAGGGAAGCCCGGCTTGTCACCCGGACGCCCCACCTACGTGAGCTCCTGCCGAGCGAAGACTTCTTTCGGACCCCGACACCGCCCGGACAGCGCAACTTCATGAAGCCTGCCCTCCCGCCGGAGGTCAGGCCATGATTTCTCCCTCCACCACCATGACCACAGATCGCCTCCGGCCCCATCCCCTCGGCGAGACCCTCATCGATCTGGGCCTGATCAGCCCCGACCAGCTGCGAATCGGCCTGCAGGAACAGGCCCGCAGCGGCCATGCCATCGGTCGCCAACTGGTCAGCCTGGGCTTCCTGTCTGAAGCCACCCTGCGTGATGCCCTGGCCCATAAGCTCGACCGGGTCAGCGTAGACCTGTCGGCCTTGCTGCCCGACCCGGAGGCCATCGCCCAGGTCCCCCGCCAGCTCGCCAGGCGCCTGGGCCTGCTCCCCCTCAGCTACGACGCCGGCCAGGGCGTGCTGGTGGTGGCCTCGGCAAACCTCGACGACATCCTGGCCCAGGATCAGCTATATGCCCTGCTGCCTCCGGGCACCCGGATTGACGTCCGCCTCGCCGGCGACTCCGAGATCGCCCGTGCCATCGACCAGATCTATGGCCACGAGCTCTCCATCGACGGCATTCTCCAGGAGATCGAAACCGGCCACATCGATGCCGCGGCCGGGCGCGGGGACAGCTACGCGCAGCCCGTAATCCGCCTGATCGACGCCCTCCTTGGGGATGCCGTCAGACAGGGCGCCTCCGACATCCATTTCGAGCCAGAGTCCGCCTTCCTGCGCATCCGCTACCGCATGGACGGCCTACTTCATCAGATCCGGGCCTTGCACAACGCCTACTGGCCCGCCATGGCGGTGAGGCTCAAGGTCATGGCCGCGCTCGACATTGCGGAGGCACGCGCCCCGCAGGATGGGCGGATCTCCCTGAACGTGAGCGGCCGGCCGGTGGATTTCCGTGTCTCCACGCAGCCCACCCTGCACGGCGAGAACATCGTGCTGCGCATCCTCGACCGGCAGGGCAGCCTGGTTGGCCTCGACGAACTGGGCCTGGCCCAGCCTCAGCTCGACATGCTCAAGCGCATGATCCTGCGCCCGGAGGGCCTGATCCTCGTCACCGGCCCGACCGGCAGCGGCAAGACCACCACGCTCTACTCGGTGCTCAAGCACATCAACACTGAGAGCATCAACATCATGACGCTCGAGGACCCGGTCGAATACCCCTTGGCCCAGATCCGCCAGACCGCGGTCTCAGACGCCACCAGACTGGACTTCGCCAGCGGGATCCGCGCCATGCTGCGCCAGGACCCTGACGTGATCCTGGTCGGAGAGATCCGCGACGGCGACACCGCCCGAATGGCCCTCCAGGCAGCGATGACCGGGCACCAGGTCTATTCCACGCTGCACACCAGCTCGGCCATCGGTGCCATTCCCCGCCTGCACGAACTGGGCATCGTGTCCGAAATGCTCTCCGGTAACCTGATCGGAATCATCGCCCAGCGCCTGGTGCGCAGACTCTGCCCGACATGCAGCACCACGGCGCCCGCCAGCGACCAGGAAATGCACCTGCTCGGCCTGGGGCATGCCAAGACCCGCCCCACCCTGCACCATCCGGCCGGCTGCCCCCAATGCGCGTTCCGCGGCTACAAGGGGCGCATGGCCATCATGGAGATCCTCCGCATCGGCCCGGAGCTCGATGAGCTCATCGCCCGCCGGGCCACGCCGAGCGAGATTCTCGAAACCGCCAGGGCGCACGGCTTCAGCAGCCTCGCCGAAGACGGTACCCGGCGTGTGCTGGAAGGCAGCACCTCCCTGGATGAGCTGGTCCGAGTCATCGACCTGACCGGGCGCCTGGCCCCCTGAGCCACAGGCTGACTCATGAGTCTTTACACCTACAGGGCCATGGATCCCCACGGACGGATTGTGCGGGGGCAGATGGAGAGCAGCAGCCTGGCCGAACTCGAAGCCCGGCTCCATCGCCTCGAGCTGGACCTCATCCACGGCAGCAATGCGCGCCGCCGCAGGCCCTGGCCGCGGCGCCCCGTGCCCCGCCGGGAGCTCATCAGCCTGTGTGTCCAGTTGGAACAGCTCCTGCACGCCGGCGTGCCGATCACCGAAAGTCTCGCCGAGCTTGCCGACGCGATCCGGCAACCCCGGCTGCGTCAGGTGGTGGCCGACCTCGTCTCCGCCATTGAAGGAGGCAGCAACCTGAGCCAGGCTCTGGAACGACACCCGGACGTATTCGATGCCGTGTTCTGCAACCTGATCCGGGCCGGCGAGTACAGCGGTCGCCTGCCCGAGGTGCTGCACACGCTGGGCGACGCGCTCAAGCGGGACGATGAGCTGGCCGCCTACGCCCGGCGTATGGCCATCTACCCTACCATTGTCGGGCTGGTGGTAATGGCCGCCCTGAGCGTTGCGCTGGTTTACGTGGTGCCCGAGCTGGCACGCCTTTTCAGCGTCGCCGGGCTCCCGCTGCCCTGGCAGACCCGCGCGCTGGTCGCCCTCTCCGATGGCGTCACCCACTATGGCATGCTCATGCTGTTAGCGGCAGGCACCGTCGCCCTCAGCCTGCAACACGCCCTGAGGCACCCCACCCTGCGACTGCGCTATGACGCAGCGCTCCTGCGCATACCGGTTCTAGGCGAACTCCGCAGCAAGATCGCCATAGCCCGCTTCAGCAGCCTGTTCGCCCTGATGTACACGTCGGGCATCACGGTGCTGGATGCCCTGCGGGCAGCCGAGGACGTCGTAGGCAATACCGCGCTGCAGGAGGGACTACGCCAGGCCGGACGCAACATCGAGGATGGGCGGACGGTCTCCGAGGCCTTTGCCGCAATCAGCCACTTTCCGCCACTGGTCACCCGCATGCTGCGGGTCGGAGAACGCACCGGCGGACTCGACAAGGCCCTCGCCAACGTCGGCTACTTCTACGACCGGGACGTGCGCGAAGCCATCGAGAGGCTCCAGGCCGGCATCGAGCCCACCCTGACCCTGGTGCTGGGAGGGCTCCTGCTGGCAGTCATGAGCGCTGTGATGACCCCGGTCTACGACATCGTCACCCGGCTCAGATTCTGATCATGTCCCGGCAGCACCACATTCTCTACCTGAACAGTGCCGGCCTGACGCCCTGCAGAGTCGGGCCACACCGTATGGACATCGGGGAGCCCTTCCCGCCAACGGCAGAAGGCTTCGCCCGCTTCGCGACCCACCTGCAAAGCCGCCCTCCAGGCCGCCGCATGACGATCCTGGCAGACTTGCCTGACGAGGCCCACCACCTCGAATTGCTACCTTTCACCCGTGGCAAGGACAGGCGAAGCATGCTCGAACGCCGCCGTCGACAACTGTTCGGCGAAACCCCCTTCACCCTGACACGCTCGCTGGGGCGCAGCCCGGAAGGCCGCCGGGACGAACAGGTCCTATTTGCTGCGCTGCCCCGCCCAGCCGCCATCACCCCATGGCTGGAGCCCATCATGCGGGCGGGCCATCTCCTCGCGGGTATCACCACCGTCCCCTTCCTGACCCGCCACCTGCTGCCCGCCAAGACCATCGGCCCCACCCTGCTCGCCCACGCCACACCCGGGGGCTTCAGGGTCACCTGCTTCGAAAAGGGCCAGCCCAGATTCAGCCGCCTAACGGCACTCCCGGCCGCCTCAGGCCAGAACTGGCAGGATGAACTGCGGCGCAGCGCCGACTACCTGCTCAACCAGCGCGTCCTGCCGCGGGACACCCCGACCCCGGTGCTGCTGATCCGCACTCAGGCTCTGGAACTGCCCGTGGATGCCGACCTGGCTGCGCTTCACCCAGGCCTGGAGATACGCCTCGAACCCCCTGCGACCGCCGCCGGCCACCCGGACAGCGCTCTTCACACGCTGCTCGGAATCTGCCTGCGCCACCCCGGGCAGGCGCAGTTCGCACCGGGCACCATGCTGGCCCCCTATCGCCGTCAGGTCCTTGCACGAGCCATCCGGGCGGCTGCGATCACTGGCGCCCTGCTCTGTGCCGGGCTTGCCCTGCACGACCTGGACGCGATCCGGGATCTCCGCCTGGAGGAGGAGGCCATGCTGGCCCAGAGCCGGGCACTGGAAAACAAGGTCCGCACCCTGCACGGGACACTCGGCACGGCCCCCCCCGGCCTGGCACAACTGGAATCGGACCTGGCCCAGTTGGAGGCTCGGCGACAGGGGCCACCGGGCCCCGAAGCCGATCTGCGCCGCCTGGCCGATACGCTGTCCGCCAATCCAGAGATTCAGCTGGATACGCTGGACTGGCGAAATCCCGTGACGAGCGGCGAGACACATACAGCCCACGCTTCAAGCCGGAGTCTGGAGATAAAGCTCGCGCCTCCCGAACAGGAGGCTCAAGAGGCGCTTAGACCTGCCGCGCTCATGAAGCTGCTCGGCGCCCTGCGCCAATGGCCGGGAACCGAAGTCCGCCAGAAGGATGAACGAGAGGCGCCCGGGCTGCCCGCCACGCAGGGGGCTGACGCCAGCCTCACCAACCAGGCCTCGCCAGGCCATCCGACGATCCAGGTCCGCTGGCTGCACCCGGAATGACGAACAGCCTCTCCTCCATCACCCGGAAAGTACCGGCACTGGCCCTCGCCCTGCCGGTGCTCGCCGCACTCGGAATTCTCTTCTTCAGCCGCCACACGCTCGACACCGCGCGCATCCAGAGGGACGCCGCCCAGGCTGCTCTGGCCGGCTCTGCCGCCGAGGCCTTGGCAACAGAAGACCTTCTCCGCCGCGACAAGCTGGCGCAGGCTCAGCTGACCAGGCTCCGCCAGCAAGGCCTTGATCAACCGATCGATGGGTTGCGCTGGCATGCAGCCCTCGGCAAGGCGCGCCAGGACCTCCACCTGCTCGCCCTGCACTACGAGTTGGCTCCGGAGCGTCCGGTGGCCCATGTCACGGAGGCCTCCTCGCTGCGCACGACCACCCTGCGCGTCGAAGCCGTGCTCCGGCATGAGGAAGACTTTCTGGCACTGATGCGGCGCCTGGAGCAGGTCGGGTCAGGCGTCATGACCCGCCACTGCCGGCTTTCCCTCACG
>JAFLDU010000258.1 GCA_017309145.1 Zoogloea sp. | reverse complement strand
CCATCTTCTGGAAAACGTACTTTTCCTTGATGCCGGAACCCACCAGGTCGGGCTGGACCTTCTCGACGAACTTCTCGAACTCGTAGCCGGTCACGTCGTCGTAGATCAGCGTGCCGTCCTTCACGTAATGGGTGGTGCGCTGGTAGTCGTCGTTGTGGCCGAACTCGTAGCCGGTGCCGACCACTTCCATGCCCAGGTCTTCATAGGCGCCGATCACGTGGCGCGGGCGCAGGCCACCCACGAAGAGCATGACCTTCTTGCCGTCCAGGCGCGGCTTGTACTTGGCGATGACCTCGTCCACCAGCTTGCGGTACTTGGCGATCACCCGCTCGGCATTGGCCTTGATGGTGTCGTCGAAGTGGGCGGCGATCTCGCGCAGGCTCTTCTCGATCATGCTGGGGCCGAAGAAGTTGTACTCGACCCAGGGGATCCCGTACTTTTCTTCCATGTGCCGGCTGATGTAGTTCATCGAGCGGTAGCAGTGCAGCACGTTGAGCTTGGCCTTGGGGGTGTTCTCCAGCTCGGCGATGGTGCCGTCGCCGGACCACTGGGCGATCACGCGCAGGCCGATCTCCTCGAGCAGGATGCGGGACGACCAGGCGTCGCCACCGATGTTGTAGTCACCGATGATGGCCACGTCGTAGGGGGTGGCTTCAAAGGTGTTCTTGTTCGGGTCGGTCTTGTCGAAAACCCAGTCGCGGATCGCGTCGTTGGCGATGTGGTGGCCCAGGGACTGGCTCACCCCACGGAAGCCCTCGCAGCGCACCGGCACGATGGTCTTGCCGTTGTGCTCCTTGGACTTCTTCTTGGACACGGCCTCGATGTCGTCGCCGATCAGGCCGATCGGGCACTCGGACTGCACGGAGATGCCCTTGTTGAGGGGGAAGAGGTCCTCGATCTCGTCGATGATCTTCTCCAGCTTCTTGTCGCCGCCGAAGACGATGTCCTTTTCCTGGAAGTCGGAGGTGAATTGCATCGTCCCGAAGGTGTCGATGCCGGTTTCACCGATGTAGTAGTTGCGGCGGGAGGCCCAGGAATACTGGCCGCAGCCGACGGGGCCGTGGGAGATGTGGATCATGTCCTTGATCGGGCCCCACACCACGCCCTTGGAACCGGCGTAGGCACAGCCACGGATGGTCATCACGCCCGGCAGGGACTTGATGTTGGACTTGACGCCGCAGTCCGGCTTGCCGTCCTCGAAGGTGCCCAGGTGCTTGGCGCGCTTCTTGGCGGTCTTTTCCGGGTAGGCCTTGAGCACTTCTTCGATGAGTGCCTTGTTTTCATCAACGGTCAGACTCATTTCATCGCTCCTTGTATCTGAAATCGGTAAGTCGAGAGTAGAGAGCGGAGAGTCGAGATCGGGTCGTTCCGGGCGGGGCCGCGAGGCCCCGGGGGGAGAGCCGGGACGGATCCGCCCCGACTCTCGACCCTCGACTCTCGACGCCTTAGGCGGCCAGTTCGGCAGCGGTCTTGCCGACGATGGACTCGTCTTCCTTCTTCATGATGCCGAAGTCCATCAGCAGGTCTTCCAGCTCGTCCATGGTGATCGGGGTCGGGATGGTCCCGTTGCCCGCGTTGTTATGGACCTTCTCGGCCAGGGAGCGGTACTCGGCGGCCTGCTTGGAATCCGGGGCGTACTCGATGACGGTCATGCGGCGCAGTTCGGCGTGCTGCACGATGTTGTCGCGGGGCACGAAGTGGATCAGCTTGGTGCCCAGCTTGCCGGCCAGGGCCTCGGCCAGTTCCAGCTCCTTGTCGGTCTGGCGCTCGTTGCAGACCAGGCCGCCCAGGCGCACGCCACCGGAGTTGGCGTACTTCAGGATGCCCTTGGAGATGTTGTTGGCGGCGTACATGGCCATCATTTCGCCAGACATGACGATGTAGATCTCCTGCGCCTTGTTCTCGCGGATGGGCATGGCGAAGCCACCGCACACCACGTCGCCCAGCACGTCGTAGGAGACGTAGTCGACGCCGTCGTAAGCACCGTTTTCTTCGAGGAAGTTGATCGAGGTGATCACGCCACGGCCGGCACAACCGACGCCGGGTTCCGGGCCACCGGATTCAACGCAACGGATGTCGCGGTAACCCACCTTCAGGACGTCCTCGATCTCCAGGTCTTCCACGGAGCCGGCTTCGGCGGCCAGGGACAGCACGGTGTCCTGGGCCTTGGCGTGCAGGATCAGGCGGGTGGAGTCGGCCTTCGGGTCGCAGCCGACGATCAGGATCTTCTGGCCCATTTCGGCCAGGGCAGCCAGGGTGTTCTGGGAGGTGGTGGACTTACCGATACCACCCTTGCCGTAGAAGGCAATCTGACGAAGTGCGGACATTTTCAAATCTCCTAACTGATGAATTGAACGGGTAATTCACTTACTGACGAATTCCGGGTGTTGGGACCCATTTACCTTGCAACCGGAATGCAGCCTTTCGCGTCCGTTTTGCTCTTCGTATTCACACGCTGTGGCAAGCCTTGATCGGTGCAACGACCCTTCAGCAATCGCCGTGCCAGGCGCAAAAAACTCAAACAACACACTGTTTTTAAAAACAAAAATTGATTAACACAACAATCCGACAAGCCTGTCCGGCTTTGTGTGGAATGTGACAAAGGGCCCAGCGCTGTCAGGAAGGACACAGATCCGCGGGGCCGCGACAAAGCGCCGAACAAAGGCCGGAGCGGTAATTCAAACCATTGATCGAAAAAGGATTAATCGAGACGCAAAGGGCTTTCAGAGCGAGCGGCACAACAATTGCCTATAGAAGGCAGACACCCGGCCCCGGCTTATCCGGTCGATGGGCCGCCGCGAACCTGGAGCGAAGATCATGAGCAAGCCCGACACCCCCGCCGACAGCCCCCCGCCCTGCCCCGCCCGGGTGGTGGTGGGCTACATGCGGCGCGACGGATGGGCCGTTCCCGTCTATGGCGAACCCGACCCCGCGCCTGCCACCGCCCATGTCGTCGCAGCACCGTCGGTGGCCTCGTCGCCGGCCGATGCCCATGCCGCCGGCGGCAACCCGCACTTCGAGCGCCTGGGCGGCCTTCCCGTCATCGAGCGGTTGGTGGACTGCTTCTACGCCCGTATGGACAGCCTGCCGGAGGCGGCGACCATCCGCGCCATGCACGGCCCCGACTTGGCCCCCGTCAAGGCGGTGCTGGTGCGCTACCTCACCGAATGGACCGGCGGCCCCCAGGCCTATTCAGCCGAACGCGGCCACCCCCGCCTGCGCCGCAAGCACCTGCCCTTCAGCATCGGGCCCGCCGAGCGGGACGCCTGGATGCAGTGCATGAGCGGCGCCCTCGACGAAATCGTCGCCGACCCGGAACTCAAGGATCAACTCACCCGTGCGTTCGCCAAGACCGCAGATTTCATCCGCAATGACAAAGGAAGCAGCCATGACCACCACCCTCGCTAATGCCATCATCGACCTGGACGAAAAGGGCCGCCTGCTCAACCCGGTCCTCAAGGGAGAGACCAAGAAGGCCGGCCGTTACGGCTTCCGTGGCGATGTGGCGCTGAAGTTCGCCGAGCAGTTCGCCGACGAGAAGCGCCCGCCGGAAATCGTCACCGACCAGGTCATGATGGTCTGCGACGACGGCAAGACCATCCCCTTCTTCGCCAGCTTCCTGCTGTCCTTCGAATACCTGGCCCTGGTGCATGAAGTCCTCGGCCCCTACTTCACCCCCACCGGCAAGTACATCGTCTTCTGCGACAACATCGACCTGTCCAAGAAGTACACCGTCAAGCTCGGCGAGATCAGCTACACCGTGCTGCCCATCGACGAGGCCACCGTTTACAACGAGACCCTCGAACTCCTGTACCTGGAAAAGAACGACCTCAAGAAACTCGACACCGCCGGCAAGCTGGACGCAGTGGCCAACGCCGCGACCAAGTTCTCCGCCACCTACGCCCCGCTGAGCTACGAAGAAGGCCTGAAGATCATGGGCCCGATCCGTGATCTCGGTGCCAACCGCCCGGTCTGACAGCGCCACGAGCCCGGGAGGGCCTCCATGAACGAGCCCTCGCCCCGCCACCGCGGGGCTGCGGTGGAGGAATGGGCCGGCGAAGGTCGCGGGGCCGAGCCCGGCCGCTGGTACACGACCAATCTGGTCGGACTGCCGGTAGGCCTGCTCGGCTCACCGGCCTTCAACGCCCACCCCCAGCCGATCACCATCGCCGGCGTGCGGGAGACCCACCGGGGCCTGTTCCGCCTGCTCGACAGCGCCGGCGACCTGCCGGCGGCCTCGGCGGTGTTCCGTCATTTCATGGAAATCGTCTTCGGTCTGGCGCCCCCCGAACCGGGCGCCAGCCGAAACCCCCGCGGGCGTCACCGCTCGAGTTACCTGAAGCTGCTGCAAGGCTGGGGCCTGGACGCCAACTCCGCCGCAGGCGCGGTGCTGAAGGGCTGGGCGGAAAGCCGCTTCGGCCTGGTCCCGACCTTCCACAAGGCTCCCCTCGGGCGCTTCCCCTCGCCAGCCTGGATCACCTACATCGAGGAGAAGGGCAGCAGCCGCTTCCACAACAACTGCATCCACCAGCAACTCGACCTGCTCTACGAATACTGCCAGTGGGCCATCGCCCGCTTCGGCCAGCCCGCCCGGGACTTCCTCACCCTGTGGCGGGGCGTCAATGATTTCAACGAGCAACGGGTCATCGCCGGCGACCGGCGCGACCGGGCCTGCGTGCTGCGTCTCAACAACATGGTGTCCTTCTCCACCTCGCGGGAGCGCGCCGACGAGTTCGGCGACTGGATCCTCGAGGCCCGCGTGCCCACCGTGAAGATCCTGTTCTTCCCCGGGCTGCTGCCGGGTGCCCCCCTCGCCGGCGAAGGCGAGGTGCTGGTCATCGGCGGCGAATACGAAGTGGTCGCCCGCTATGCTTGACGCCCTCCTCCGCCCCCAGTCCAGCCTGCTGCCCGCCGGCCTGCGCCCAGGCAGCCAGCTCGACCGCGCCCTCGGCAGCTACCTCGGCCTCGCCCTGGGCGACGCCCTCGGCGCCACCGTGGAGTTCATGACCGTCCGCGAGATCGCCGCCCAGTACGGCGTGCACCGCCAGATGATCGGCGGCGGCTGGCTCAAGCTGGCCCCCGGTCAGGTCACCGACGACACCACCATGTGCCTGGCCCTGGGCAAGGCCATCCTCGACGCCGACGGCTGGTGCATGACCGCGGTGGCGGAAGCCTACGTGGCCTGGCTGCGCGGAAAGCCGGTGGATTGTGGCAATACCTGCCGGCGCGGCATCCGCCGCTACATGGCCGACGGCTCACTGGCCGGCCCGCCCTCCGACGGCGACGCCGGGAACGGCGCGGTGATGCGCAACCTGCCGGTGGTGCTGGCCACCCTCTCCGACGAGGCCGCCTTCCGCAGCCGCAGCCTGGCCCAGGCCCACTTCACCCACCACAACAGCCTGTCCGATGCCGCCACCTTGATCTGCGGACAGATGGTCAGGCGCCTGCTGCTGGGCGGCCGCTTGTCCGATTGCCGGCCGCTCGTGGAGGCCTTCATCGCCGACCACCCCCAATTCCGCTTCCAGCCCTACCCCGGGCGGGCCAGCGGCTACGTGGTGGACACCCTGCAGACAGTGTTCCATTTCAGCTTCGGCGAAGCGGATTTCGAGAGCGCGGTGGTCGGCGCGATGAACCGCGGCGACGACGCCGACACCACCGCCGCCCTGGTGGGCATGCTGCACGGCGCCCAGTGCGGCGCCACCGCCCTGCCCCGGCGCTGGCTGGAGCGCCTCGACCGGCCGGTCGCCGAAGCCATCGTCACCCAGACCCAGGCCCTGCTGGCCCTCGGCCAGCGGCCACCCACTCCGGAGAGTCCGCCATGACCCACATCGTCTTCTATGAGAAACCCGGCTGTGGCGGCAATGCCCGCCAGAAGGCCT
Organism: Zoogloea sp.; assembly: GCA_017309145.1. Taxonomy (GTDB): domain Bacteria; phylum Pseudomonadota; class Gammaproteobacteria; order Burkholderiales; family Rhodocyclaceae; genus Zoogloea. The sequence goes on along the minus strand of JAFLDU010000258.1, from coordinate 711 downwards.
GGCTCGAAGCCGCCGGTCACCACCTGGAGGTACGCAGCCTGCTCAGCTGGCCGTGGACCGCCGACAGCCTGCTGGCCTTCCTCGACCCGCTGCCGGTGGCCGACTGGTTCAACCGCGCCGCGCCACGGGTCAAGTCCGGCGAGGTCGTGCCCGAAGCCCTGGAGCGCAACAGCGCCCTGGCCCTGCTGCTGGCCGAGCCCCTGCTGATCCGCCGCCCCCTCATGGAAACCGCCAGCGGCCGCGTCGTCGGCTTCGACCCCGCCACCGTCGCCGCCTGGCTGGACAGCCCGGCCCTGGCCGGACTGGATGGCAAGCGCACCGAAGGCTGTGCCGCGATGTCGGGGGGCTGTGAATCCTTCTGACAGGCCGTGCAATCGTCCTGACAGTGCGTGCAATCCTTCTTCACGGTCGTGCAATCGTCCTGACAGCGCCTGCAGTCCTTCCCCACGTTCTGCAGTCGTCCTGACAGGCCTTGCAATCCTTCTTCACGGCTGTGAAATCGTCCTGACAGCGCGTGTAATCCTTCCCCACGCGGTGCAGTCGTTCTGACGGGACTTGCAATCCTTCTTCACGGCTGTGCAGTCGAGCCTGTCAGAATTTTTGTGTTTGAGGCATAACGTAATCCCCGAAAGGAATAGTTATGCCAAGGAAGAAACCGAAGCTCCCGCTGCCTCCTGTCGCCGAGCTGCCGGCAGGTGCGCAGCAGTGGCT
>JAFLDU010000257.1 GCA_017309145.1 Zoogloea sp. | reverse complement strand
CTGGGGCATACGGTTGAACAGCTCGACGAACCAGATGGCCAGCAGGCCCAGGCTGAAGGCGACACCGAGCACGATCAGCCCGTCCACCGCATAGTCCGGGCGGAAGGGCTTGTGGGGCACACCGGCGGCCTCCACCAGGCTGAGGGCTGGCAGGCGGCTCTTCTCACTGGCCTCCAGGCGGGCCAGGCGTTCCTGGGCCTCCCGGCTGGCCCGTTCGATCTGGGCCAGATCGTCCTCCAGGGTCTTGGCCTGGGTGAAGCGCTGCGAGAAGTCCTGCACGGCCCCCCGCTGGCTGCGGATCTCGGCCTGCAGGCGGTCAACGGTGGCGCGGGCGCTGGCGTAGTCGTCCTGGGCCGCCTGCAGGGCATTCTCACGGCTGGTAATGCGCTGGGCCTCGATCTGCCGCTCCATCTCGGCAAAGCGGGTCTGCAGCTGTTTGGCCCGGGGGTCCATGCGCATGAACTCCGGGGTGTAGGTCCGCTCCATCTGGCGGATCTCCTCGGCCAGCTGGGAGGCCCTGGACTCCATGTTGGCGAGGGTCGGATCCTCCGCCCCGGTAGCGCCCTTGCCCCCTGCCTTCAGGGCCTTGAGGCGGGCCTCGGCCACCGCAGCTTTCTCGGTTGCCGCGTTGAGAGAGGCAGTGAGGCCCTTCACGCGGGCCACCGCTTCGTTCTCGTCCCGCTCCGGCGAAAGGCCGCCGGAAGCGTTGCGGAAGGCTTCGACGCGCTGGCGGCGGGTCTGCACGGTGGCGGCCAGCCGCTCGGCCTCCTGGCGGGCCTGGGCCAGGCTCTCGCCGGCCACCGCCCCGTAGGACGCCTTCATGTCCTCCCGGTAGATGTCCACCAGCTTGTTGAGGGCCACCGCCAGCTGCTCGGGCTGGGTGCCGGTGGCCTGCAGTTCGACGACATCCGTGCCCTCGACCGCCTCGGCGCTGATCATCTCGCGCAGGCGTACCGCGGCGTCCGCGCCGGGCAAGGGCAGGCCGGCCATCTGCAAGGCCGCAGCGACCTTCTCCAGCAGCGGCCGACTGGTCAGGACCTGCACCTGGGTGAGCAACTCGGAAGCAGTGCGTGGCCGCTCCGCCTGGACCTGCACGGCGGGCGCCGCCGGGCGGAGCTCGGTGCTGCCCGGGGAGATCTGCACGCGGGTGGTCGCCCGGTACTCGGCCGGCCTCAGGAAGTTCCACAGCAACCCCGGCACCAGCACCAGCAGGAAGACCGTGGCAAAGACCCGGATCCGCCGCTGATTGATGCGCCTGGCCTGCGACACGCCATCCTGGTCGGGCGTGATGTCGAGCTCGAGGGAACGGCGCAAGGAGGAAAGGATGGGCATGGTCGAATTGTCCGCAGTAGAGGTCCTGCCCGGGCGCATCCCGCATGGCGGGCCGTTCGTCCGCCCCGGGTCAGGACCTGGTCGTCCGACGGATGGGGCCGCCCCCACCCGCCGGACAGGGCCTCACTTCACGTCGAGGACGCTGTCATCCCAGGCCGGATGCTTCTCGTAGCCGAGCAGGTTGGCCGTGGTGGCGGCGATGGACGACAGGCCGGCGGCGGGATCGGCCTTGAGCCCCAGACGGCCACCCGACACCTTGTCGAAGAGGATCAACGGCACCGGGTTGAGGGTGTGGGCGGTCTTGGCCTTGAAGGAGCCGTCCTTGTTGGTGGCCGGCTGCTTGGTCTTCTTGTCCAGCTCGAACATCTCGTCCGCGTTGCCGTGGTCGGCGGTGATCAGCGCCACCCCGCCGGCGGCCTCGATGGCCGGCAGCAGGCGGGCCAGGGCCAGATCCACCGCCTCCACCGCCATGGTCGCGGCGCGGAAGTTGCCGGTGTGGCCGACCATGTCGCCATTGGCGAAATTGCAGCGCAGTACCTTGTACCGGCCCGACTGCACGGCGGCGATCATGGCATCGGCGATCTCGGCGGCCTTCATCCAGGGACGCTGCTCGAAGGGCACCACGTCGCTGGGCACCTCCTGCCAGGTCTCGCCCTCGAACTTGCCGGAGCGGTTACCGTTCCAGAAGTAGGTGACATGGCCGAACTTCTGGGTCTCCGAGCAGGCGAACTGGGCCAGCCCCTGGCGGCTGAACCACTCGCCGGAGGTGTCCTTGATGGCAGGCGGCGCCACCAGGAAGCGCTTGGGCAGCTGCAGGTCGCCGTCGTACTGGAGCATGCCGGCGTAGGTCACCTGGGGGTGACGGACCCGGTCGAAGCGGTCGAAATCGGCCTCGACGAAAGCCCGGGTGATCTCGATGGCCCGGTCACCGCGGAAGTTGAAGAACACCACCGCATCACCGTCCTCGATGGTCCCGATGGGCTTGCCGCCGTCGGCGATGACGAATTCCGGCAGATCCTGGTCGATGGTGCCCGGATGGCGTTCGCGCAGGCCATTGACCGCCTCGGTGGCGTTGCCGAACTGGGCGCCCTCGCCCAGCACATGGGTACGCCAGCCCTTCTCGACCATCGGCCAGTTGGCATCGTAGCGGTCCATGGTGATGTACTGACGGCCGCCGCCGGAGGCGATGCGGGCATCGAAGCCACCGGTGCTGACTTCCGCCAGGAAGGCCTCGAAGGGCACCACGTAGTCCAGGGCGCTGGTCTCCGGCACGTCGCGGCCATCCAGCAGGGCATGGATGCGTACGGTGGGCACACCCTCGGCCTTGGCCTGAACGACCATCGCCTTGAGATGGTCGATGTGGCTGTGCACGTTGCCATCGGAGAACAGGCCGATGAAATGGATGACACCGCGACCCGCCTTGGCGCCGGCCACGACCTCGCGCCATGCCTGGCCCTGCCAGATGGCCCCATCGGCGATGGCGTTGGCCACCAGCGCAGCGCCCTGGGCATACACCTGGCCGGCGCCGATGGCGTTGTGGCCCACTTCCGAGTTGCCCATGTCCTCGTCGGACGGCATGCCCACCGCGGTGCCATGGGCCCGCAGGGTGATGTTCGGGCATTCGGCGAAGAGGCGGTCGAGGGTCGGCTTGCGCGCCGCGGCAATGGCGCTGCCCACGTCGGTCTTGGGTACGCCGTAACCGTCCATGACGATGACGACGACGGGGCCCGGAACGCCGGCAAAGGCGGAGGATTTCTGCAGCATGGTCACTTCCTGAAGGATGAATTCGGGGCCGGCACGGCAGGCGAAGACCGGCTGGCCCGGTATTTTCCTTCAAATCGGCAGGTGCATCACAGGATTGATGAGGTGAACCTGCGGCTTCTGCCTCAGACGCAGCGTGAAATCACCCAGATCGGGTAATCCCGCAGGCGCACACCCTGATTTCTCGTTGCGCAGGACACCGGCAAAGGCCGGGTGAGGATCAATTGCGCCCGGCCAGGTGGGCGCCAACGCCATGCCGCAGGGGCCGGAACTGGCGGGTGTCGGCGTAGTAGTCTGCACGCTCGCTCTCCGGCGTGACGCCGGGAATGCCCAGCAGCGGCAAGGGCGACAGGTCAGCCCGCCCGAGGGGCCGCCGGGCGTCGGCCAGGCGCCCGGCCAGCCAGGCATCCGCATCAGCCTGGCAGCAGGCGGAGGACTGCGCAAACCAGTCCGCCGGCACCACCCGACACAGCGCCTTGGCACACAGGCCGACGAAGGGTGCGCGCAGCTGATCCCAGCTGGCGTGGCCGAAGACGAGGAAGCGGGTGGTCGCCATCAGGTGGGCACGGCGTGTCCAGAACAGCTCGAGCCACGCGTGGGCCGCCAGCAAGACGGGCACCTGGGGATCGCAGCTGACCACCAGCACGCCACATTCGTCGAACTGGGTCAGCACGTCACGCTGGGGGCCCCGCCCGCCCAGCCCGGCGGCCTCCCGCTCGCGCAGGATGTCCAGGTGACGGGCATTGCAGGCGGCCTTGGCCCGAGGCCAGACGCACCAGGCCAGCGCGTTGAAGAAGTCGTGCCAGTCGTCGGCGCGGGTGGGCACCTCGCCAGTGGCATGGATGTGCGCCTCGTAGCCGGGCGCGGCAGCGGGCGGCAGGACGAAACGGAGCGGCAGGCCCGCCCCACACACCGCATCGGGGGCCGCTTCGCGCAGCGTGGAGGTCAGACGGGCCGCGTCGGGCAGGCCGTCGGGGAAGCCGGCCAGCAGGCTGGCAATAGGCTCGAAGAGAGGCCGCGCCGCCCAGTGGGAGGGCGGCGCGGCGGCGGCGGTCGTCACGCCGCAGGCGGGGTCAGGCCTCGAAGACGTGCTTCACGCGCAGGGTCTCGCCCCGCTCGACCAGGCCGATGAGGCGGTCGATGTTGGGATGCTTGCCGGGATTGAGGCGGGCATCCTCGCTGTGCTCGGAATAGATCTCGATGCCCTGGGTGGCCGCTTCCGGGGTGATGGCGCCATGGATCTGGGCCAGGTGGTTGTACACCGCCAGGGAGCCGGCCTGGCCGGGCTTGTTCTCGATGGTGGCCACCACCTCGCCGGCGGCGTTGCTGAGCTGGATGGCAGCCAGGTGGGAAACGCCCGGCAGGGTCTTGAGCTTGTCGGCGAATGCCATGAAGGAATGCTCCGGAATCGGGTGACGAATGAGATGGTTCTGCAGGAGCCGTAGGGGCGGCTTCAGCCGCCCACGGACTCCGATCAGGCACCTGCGGGCGGCTGAAGCCGCCCCTACAGGCGCCCTGCAGGCCCCTTGTGCCTTAGATGCGCTTGGCCAGTTCGGCGGCCTTGCCGATGTAACTGGCGGGGGTCATCTCGAGCAGGCGGGTCTTTTCGGCTTCGGGAATGGCCAGGGTGGCGATGAACTGTTGCAACGCCTCCTTGGTGATGCCCTTGCCACGGGTCAGCTCCTTGAGCTGCTCGTAGGGGTTGGGCACGGCGTAGCGGCGCATCACGGTCTGGATGGGCTCGGCCAGCACTTCCCAACAGGCGTCCAGGTCGGCAGCCAGGCGGGCCGGCTCGGCTTCCAGCTTGCCCAGGCCACGCAGGCAGGAGTCGTAGGCCAGCACGGCGTAGCCGAAGGCCACGCCCATGTTGCGCAGCACGGTGGAGTCGGTAAGGTCACGCTGCATACGCGAAACCGGCAGCTTGTCGGCCAGGTGGCGGAGCACGCCGTTGGCCAGGCCCAGGTTGCCCTCGGCGTTCTCGAAGTCGATCGGGTTGACCTTGTGCGGCATGGTGGAGGAGCCGATCTCGCCGGCCTTCAGCTTCTGCTTGAAGTAACCCAGAGAGATGTACATCCAGATGTCGCGGCACAGGTCGAGCACGATGGTGTTGGCGCGGGCGGTGGCGTCGTAGAGCTCGGCCATCGCGTCGTGGGGCTCGATCTGGATGGTGTAGGGGTTGAAGGCCAGGCCCAGGGATTCGATGAAGCGGCCGTTGAAGGACTCCCAGTCGAAGTCGGGGTAGGCGGACAGGTGGGCGTTGTAGTTGCCCACCGCGCCGTTGAACTTGGCGGTCAGCTCGACGCCGGCGATGGACTTGCGGACGCGGCGCAGGCGGTACACCACGTTGGCCATCTCCTTGCCCAGGGTGGTCGGGCTGGCGGGCTGGCCGTGGGTGCGGGAGAGCATCGGCAGGTCGGCCAGGCCATGGGCCAGCTCGACCAGGCGGGCGATGATCTTGTCCAGGGCCGGCAGCAGCACGCCATCACGGCCGTCGCGCAGCATCAGCGCGTGGGAGACGTTGTTGATATCTTCGGAGGTGCAGCCGAAGTGGATGAACTCGGTGACGCGGGTGACCTCGGGGTTGTGGCCGAGGCGCTCCTTGAGCCAGTACTCCATGGCCTTCACGTCGTGGTTGGTGGTGGCCTCGATGGCCTTCACGGCCTCCCCGTCGGCCACCGAGAAGTCGGCGATCACGGCATTCAGCTCGGCCACGGTGGCCTCGGAGAAGGGGGCGATCTCGGCCAGTTCGGGCGCGGCGGCGAGGGCCTTCAGCCATTCGATCTCCACCTTGACCCGGTTGCGGATCAGGCCGAACTCGGAAAAATGCTCGCGCAGGGCGGAAACCTTGGACTCGTAACGGCCGTCGAGGGGCGACAGGGCGGTGATGGGCTGGAGATTCATGCGTAAAGGCCTTGGGGCAGAAAAGCAAAGTTCTCCATTTTACCGTCTTGGACGACGGTTCGCCGATGATAAAATCCGGGCTCCCCCAACTGCATCACCCCATCATGAGCAAAGGTCCGCAAAAACTCGAGAACTTCATCTTCTGGAGCCGCTGGCTGCAGGCCCCGCTATACCTGGGCCTGGTCGTCGCCCAAGGCATCTACGTTTACCTCTTCATGGCCGAGCTGTTCCACCTGCTCAGTTCGGTCTTCTCCTCCGGCGGCCACATCAGCGAAACCGAGACCATGCTGGTGGTCCTCGGGCTGATCGACGTGGTGATGATCGCCAACCTGCTGATCATGGTGATCATCGGCGGTTACGAGACCTTCGTGTCGCGCCTCGACCTGGAAGGACACCCGGACCAGCCCGAGTGGCTGTCCCACGTGAACGCGGGCGTGCTCAAGATCAAGCTGTCCACAGCCATCATCGGCATCTCCTCGATCCACCTGCTCAAGACCTTCATCAACGCCGCCAACCTGGCCGAGCACACGATCATGTGGCAGGTGATCATCCATGTCGTGTTCCTGTTGTCCGCCATGGCCATGGCCTTCGTGGACAAGATGATGAACCAGACCGTTTTGCTGTCAAAACACTAAAGAGAGGGAGCTTCACCCATGACCGCCATCAAACAGGAAGACCTGATCCAGTCCGTCGCGGACGCCTTCCAGTACATCAGCT
>JAFLDU010000256.1 GCA_017309145.1 Zoogloea sp. | reverse complement strand
GACCCGCCTGCGTCTGGTGGCATTGGGCCACGCGGGTGGCGGCATCACCGCGTTCCAGTGGCCCGGCAGCGTGGCCGGCAGCCAGGACACCCGCACCGCCATGGTGGAGGCCTACACGCCGTGGAAGATCACCGTGGTGGCGAGCCTGTTCGATGAAGAGATGCAGGCCGCCCTGGCCTCGGAGAAGGACTCCGCCGCCGCCGCGCTACGTGTCCGCATGCCCCAGTTCATCGGCATGACGGTGATCGCAGCGACCCTGGCCCTGGGGGCCTCCCTGCTGTTCTCCCGCTGGATGTCCTCACTCTTCCGGGCCTATCACGCCAGGCTCGACGCCCACACGCGTACCCTTGAAAAGCAGGCCGGCGAGTTGCGCCTGGCCGGCCATGTGTTCGACACCAGCCGCGAGGGGATCATCATCACCGACCCCGAGACCCGCATCCTGGCGGTCAACCCTGCCTTCACCCTCATCACCGGCTTCAGCCCCGAGGACGTGGTGGGTCGCAGTCCGGGCGTCCTGCGTTCCGGCTATCACACCCCCGAGTTCTACGAAGCCATGTGGACTTCAATCCGAGATACGGGCTCCTGGTCGGGCGAGATCTACAACCGGCGCAAGGATGGCCACGTCTATCCGGAACAGATCAGCATCGGTACCGTGCGCGGCCCGGACGGGGAGGTCCGGCATTACGTCGGCACCTTCCTGGACATCAGCGAACGGAAGGAGGCGGAAAGCCGCATCCGCCACCTGGCAGAGTTCGACACCCTCACCCAGCTTCCCAACCGCGCCCTGCTGACCGACAGGTTGTCCCAGGCCATCGCCATGGCGCGCCGTAACGGTGACAAGCTGGCCGTTCTGTTCATCGACCTCGACCGCTTCAAGAACATCAATGACTCCCTTGGCCACGCCACGGGTGACCGCATCCTGCAGGAAGTCGCGTCACGCCTGTGCCTGATCGTGCGTGAGAGCGATACGGTCAGCCGCCTTGGCGGCGACGAGTTCGTGGTGGTGGTGACCAGCCTGGAACATGCCGGCAATGCCATGCCGACCGCCCAGAAGATCCTGGCCTCCCTGGGCCGCCCCTATCAGATCGACGATCACGAACTGCAATTGACACCGAGCATCGGCATCGCGATCTATCCGGACAACGGGAATGACAACGAATCCCTGCTCAAGAACGCCGATGCGGCGATGTACCACGCCAAGAGCTCGGGCCGGAACAACTTCCAGTTCTTCACGCCGGAACTCAACCAATGGGTCACCGACCGGCTGCGCATCGAAAACGGCCTGCGCCACGCCCTCGAGCGGGAAGAGCTACAGGTCCATTACCAGCCGCAGGTGGATCTGGCAACCGGCCGCATCGTCGGCTGTGAAGCCTTGCTCCGCTGGTTTCCGGCGGACGGCGCCCCCATCCCCCCCGATCGCTTCATCCCCGTGGCGGAAGAAACCGGGATGATCCATCCGATCGGGCTGTGGGTGCTGGACGAAGCCTGCCGCCAACTCGCCCAATGGGAGGCCGAGGGCGCCGGCGGGATCCGCATGGCGGTCAATGTGGCGGTTCCACAGTTACGCCGCCCGTCCTTCGTGGATGGGGTCGAGAGCATTCTGGCCCGCCATCACATGAAGCCGGGACGCTTGGAGATCGAAGTCACCGAGAGCGTCTTCCTCGACCCCGATGCCCAGATCCGGGAGACCTTGCGCAGCCTGACCGACATGGGTGTGAAGCTGTCACTGGACGACTTCGGCACCGGCTACTCGAGCCTGTCCTATCTCAAGAACTTCCGCTTCGACGTGCTCAAGATCGACCGCTCCTTCGTATCCGAGCTGGCCCGCAACCATGACGACATGACACTGGTACGGGCGATCTCCAGCATCGCCCGGGACATGTCGCTGATCACCGTGGCGGAAGGTATCGAATCTGACGAACAGCGGCGCATCCTCACCGCGCTCGGCTGCAATCTGGGTCAGGGCTACCTGTTCTCCCGACCGATCCCCCCTTCCGAGTTCCGCCGCCTCGTGATGCCGGCGAATTGATGTACAGTCAGCCGGCATCCACTCCAGCCCATCACGATGATCATCAAGACCCTCCTGACCGGCCATAGTCGAGGCCTTGGCGAAGCCCTCGCCCGAGACCTGCTGGCCCGCGGCCACCACCTCCTGGGCCTGGGCCGCAGCGGCAACGCCGCCCTCGCCCACGAGTTTCCCCGGCAATTCAGCGAGCAGCGGCTCGATCTCGCCGAGCCCGGTGCCCTGCAGGCCTGGCTGGCGGGCGGGCAGCTGGAAGACTTCCTGGCCGACGCCGACCAGGCACTGCTGATCAACAACGCCGGGCTGTTGCAGCCGGTGGCCCCCCTGGGCGCGCAGGGCGCCGCCGCCATCGCGCAGGCCCTGTCTGTCAATCTGGCAGGGCCGTTGATCCTCGCCGATGCCTTCGTGCGCGCCACCGCCCACTGCCCCGACCGCCGCATCGTGCACATTTCCAGCGGCGCGGCCCGCAACCCCTACGCCGGCTGGAGCGTATATGGTGCCACCAAGGCAGGCCTCGACCAGCATGCCCGGGCGGTCGCCCTGGAGCACATCCCCGGCCTGCGCATCGCCAGCCTGGCGCCTGGCGTGATCGATACGGGCATGCAGGCGGAAGTACGCGCCAGTGATGCCAGCCACTTCCCTCAGCAAGCCCGCTTCGTGGCCCTCAAGGTCGACGGCCAGCTCGCCGCTCCGGCCGCCGCGGCCAGGCGGCTGATCGACCACCTCCTCAGTGACCGCTTCGGCCAGTCCGTAGACGGCGACCTGCGCACTTTGTAGGGGCGGCTTCAGCCGCCCGCCGGAGCCGATCCACGCGTGATGGGCGGCTAAAGCCGCCCCCACGGGGTAAAGCCGGTGGCGGCCCCGATCAGGCCGCCACGATGCGGTAACAGGGGTTGTAGGTCTTGCCCGGCAGCTTCATGCGCCCCTGGGCGACGAAGGACGCCATCAGCTCGTCCATCGGCCCCATGATCTCCGGCTCTCCCTGGATCTCGAAGGGGCCGTGCTTCTCGATCTCGCGGATGCCCTCGTCCTTCACATTGCCGGCCACCACCCCCGAGAAGGCCCGCCGCAGGTTGGCGGCCAGCAGGTGGGTGGGTTGGCGCCGATGCAGCGTCAGGTTGCGCATGCGCTCGTGGGTCGGACGGAAGGGCTGCTGAAACTCGTGCTCGATCTTGAGCAGCCAGTTGAAGTAGTACGCGTCCCGCATCTCCTTGCGGAAGTCACGCACCTCGGCGATGCCCGCATTGATGGTCCGGGCCACCGCCTCTGGATCGTCGATGATGATGCGGTAGCGCTTGCGGGCCTCCTCGCCGAGGGTCTGAGCAATGAAGCGGTCGATGCGCAGAAAGTACTGCTCGGCGCTCTTCGGCCCCGTGAAAACCAGCGGGAAAGGCAGATCGGCATTATCTGGATGGAGCAGGATGCCGAGGATGTAGAGGATCTCCTCGGCCGTGCCGACCCCGCCCGGAAAGACGATGATGCCATGGCCGGTGCGCACGAAGGCTTCCAGGCGCTTCTCCACGTCGGGGAGGATCACCAGCTCGTTCACCACCGGGTTGGGCGCCTCCGCCGCGATGATGCCCGGCTCGGTGAAGCCCATGTAGCGCCCGTTGCTGATGCGCTGGCTGGCGTGGGCCAGGGCGGCGCCCTTCATCGGGCCCTTCATGGCGCCTGGGCCGCAGCCCGTGCACACATTGAGGGCACGCAGCCCGAGCTGGTAGCCCACCAGCTTGGTGTATTCGTACTCTTCCTGATTGATCGAATGGCCGCCCCAGCACACCACCACATTCGGCTGGGTGATGGGCTGCAGGACGTTGGCGTTGCGCAGGATGTGGAACACCGCATCGGTCACCCCCTCGGAGGTGCCGAAATCGAAGCGTGGATTGCCACTGATCTCGTTGCTGACGAAGACCACGTCCCTGAGCACCGCCATCAGGTGTTCCTGGATGCCCCGGGTCATCTCCCCATCCACGAAGGCGCTGGCCGGCGCACCGGTGATGTCCAGCTTGATGCCCCGGGCGCGCTGCTGGATCCGGATGTCGAAATGGTGGTAGCGCTCCAGCAGCTCCTTGCCATCATCCAGCTCGTTGCCGCAGTTGAGCACGGCCAGGGAACAGTTGCGGTACAGGGTATGGAGCCCGCCTCCCCCCTGGTCGGACAACTGGGCCGCTTCCCGCCTGGACAGGACCTCCAGGCGACCGGTGGGGGACACTTGTGCGTCGACGACTTCGTAGTCCATGGCTGCAACCCTCTTCTCAAAGGTATCTGACAAGGACGCCCGGTGCAGCGCGGGGGCGTCCACCGACTCCAGCATAACGCCCTGGTGCAACCCCGCAACAAGAATGTTGCACCGCAGCGTAAATTGTTGCGCACATGTCACAAGCGCCTGCCCCGCCCGGCCTTGATCACATGGCCCGCGGGGGCACCTGGCGCTATCATTCGGCCCTCGATCCCCCAACCCGCGCCTTCCCATGACCCTGCCGGCCGCCTCCACGCCAGAACTCGTCGCCGCCCTCATCTTTGCGGTGGCCGTGCTGCACACCTTCTCAACCAAGTTCTTCGCGCATCTCGCCCACTTGCAGCCACGTCATGCCGGCCTGTGGCACCTGCTGGCGGAAGTGGAGGTCGTCTTCGGCTTCTGGGCCTTCGTGCTGGTCGTATCGCTGCTCTGGATGTCCGGCCAGGAGGCGGCGGTGAGCTACCTGGAGGCCAGGAATTTCGGCGAACCCATGTTCGTCTTCGTCGTGATGGTGATCGCCGCCAGCCGCCCGATCGTCAGCACGGTGATCAGTGCAGTCCGCCTGATCGCTGCGATGATCCCCGTGTCGCGGGAGGTCACGGTCTTCTTCCTGTGCTTGTCGGTGGTCCCGCTGCTCGGTTCGTTCATCACCGAGCCCGCCGCGATGACCCTGGCCGCACTGCTCCTCCGGGACGGCTACTTCCGGCAGGGAATGAGCAACCGGCTCAAGTACGCGGCGCTGGGGATGCTCTTCGTGAATGTGTCCATCGGCGGCGTGATGACCAACTTCGCCGCCCCGCCGGTGCTGATGGTGGCAGGCAAATGGCAGTGGGATTCGCTCTACATGTTCTCTCACTTCGGCTGGAAGGCCGCCTCCGCGGTGTTCTTCAACGCCCTGGTGCTGACCTGGTTCTTCCGCCATGAGCTGGTGGAGAAGGGACGCCCGCAGGGCGAGCCAGACGCCACGCGGATGCCGGTGACCGTGGCCGCCATCCATCTCCTGTTCCTGGTCGGGGTGGTGCTGTTCGCCCACCACCCGGTGGTCTTCATGGGGCTGTTCCTGTTCTTCCTGGGCTATACCGAGGCCTACAAGCAGCATCAGGACCGCCTGATCCTGCGCGAGGGCCTGCTGGTGGCTTTCTTCCTGTCGGGCCTGGTGGTTCTGGGCGGGCTGCAGCAATGGTGGCTGCAGGCAGCGCTGACCGACGTGGAGCCGACGGTCCTGTACTTCCTGGCCACCGCTTTGACGGCGGTCACCGACAACGCGGCGCTGACCTACCTGGCCTCCCTGGTTGAAGGCGTCTCGCCCGCGTTCAAATACGCAGTGGTGGCGGGCGCGGTGACCGGGGGCGGCCTGACCATCATCGCCAACGCCCCGAACCCGGCTGGCGCGGCCATTCTCAAGGGGAGCTTCGACGACGAGTCGATCAGCCCGCTGGGCCTCTTCCTGGCGGCCCTGCCCCCCACCTGCGTCGCCATCTTCGCGTTCCAGGCGTTGGGATGAGCCGCCCCGCCAGCCACCGCACCCGGGCGGCCGGGCCTCGGGAACGCCGACCGTTGCTTCAGGCCACCACCCGCGGGCAGGCCTCGGCCAGCGCGCCGTAGGCATCCTTGAGCGCCTTGAAGGTCGGCCGCACGTCGGCAATGCCGGTCGTCCTCACCCACTCCAGGTCCCCAGCCAGAGCCTTCTGCAGCATCCGGCCACGCGTCTGGCGATAGCGGCCGAGTGCCTCCTTGAAGACCTGCAGGGCTCTTGCGGTCGATTCGCCGGGTGCCAGCCGGGCAATCTCGGGAAGCTGAGCGTCCAGCACCCGGTCGAGGGCGTCGATCCGTTCCGCGTGGGGAGCGACCTGATCCCGGCTGCGGGAATTCACCACCAGGATGCTGTTGGTGCGGATCTCCTCGATGACATCGAGCAACACCCGCAGGGGCTCGCGACGCACGTCGATCGCCACGCTGAGGGTGTTGAGCTCCACCAGCCCGGTCATCAGCTGACGCAGCCCGGCATCGCACCCATTGACGCGTTGATCCAGGGTACGGGCCAGCCCGGCCACGCTGCCCATCTCCTCCACCAGCCGCCCCCCGGATGATGCCTCGCTGTTGGCACGACCAACGATGTCCTGCACCGCGGCCATGGTGTGCCGGGCACCCTCCGCAATGGCCACCAGGGTGTCCGCCGCCTCGCCGGTGCTCTCGGCGCTGGCACCGGCCTTGGCCTGCACGCTGGCGAGCAGGACGTTGAGCCCCTCGCTGCCGCTCTCGATCGCCGAGATGATGTCACCGACGCTCACCGTCGCCTCGCTGGTCCGTTCGGCCAGCTTGCGCACTTCATCGGCCACCACCGCAAAGCCGCGCCCTGTCCCGCAAAGCCAAAACACTGACGCTCACCGATGAGGAACGCGGCCAACTCAAGCAGATAGACGAGCGGGGCAGCGACTGGCGCGAACGTCGGCGAG
>JAFLDU010000255.1 GCA_017309145.1 Zoogloea sp. | reverse complement strand
GCGTCATCGACCTGCACCTGGCCCGCGAGCGCCTGAAGCGCAACGTGGTGGCCTACGTACCCTACTTCGGCCTGGTGCCCTACCTGCTGCTGGAGACCGACATGCTGTTCTCCAGCCCGCGGATCTTCGCCGAACACTGCGCCAGGATGATGCCCCTGACCGTGGTCGAAGCCCCCATCGACTTCCCGAAGATGAGCTTCTACCTGCTGTGGCACGACCGCAGCCACTACGAAGAGGAATGCCGCTGGTTCCGCGAGCAGATCACCACGGTGGCTAGGCAGTCACCGGCCCTGCTGCGGGCCCGGGAGGCTGCCCAGGACAACGCCCGCAGCCCGGCCAGCCTCGCTCCGGCCTTCGCCGCCTGAACGGCATCAAGACCAAGAGGACGCAGGGGCAAGCCCGGCATTGGGCTCAAGAACGGGGTGGGTGCCTCCCCCGAGTGGTTCCGGCCCTGCTTCAGATCAAGTTGCTCCCATGATTCTTGGGAGGATCGTAACGCAGCTGTTTGCCGGTTGAAGAGAGCATCTGTCCTGCGCCGAGACCGGTGATCGTAATGACTCAAGCGGGTCAGGAGCGGAGAGTCAAGTCATCGCACCGATGCGAGTGGTTTCTGTGCTCAAACCAGAGGGATGAGGAGTTTGGCTTATCGGCCGGGGCGGCCATTGGGGTCCCCTATCCGCTGAAGTCAGCAATGTGTCGGTAACCTGACTTACAGCAACCAAATGGTGTCTTCAGCAAACCGGCATTCCGGCGGGTGCGGCCGTCCTCGGCCTCGTAAAGCAGGAGTTCGCCGGATTGAGGGTTTGGAGATCGGTCATCGTCGAACTCAGCCAACCAGCCTCGAGAGCTGTGGATCATTGCGCAGCAGCAGGCACCAGCGCGCAACTGCGGACAGCTCGGCAGCCGGATTGGTCATTTGGCGAATGTGACCACATACCACCTTCAACGCGGCTTTGGCTGCCGGGTTATTCCCTGCTCCGCAGCGTGCCTTGGCCTTGTGGAAATCCTCGATCAGGCCATCCACCGTTTGCCAGACCTTGCGGCGTGCTTCGGCGAGAGGGACGTGCTCATTGAGCTTCAGGCGCTTGACCGTTTCTTGAACACGCTGCTGGTCCCAGTTTGATGCACCGGGAGCGGGAATCACCTTGCCCTCTTCGTCAAAGGCGATCAAAGACACATCGTCGTCGTCAATGGGGTCTAGCAGGTAACGAGTTTCCGACTCCTCGCAAGGCGCAGCGTAGGTCGAACACAGCGAGCCTTGCTGTAACGGAAACCAGCCGCCCTTTTTACGGTTTCCAACGTTACCGCACGCCCGGAAATTCATGTAATCGAAGGCCAGCCACCAGTAGCCATCGCGTTCCGCGCCATCTAGCGCCTTTGCTTCTTTCTTGGGGCGGAAATGCTCCACGTCGTAGTGCGAGTACAGCTCTCGCACTTCGGAAAACCAACACTTGCCACCGGACAGCGCCAACAGCCATTCTTTCAGCGCACCCCAATGCCCGCTATTGGCGTCGATCAGCGCATTGCGTTCATCGCGCTTGCCGGCAGCATCCAGTTCCGCCATTTCGGTGACGAGCTTTTTGGACTTTGCCAACCAGTCGTCCCATTGCGCCTTCGTCCAAGGTATCCAGCCCGGGATGTTGGTGTCTGTCGGCTTCTTGTGCTCCAGATCGATAAAGATCACTCGCCCCCCTCCTCCCGCAGGATCTCACCGATGATGTCGTCGGCGATACGGTCCTGCTCGGCCTGCTCCTCGGGCGCGAGGGTCGGTTTGCGGAACTTGCGGTGCTGCGCCATCTTGCGCACGAACAAGGCGTAATCGGGGTCGCGAAAATCGGCCGTGGAAAAACCCAGGTCAGCCAACTCGGCCGAAAGGCGGGAAAGCTCGGCGTCTTCCTCTGCCGTGCGGGGCGACTTCACGAACAACTCGTTGCGGCGGAACAGGCGCCGCTCCGTTTCGATGTCCAGCGTGGACGACAGGCCAAACAAGTCGCTCTTGAGCAGTCCGGTCACGCCCATGCCCTGCGGGTGCTCGTCGGGCACCTCCACCACGGTACGCTGGCCCTGCCGGCGCAGGATGTGCACCTGCTCGCGCTTGAGGCTGCCCACCATCATCGGGTCATGGGTGGTAATCAGTACTTGCGACTGCACGTCGTAAGTGGATGAGCTAAGCACCAGCTGTCCCGACAGAGAGCTATCCGACTGGTGTTCCAACACACCTTCGATATCGTCGAAGTAGCGCAGCTTCCAGATCGGGTTCAGGTGCGTATCCGGCTCGTCGAGCAGGAACAGGCAGTGGTCTTCGCGGGTGATGCGCATCAGGCCCAGCACAGTGAGCATTTGCAGCTCGCCTTCGGAGAGCTGGGTGAAGCTCACCTTGCCGTCGTGCCCATCGCCAAGCTCGCGCTTCTTCACCGTGATGCGCACCTCGTCGATCAGGTCACCGATGTAGGCGCCTTCGGCGTAGCGGAAGAAGCTGTCGGTGCCGCCCACCAGTTCGCCCAGCTGCTTGAGCTTGGCGTGGCTGGGCACGAACAGGTAAAGCTGTCTCTGCTTCTCGGTACGGCCGCGAAAATCGATCTGCTTGGTGGCCTCCTGCTCGATGGGTGCCCACGCCACCTGCCACAGTTTGTCGAGGAACTCGCTGACCACATTGCCGCGCGCATACCAGAAGCGCGGGTCGCCCTCGTTCAGCTCGTTCTCGTCGCACTTGCCGCCCCGGCGCTTTTCGCGCAGGCGGTGGGGCTCCTTCAGCACGAACAGCGCGGATTCCAGCGACTCGATGTGCAGGTTCTTCAGCACCTTCTGGAATACCGGGTCATCCGACAGCAGGCAGGCCAGCAGCACCAGCTGGCTGTGGCCGCCGCGGCAGTAGAACAGCCGGCGCAGGCGGTCGTCGCCGGCCTGCTTCAGCCGTGCTTCGCGACGACGTTTGGCCTCTTCCAAGGCGCGGATGTCCGCCTCGCTGGCGGTAAAGTTCTCCAGCAGCTGTTCGGGCAAAACCTCGTCGGCCGTAATCTCCTGACGCTGGTTGAAACGGCGCTGGTGCTCCTGGAACAAGGCCTCGATGCGCTCGTTGCGACCGGAGTAGTAGGCAAAGATATGTGTTGGCAACAAGCGCGGGCCTCGTCGCTCATCCCGCGGGGAATTCCCAGGTGGATCATTCTTGCTCAGGTACTCCTGACTGACGCGATCACCGTCCACCCAAACATAAGGTAGCTTTTGCTGCGCGGTATTAGCTTGGATACGCACGATGTGACCACGAATTTCATACTCTAGCGTGAAATCAAAAGCGGCGTTTCGATTGAGATCCACGTCGCGGAAGATGGTGATCAGCGCCTCGATCAGGTTGGACTTGCCGGTGCCGTTCTGGCCGATCAGGGCATGACTGCGGATGGACTTGGGCGCCGCATCTGCAGCGGCGCCCGGCATGGGCGAGAACTGCGTCGCGAAGTCGATCACCACGTCCCGCAGATTGCGGAAGTGCGGAATGGCCAGGTGCCGCAGCTGCATGCTCAGGCCCCTGCCGCTGCGGAAGACTTTTCGCGCACCTCGGCCACCGCAGGCTCGGCAATCCAGCCGTGCGCCACTTCGGTCTTGAGTTGCGCGTAGAAGGCGTCGATCTCGCCGCCGAAGCGCTGCCAAAGGTCGCGGGCCGACATCTCGCCGTTGTGGCGGGCCAGAAGCGTGGCCAGCGGAGCCTGGGCTTTCACGTCGGGCGGGGAGCCCAGGCGTAGCGGTGCGATCAGTTCGGTTTGCGGGGCTTTCACGGGGGCCTCCTCTTCTTGTTCGACGGTGATGCCGGTAAGGGCGGCGACGGCAGCACTTGAAAGGTTGGTCGCGATGCGACTGTTCTTGCCAAGGAGTTCCGCGTGACGATCACACAACTCGAACAAGCTATCGACGATCCCAACAATCTGGTCCTGCTCAGCACGCGGAGGTACAGGGACAACCAAATCTTCGACGCCACCTACACGGAGATGCTTTACAGCCATGCCAATGGCCGCCTCATTCATCCGCAATTGGAAACTTGGGCTTTGAATGACATAAAGCAGGTACCGGTTGCTGAAGAGCGCCGGAAACAGACGGACCAGCATCGTTCGCTGCCCAAGGCATACTCGCTCACCTTCAGGAACTATTGCTGCTTCCCCCATCGGCGCTTCGCGCGTGAAGAATATATCGCCGGATTTGGGAGGCATGCGCCTCGCCCAATAGTCATAGGTTTCTTCCGAAATCTTTTTTGTTTTGCTGAGATCCATTCGCCCATCGCGAATGTCCGTCGTTCGGACGAGATGAATTCCCTCTGCTACATAGGGCGCTGTCTTATTGTGGCAATCCACAACCGCTTGAGCTACCTGAAGCAAAGACGCCCAGCACCAATGCTCAGGCAATGAAGAACTCGGCACAGCGATCTGTTGCGTCCGCAGTTTCTTCAGCATTGCGACCGCTTCTTTCTTTTCATGCTCTTCAGCGGCTTTCGCCCACTCGAGTCTGGCATTGGCGATCTGTTCAACCAGGTCTGTTGCGCGCTGGGTCGTATTTGTGGTCGTTAGCAGCAGCCCACTAACAGCCAAGTCGAGAATCAGCCCCTTGAAACCCCTCACATCCCCCGGCTCACTGAACAAGTACCCGAAGTTGGCTTGCAGCCGTCTCCAGCTGTCTTTGAGTTCGTGCGAGCTTTGGGCGCTGGCGAGGGCTTTCAGGGTGGACTGACGCAAGGCGTTTTGCAGTTTGCGGCGGTCTTGCTGTTGGGCCTCCAGCCGGTCGCACAAGGCCATCAGCTCATCCACTTTGGCGACAATGCGGGATTGTTCGATTCTTGGCGGGAACGGAAATAGCGCCTCACGCGCCGAATCGGTGCCCAAACGAGGAAGATTCATTCCATAGGTTGATCCGCTCGCATAGGCAATGAAGTATGGGGACTTGAGATACCAACGCAGATAGCCAGCTTCGATTCCATTAAAGAAAGAAATAGGACTGATCTCAGTTGTGCATACTCCTGGCGCATCCGCGATCAGTACCTTATCAAGGTACGGCCGCAACTTTCCATAAAGCACCGCACCGGCCGGGAATCCATTTTTCGTGCTCTTGAACTTTCTATCGCGGGCAAGAACCTTGATCAAAAGCTTTGAGGTCCCCTTCTCAACGTCCTCGAGCTCAAGAACCCAAGTATCTTCGTTAACGTCTGCGTATTCGACCTTCGGCGAATCGCCGTAATTGGTTACGGAGCCAAGACGAGTCCAAAGCCAGCCTTCAGGCAATACCCATGGAATTTCTTCATCAGCGACCGGCCTTGGTGCAGGCAGGCGCTTGAGTTGCTTTCGTGCGATCAGGTCGCGCCGAGTCTCAAGATTCTGTTGGATTAGTTGGCTTGAAGGAGTGTCGCCAGTTTCGCGTTCTGTCAAACGACCGGAGATCGCAAGTTGAAGCACCAACTCCCGCAACCGCGCCACGCCCCCCGGCGCATTGGCGATATGCCCGAACTCCGCCAAAAACTGCTGCGCATCCATCACGCCTCCTCCCCGCCACGGTTTTCCAGCCGGGCGCGCGACAGCGCAATGGCTTCATGCAGCTTGGCTTGCAGCACCTCCCGGGGTGGCAGCACGGTCAGGTATTCGGCGACGTGGATGCCGCTGGCGTCCAGCTCCAGCAGTTCGATCTGTTCGCGCTTCTTGCCGCTGCACAAGATGATGCCCAGCGGTGGGGCTTCGCCCGGCTCCTGTTCGAATTTGGCTAACCAGCGCAGGTAGAGCTCCATCTGGCCTTTGTATTCGGCCTTGAAGTCGCCCAGTTTCAGGTCGATGGCTACCAAGCGCTTGAGGCGGCGGTTGTAGAACAGCAGGTCGATATAGAAGTCATCGTGGTCGATCTGGATGCGCTTTTGCCGCGCCACGAAGGAAAAGCCCGCGCCCAGCTCCAGCAGGAAGTGCTCCAGCTCGCGCAGGATGCCGTCTTCCAGATCCTTTTCCAGATAGCGATCCTGCAAGCCGAGGAAGTCCAGCACGTAGGGGTCTTTGAGCACGAGCCCGGGGTGCAGCTCGCCGTTTTGTCTCAGGCTGGCCAGCTCCCGCGCAAGGAGCGCGTCGGGCTGCCTGGAAAGCGCGGTGCGCTCGAAGAGCTGGGAGTCGAGCCTCTCTTGCAGAGTGCGGGTGCTCCAGCCTTCCTGCTGGCACATTTGCAGGTAGAAGTCGCGCTTGAGCGGGTCGTCGATGTAGATCAGGGTTCTGAAGTGCGTCCAGCTCAATTGTCTCCGCGCTGCGGAGACAATCTGTACCTCCGGGAAGGCCTCGGCAAAGCGCAGCATGTGGCGCAGGTTCTTCTCGGAGAAGCCGCGACCGTAGTCTTTTTCCAGTTGCTTGGACAGGCTGGAGACGATGTGCTCGCCATAGCCGGCCCGCGCTTCCTGGAGCACTTCGCTGCGGACGCGCTGGCCGATGTGCCAGTAAAGCAGAGTCAGGGCACTGTTGACGGTACTGGCGAGTTGCTGACGGCTTTGCTCGATCAGCTGACGGATGTCACCCAGAAGCTGGCCAGGAGCCTGGGCGGGCTGAGGCTTGACGGGTGGGGTCATTGATCGGCTTCTTCTGTCGTGAAGTGGTGCGCCAGGGCGGCAGCGAGTTCGCTCTTCAGGCGGTTCTCGGTTTCTTCGATCTGGCCAAGCAAGGTCTTGTATTTGTCCAGCAGCACGTCGGGGTCATGGCTTTCTTCTTCCGGCGCGTTGGGGTTCT
>JAFLDU010000254.1 GCA_017309145.1 Zoogloea sp. | reverse complement strand
GCACGAGCAAACGGCACGATCGTGCGATCAACACAACCAGCCAAACAACACGATCAGACCACCATGGCGACGATCAGCCACCACGACAACAGTCAACGAGCAACTCACCACACAGCACGCCCAATTCAGCACGATCGGCACGAGCAAACGGCACGATCGTGCGATCAACACAACCAGCCAAACAACACGATCAGACCACCATGGCGACGATCAGCCACCACGACAACAGTCAACGAGCAACTCACCACACAGCACGCCCAGGAAGTACTTCCGCCACGACTAGCCGCCACCGGCAACACCCATGAGAACGCCCCGCAACAGCAGCAAAGTGCTCCTCGCCGCCCTCCGCGACCTCCTTGGCCTGAGACAGGGATACGTTGATCTCGTTGATCTCGCGGATCTTCTGGGTCACCGCATCGTTCATCGCCAGAAAACTGCGGGTCAGCTCGCCCAGCTCATCCTCGCGCCCCCGGGCCTCGTCCAGGGATGCCTTCTCCACGCCCTGGAGCTCGCCGTGCCGACCACCGGCAACATCATGGAAGATGCGGCTCAAGGTACTGATCGGGGTGGAGATCGAACGGGTGAAACGCAGCACCATCGGCAGGATGAGCAGCAAGCTGCCCGCCGCGATGAGACCCAGGGTGGTGACGATCTCGACGATGTTCTTGCGGACGGTTTCCTTGGAGCGCAGCACGGCGATGGTACCAACCCGCTCCTCACCCCGCAGCAAGGGAATCAAGCCCTGGTAGAACCCCGCGCCAGCCACCGTGATCTCGTTGAACGAATGGGCCCCCGCGCGACGCTCCTCTCCTGCGGGCACGTTCCGCCAGTCTGGCGCGGCGTAGGCCGGCATGGCACCGACGCTCAGGCTCTGCGGGGTGAAGATGTTGATCTTCACGTCACTCAGGCTGGAGAGGCGATCGACAAAGGACTGATCCAGCGGCTGCGCCGTCACCACCCGCCCCACCGGCCGACGTTCGCGCCGCCCCGTCGCAGGATCGAAGGCCTCCCCCAGGATCAGCGCATCGCCTTCGATCAGCACCCGACCCTCATCGACCACATAGCGCGTCAGGGGCGCGCTGGGCGCCTCCGCCGCCAACTGCAGCGTGGCTCGGGCCGAGCGCTGGACCTGCAGCCCATCCCGGCTGAGAGTCTCGCCCTCCTTCAGCGTGGCCACCCGGAACAGCGGAGTCGCCTGGTAGTCCACGAAGCCGACCTGGCTCTCAGCGCCGTCGAAGCGCGCAAAGAACATCAGCCGCCCCGCCGCATCGTAGAGGGCGAGGCGGTCCAGCCGGGCTGCGTGGCCGGCACGGATCGCCTCGTCGGCCAGCTGACCGTAGGTACCGAGCAGAGTCTCGCCTTCGACATCGGCCTGCGCGTACTGGGCCAGATACCAGAGGGTGTCGCCAATGCGCTTCTGCGTCGCCAGCTGGGTGGTGGCTTCGAGCAGGTTGCCCTCGCGCTCCGCCAGACTGTCGCGGATCACCGCAGAGGCCTTGCGCAGCCCGGCCTCGGCCTGATCCAGATACTGCTGGCCGATGACCCACGAGGCCGCCAGCATGGAGCTGAGCGCGACCGCCAGGCTGACCACCACCACACCCAGCAGCAGCCGGTTCCGGATCCGCGTGATCTTCATGGTGCGACGGTCAAGGTGCCGTCCCCGGCCTGTAGGACAGGACCGGCACGTAGCCGTCCGGCGCGATGGAGGCCCCGAACGGATAGCCCGCTGCGTTGCTGCGATCGACCAGCCCGAGCTTGATCAGGATGGTATGCGGCAGCTTGCCGCCGCGCCCCTCCAGGTAACTCACCACCGCATTGGTGGCCACCCGCGCCTGGCTGACCCCTTTGGTATCCGCGGCGGCGGCGATCTCGCCCTTGCGGATGGACTCGGCGATGTTCCGGGTCAGGTCATAGGCCACGATGCGGACCTTGCCACTGAGCCCGGCTTCCCGTACTGGCAGGATGGCCGCCGGGGCGCAGCCGGTACAACCCAGGATGTAGTCGAGCTTCTGGCCATGGCGGGCCAACAACTGCGCCGCCAGCTGGGTCTGGCCGACGAGGTCGCTGTCGCCATAGAGCGTGTCGAGGATGTTGACCTTGATGGGGGCCCGGCGGGCCGCCTCGTGGCTGCCGGCCACTTCGCCGGACACCCAGCCGGCCCCCTCGGGCCCGGGCAGCAGGGCCACATTGATCGCCTTGAGGCCGCGCTTCCGTGCATCCTGGATGACCCATTCCATGGCACTGCGTCCCATGGCCTTGAGCGAGGTGGTGACCTTGACGGTCAGGCTGTCACTGGTGCTGTCATTGGCCAGCTCGAAAACCGGCACCCCTTGCCTGCGGGCACGGGCAATGGCGGCGTTGTTAGCGGTCAGGCTGATGGGAGAGATCACGATGGCGTCGTAGCGGGCGGCGATCGACTCATCCATCTTGCGCAGCTGGCCGACCAGATCGTTATAGCCATCCGCCGCGAGGATATCCACGGCCACCCCCAGGCGCCGGGCTTCGCTGATGACCCCGTAACTGCAACCGATCCAGTAGGGATCCTTGAGATGGGGGAACAGGAAGGCGATGCGCCATGGCTTGCTGGCCGGGGTGGTCAGGGCGTAATGACCATTGACGACCCGACCGGTGGCCAGTGCGTCATCTGCCGTGCCCTGAGGCTTGGGCGGCGGAAAGATGAACTGCACGGGGATGGGCGACACCTCGCTCGCCCGCCCCGGCTCCACCGCAGACGCACGCGGTGCCGCGGCCGCGAAACACAGCACGGACATGCATGCAGCCCTGGCGACATGCCCAGCCAACCGGATCAGCCCCACCTTCGCCTGCCTCCCTGTGATCGACCCATCATCCAGGCGCGGGCCACCCGTCTCTATCGACACCTGCCCTCCCGGTCTTGAGGCGCAGATCGCCCCCCACTCAGCCAAAGGTCCCAAGCAGGTAATCCAGCAGGGCCTTGAGCCGGGCGGGCTGATAGCGCCGGCTGGGGTAGGCCACATAGAGCGGCGTGGAGTCATAGAGGGCATCTGGAAAGAGGTCCACCAGGCGCCCTGCGTCCAGGTCATCCTGAACGTCGAGACGCGACTTGTAAGCGATGCCGTAACCCGCCAGGGCCCACTGGCGCACCAGCGCGCCGTCGTCGGCGGCCCGATCGCCCGAGACGGTGATCTCGTGCTGCTGACCGTGGCAGAACAGGCGCCAGCGGTCGAACAACTCACCGTTGCGATAGAAGCAGATGCAGTTGCGACGGACCAGTTCCTCGAAGCGCTGCGGGTGCCCATGCCGGGCCAGGTAGGCCGGCGAGGCCACCAGCACCCGGCGGTTGTCACACAGCTTGCGCCCGACCAGTCCCGAGTCTTCCGACAGGCCGTAGCGCAGCACCAGGTCGATGGGATTACGGTAGAGATCGATGAGGCCGTCGGAGAGGTGCATCACCAGCCGCAACTGGGGATGGCGCTGGCGGAAGGGCTCGAGCAGGGTGTCGAGACAGCCGCGCCCCAGATCGGACGGCGCGCCCAGGTGAAGTTCGCCGGACAGTTGCTCACGCCCCTGGCGCAGGGCGGCCAGGCCCTCATCCAGGGCCTGGCGGGACTGCTGGCAATGAACCAGGAAGGTCTCGCCGGCCTGGGTCAGGCGCAGGGAGCGGGTCGAACGCTCGAAGAGCTGGCTGTCGACACGCTTCTCGAGACGCTTGAGGGCAGCGCTGGCAGCCGCCGGACTGAGGCCCAGGGCACGCCCGGCGGCACTGATGGAACCCAGCTCGCTGACCCGGATGAAGAGCTGGACATCGGAAAGCTGGATCATTTTTTCAAAAAAATTTTGAAACTAAGTGAAATCATAAGCCAATTATCAAACCACAGGCCAATCCATAGACTGACACGGTCTTCATTTGCTCACGGTAGGCCTCCCCATGACTCCATCTCTGTTCCAGCCCTTCACCCTCGGCACGCTGACGCTGCCCAACCGCATCGTGATGCCGCCCCTGACCCGGGCGCGGGCCGCCCAGCCGGGCAATGTGCCCACGTCCCTGAACGCTGCCTACTACGCCGAACGCGCCTCGGCCGGGCTGATCATCGCCGAAGCCACCGACATCTCCGCCGCCGCCAAAGGCTATTCCCTGACGCCCGGTGTTCACACCCCGGCGCAGATTGCCGGCTGGCGCAAGGTGACGGATGCGGTGCATGCAGCCGGCGGGCGCATCTTCCTGCAGATCTGGCATTGCGGACGCATGTCCCACCCGGACCTGCACGGTGGCGCCCGTACCGTGGCCCCCTCGGAGGTCGCCTTCCCCGGCCAGATCTGGCTGGCCGGTGCCGATGGCAAGGGCGGCATGGTGGACTGCCCGGTACCCCGCGCCCTGGACATCGACGAGATCCCGCCCATCGTCGCCGACTTCCGCCAGGCCGCCCTGAATGCCATCGAGGCCGGCTTCGATGGCGTGGAGATCCATGCTGCCAACAGCTACCTGATCGACCAGTTCCTGCGCAGCACCTCCAACCAGCGCGACGACGCCTACGGCGGCAGCCGCGAGA
Organism: Zoogloea sp.; assembly: GCA_017309145.1. Classification (GTDB taxonomy): domain Bacteria; phylum Pseudomonadota; class Gammaproteobacteria; order Burkholderiales; family Rhodocyclaceae; genus Zoogloea. The sequence goes on along the minus strand of JAFLDU010000254.1, from coordinate 2,220 downwards.
ACCGTCTGCGCTTCCTGTTCGAGGTGGTGGATGCGGTCACCGAGGCCATCGGCGCGGCCCGCACCGGCGTGCGCCTGTCACCGCGCAACCGTGCCCGTGGCATGGACTGCCCGGACAGCCTGCCCACCGCCCTGGAGGCCGCGGCCCGCCTGCACCAGCGGGGGGTGGCCTACCTGCACTTCAATGAACCGGAAGAAAATCCCCCCAGCCCCGAGGCCGACGCCTTCCGCCGCGACCTGCGCGCCGCCTTCCCCGGCCCGGTGATCGTGGCCGGCGGCTACACCGCCGCACGCGCCGCCGCCGTGCTGGAACAGGGCCAGGCCGACCTGGTCGCCTTCGGCCGCCCCTTCATCGCCAACCCGGACCTGCCGGCCCGCCTGGCCCAGGGCTGGCCCCTCAATCCGCCGGAGCCGGCCACCTTCTTCGGTGGCGATGCCACCGGCTACACCACCTACCCGGCCTTCACCGCCACGACCGAGGAGACCCCCGCATGAAAGCCGTCGGCTACACGACCCCGGGCACCATCGACCGGGACGACGCCCTGATCGACATCGAGCTGCCCCGCCCCGTGGCCACCGGCCACGACCTGCTGGTGGAGGTGCAGGCCATCGCCGTGAATCCGGTGGATACCAAGGTGCGCCGCAACGCAGCCCCGCCCGAGGGCGGCTTCAAGGTGCTGGGCTACGACGCGGTCGGCATCGTCCGCGAGGTGGGGCCGGCCACCAGCCTGTTCCGGCCCGGCGACGCGGTGTGGTACGCCGGCGCCATCGACCGGCCGGGCAGCAATGCGGAGTTTCAGCTGGTGGACGAACGCCTCGTCGGGCGCGCACCGGCCAGCCTGTCGGCAGGCGAGGCGGCGGCCCTGCCCCTCACCGGCATCACCGCCTGGGAACTGCTCTTCGACCGCCTCCAGGTGCCGCTCGCCGGGCATGGCCGGGCCAGCACCCTGCTGATCGTCGGCGCCGCCGGCGGGGTGGGCTCGATCCTGATCCAGCTGGCGCGGCAACGTACCGGCCTCAGCGTGGTGGCCACCGCGTCCCGCGCGGAGAGCCAGGCGTGGGTCCGCGAGCTTGGCGCCCACGCGGTGATCGACCACCGCCAGCCCCTGGCTCCGCAGCTGGCCGGGCTTGGCCTGCCGCCGGTGGATTACGCCATCAGCCTGACCCACACCGACCAGCACTTCGCCCAGCTGGCCGAGGTCCTGGCCCCCCAGGGCCGGCTGGCCCTGATCGATGACCCTGAGCCCATCGATGTGCGCCTGCTCAAGCGCAAGAGCATCAGCCTGCACTGGGAGCTGATGTTCACCCGGTCGCTGTTCCAGACCGAGGACATGATCGCCCAGCACCATCTGCTCGATGCGCTGGCCGACCTGGCGGACCAGGGCGCCGTGCGCAGCACCGTGCAGACCCGCCTGGGGCCGATCTGCGCGGCGAACCTGAAACGTGCCCATGCGCTGCTGGAGAGCGGCCGGTCGGTGGGCAAGATCGTGCTGGAGGGCTTTCCGGCTACGCCCGCCTGAAGCCGCTTAAGGCCGCCCAAGACCGCCGGAGATCAGCTGGACGGCTTGCGCAACCAGGCGAGCAGGGTGGAGTACAGCCGGTCGGGCTCCACCGGCTTGGCCAGGAAGTCATCCATGCCGGCCTCGATGCAGCGCACACGGTCCTCGGCAAAGGCGTTGGCGGTCATTGCCACGATGGGCACCCGGCGCCCGCTCTCATGCTGGCGGATCAGCCGGGTGGCCTGCAGGCCATCCATCTCGGGCATCTGCATGTCCATCAGGATGATGTCGAAGGCTGCATTGCGGACCATGTCCAGGGCCACCGCGCCATTTCCGGCGACGGCGACGTCCAGGCCGGCGTCCTGCAGGAACAGCCGCGCCACCTCCTGATTGACCGGCTCGTCCTCCACCAGCAGGATGTGAGCCCCGGCAAACTCCCGTCGCAAGGCCACCTCGGCCTGGCCGATCACGTCACGGGCACGGCGGGTTTCGCGGAGGGGTCCTCCCACCCCCAGCCGGGCGGTGAACCAGAAATTGCTCCCGACACCCGGCACGCTGCTGGCACCGGCCTCGCCACCCATCAGGCCGGCCAGCCGCCGGGTGATGGCCAGCCCCAGCCCGGTGCCGCCGAATCGGCGGGTGGTGGAACTGTCGGCCTGGGTGAAGGGCTGGAAGAGCTGGGCCTGCTGTTCGGGCGTCATGCCGATGCCGGTATCGACCAC
>JAFLDU010000027.1 GCA_017309145.1 Zoogloea sp. | reverse complement strand
GGACGCCGCCCTGCGCAACGCCTGCCCGATCCGGATGCGCCCGGTACTGATGACCTCCATGACGGTGATCCTGGCCCTCGCCCCGGCCGCCGCCGGCTTTGGCGCCGGCAACGAGACCAACCAGCCGCTGGCCATCGCGGTGATCGGCGGCATGATCAGCTCCACCCTGCTCACCCTGGTGGTGGTGCCGGCGGTGTATTCGCTGGTCGAAGGCTGGCGCGAACGCCGCGCCGCCACCCGCGAGGGCCAGGCGCCGGCCTGAGCTGGGCCCCGGAGTATCTCCGGGGTCGTCGCGAGCAGCTCGGCGCTCCTCGCGAGCAGCCCGGAAGCCCTCCCGAGCAGCAAAAAGCTGCTCCCGAGGAGTTCGCCGACAGGTCCGGCCTATCCCGGCGCTCCTCCTGAGCTGAAAAAAGGTGCTCCCGAGGAGCTCGGCGAATGGATGGGTCTATCCCGGCGCTCCTCGCGAGGAGCTCGCGGATAGTCGCCCCCTGTCCCGGCGCTCGTCCCGAGCAGCAAAAAGCTGCTCCCGAGGAGCTCAAAGCCCAAAGCGAGGGACATCAGGATGGTCGCGCCCCGTCCTGCAGATGGCGCTTCAGCCCGGCGGGCTCACCCGAGCAGCACGGAAGAAGGCCCGGGCGCAGGGTCGCAGCCGGCGACAGGCCGGCGGATGGACGCGATCGGCCCCAAGCAACTGCCGAGGACGGATCAGCCCAGCGGCGTGACCGCGCTGCGACCAGCGGGGGTGTCCAGCCAGCGCTGCAGGATGCGGTAGGTGTCGAGGTCGAAGCGCCGGGGTGGCAGGGCTTCGAGCAGGGTGCCCAGTTCTCCCTCGTCCTCGACGCTGCCCAGCAGGCACCACTGATCGACCACATGCACCGCGCTGCGGCCGGTGTCCGGGTGATGTTCGCGCACCGCCACCGGGCCGTCCCACGGCCAGCGGCGGATGCGCAGGCTCTCGAGCACCTTGCGCAGGCGCTCGTCGTGCTCGGCGTGGGCTTCCTTGCCGCAGCACACGCCGGCGCAGCGCTTCATCTGGTGAGCCAGGCAGGCGCCCTCGCCCCACGGCTCGGTGCCGATGCGCCGCGGGCACAGCTTGTAGAGAAGGGCCAGCTCGCGCAGGGCGTTGTCGGCTTCCTTCTTGGTGCGGAAGGCGCCGTAAACGGCCTCCCAGCCGGCCGGATCGGCCCCGTTGAGGGGCTCGCGCACCAGCACCGGGCCGCGCTTCTTCGTCGGGTCGTAGCGCAGGCCGAACACGACCTCGGTCTCGCGCAGCTGGCGGTTCTCGGTGGGCTTGCGCTCCTTCACCAGCCGCGCCTCGAGGAGCAGCGCGCCCAGCTCGCCCGCGGTGGGCAGCCATTCGACCCGCCGCACCTGCTGGGCCAGCTTGGCCTCCTTGCTGCTCTTGTGGTCGGACGAGAAGTGGCTCATCACCCGGGAGCGCAGGCTGACGCTCTTGCCGATGTAGATGGGCAGCTCGTTCTCGCCGTAGAAGAGATACACGCCCGGGCCCTCGGGCACGCCTTCGAGCACCCCTTCGGGCAGCCCCACCGGCCGGCTCGGAGCCTTCATGGCCTTGGCGATGGCAATGCCGAGGATCTCCGGCGGAAACTCGTCGGCGACGATGCCGGCAAACTGGAACAGCGCCTCGGTGTCGCCCATCGCCCGGTGACGGGCCGAGCAGGTGAGGTTGTGGCGGGCGATCAGCGCGTCCAGCCCGTGGCGGTGGTGCTGGGGGTAGAGCGCGCGGGACAGCTTGACGGTGCACAGCACCGACGCGTCGAAGCGCTCGCCGATCCGCGAGAACTCGTTCTTGATGAAGCCGTAGTCGAAGCGCGCGTTGTGGGCCACGAACACGCAGTCGGCGAGCAGCGCCCGCACGCCGTCGGCGAGATCGGCAAACTCAGGGGCGTCGGCGACCATCGCGTCGGTGATGCCGGTGAAGCTCTGGATGGTCGGCGGGATCGCCATGCCCGGATTGACCAGGCTCGACCAGCGCTCGACGAGCACGCCGTCCTCGACGCGCAGGATCGCGATCTCGGTGACCCGGTCGACCACCGGATTGGCGCCAGTGGTTTCAACGTCGATGAAGGCGATCTTGGGGGCGAACACGGCAGCGTCGGGAAAACGAAAAGACGGCGTGCGGCCCATCGGCGGCACACCGGGAGATGACATCCGGCCCACTGCGCGACGCCATCGAGGCGTGCGGCGGGCCGGCAAGCTGAACCTGAAACCCCGGCCGACGCACCCGCAGGGCGTCAGCCGGCGGGCTTATTCAGTGGCGTAGGGGTAGGGCTTGTGGGCGACCTTGCCGGCGGCGTATTCGCTCTGGGTTTCCAGATCCTGCGGCTTGTCCCACCACAGGGCGCGGCCCTTCTGCTGCTCTTCGCGCTCTTCCGGATGGGCTTTCATCCATTCGCGCATGAACTTGGTGTGCTCGGATTCGTAAATTGCCATTGAGTGTTCTCCCGTTTTAGCGGCGTGATTCTACCAGCGTCGGGGCGCGCTGGCCCCGGCGGTTCATTTCTGGTCGCCCCGCATCCGCCCGATGCGCACCACCTCGGGGATGGTGCGCAGGCCGCGGATGACCTTGGCCAGATGCAGGCGATGGGTGACCTGGACGGTGATGTAGAGCGAGGAATAGGTGCCCTGCTCGCCATCGGTGGAAACGTTCTGGATGTTGCAGTCCTGCTCGGCGATGGCGTTGGCCACCTTGGCGAGCACGCCCCGCACGTTTTTGGTGAGCAGCTTGAGGGTGACGTCGAACAGCCGATCGGTGGAGGGCTCCCACTCCACGTCGATCCAGCGGTCGCGCTCGCTGCGCAGCTTGCGGGCCTGGGGGCAGTCGTGCATGTGCACCTCCAGCCCCTGGCCCTTGCGGATGATGCCGACGATCGGGTCGCCCGGGATCGGCCGGCAGCAGCGGGCGAGCTGCACCGCGACGCCTTCGGTGCCACGGATCAGGATCGCCCCAGCGGGCTTGGGCTTGACCACGTCGGCGCGGCCGGATTCGACGTCCTGGATCTCGGCCAGCCGCCGGGCGACGATGGCCGGCAGGCGTCGGCCGAGGCCGATGTCGGTCATCAGCTCGCGGCGGTTGGCGAGGGTGAATTCGCGCAGGAAGCGGTCCCACGCAAAGGTGCTGACCTGGCCCAGGGTGAGGCCGTGGGGCCGCAGGGCCTGGTTGAGCAGGCGCTCGCCGAGGGTCGAGGCTTCTTCCTGCTGGGCGTTTTTAAGGAAGTGCCGGATCTGCGCCCGGGCCTTGCCGGTGCGCACGTAGCCGAGCCAGGCCGGGTTGGGGCTGGCGTGGGCGGCGGTGATGATCTCGATCTGGTCGCCGTTGTGCAGCTCGGTGCGCAAGGGCATCAGCTCGCCGTTGATGCGGCCGGCCACGCAGCGGTTGCCCACGTCGGTATGCACGGCATAGGCGAAGTCCACCACCGTGGCCCCCCGCGGCAGGGCGAAGATCTTGCCCTTGGGGGTGAAGGCATACACCTCGCCGGGAAAGAGGTCGACCTTCACGTGCTCCAGGAACTCGCTGGATTCACCCGAGGTGGATTGCAGTTCGAGCAGGGACTGCAGCCAGCTGTGGGTCTTGTGCTGCAGCTCGGTGAGGGTCTTCTCGTCTTCCTTGTACAGCCAGTGGGAGGCCACGCCGCTCTCGGCGATGTGGTTCATCTCGTGGGTACGGATCTGCACCTCGACCGGCGTACCGAAAGGGCCGATCAGGGTGGTGTGCAGGGACTGGTAGCCATTGGCCTTGGGAATGGCGATGTAGTCCTTGAACTTGCCCGGCACCGGCTTGTAGAGGGCGTGCAGCGCCCCCAGGGCCCGGTAGCAGGTCTGGATGTCGGGCACGATGACGCGGAAGCCGTAGATGTCGAGCACCTGGGAGAAGCTCAGGCGCTTCTCGGACATCTTGCGGTAGATGCTGTAGAGGTGCTTCTCGCGGCCCCGCACCTCGGCTTCGATGCTCCACTGGGGCAGGCGCTCCTCGATGGCCAGCAGGATCTTGCCGACCACCTCGCGGCGGTTGCCCCGCGCGGCCAGGATGGCCTTGGAGAGCACCGCGAAACGCATCGGGTAACGGTGCTTGAAGGCCAGCTCCTGCAGCTCGCGGTAGAGGCTGTTGAGCCCCAGGCGGTTGGCGATGGGGGCGTGGATCTCCTGGGTTTCCCGGGCGATGCGGCGACGTTTGTCGGGGCGCATGTGGTCCAGGGTCCGCATGTTGTGCAGACGGTCGGCCAGCTTGATGAGGATCACCCGCAGATCGCTGGCCATGGCCAGCAGCATCTTGCGGAAGTTCTCGGCCTGGGCTTCTTCCTGGGACTGGAATTCGATCTTGTCGAGCTTGGACACTCCATCCACCAGCTCGGCCGTGGTCCGCCCGAAACGCTCGGCGATCTCGGCCTTGGTGATGTGGGTGTCTTCCATCACGTCGTGCAGCAGCGCCGCACACAGGGCCTGGGAGTCCAGGTGCCAGCCGGCGAGGATCTCGGCGACGGCGACGGGATGGGAGATGTAGGGTTCGCCGCTCTTGCGGAGCTGCCCCTGATGGGCGTCGGCGGAAAAATGGTAGGCCGCTTCGATGCGGCCTATGTCCTCCGGCCGCAGGTAGGTCGCCACCTGCGCGCGAAGCCGCCCGAAATCGAGGGGCAGCACGGAGGAAGGGGGAGGCTGGAAAACGCCGCTGGCACTGACCGGGATCGGAGCGGCGGATTCCATGGCATCACTCTCTCGCGGGGCGGCCGTCAGGCCTGGCCGCGGTTGAGGACTTCGGTACCCACCTTGCCGGCGGCAATCTCGCGCAGGGCGATCACGGTGGGCTTGTCCTTGTCGTGGCGGTCCAGATCCACCTGGGGGGTGGCGCCGGCGGTCAGCTGGCGGGCACGATAGGTCGCAGCCAGGGTCAGCTGGAAGCGGTTGGGGATTCGTTTGAGACAGTCGTCGACGGTAACGCGGGCCATATCAGTCCTGTTCCAGGTAATGGAAAAACTCCGGCTTGCGTGCCTCCTGGTTGGCGTAGCGAAGCCGGGACGCCCGTACCACGGCCACCAGATCATCAAGGGCCGCAGACAGGTCTTCATTGATTATAACGTAGTCGAACTCCGCCACATGGCGCATCTCTCCCCGGGCTCCCAGCACGCGGCGGGCGATGACCTCCTCGCTATCGGTGCCCCGGCCGCGCAGGCGGCGCTCCAACTCCTCGACCGAGGGCGGCAGGATGAACACGCCAACCGCCTTGGGGAACACCTTGCGCACCTGCTGCGCGCCCTGCCAGTCGATCTCCAGCAGGATGTCCTTGCCCGAAGCGATCTGGGATTCCAGCCAGGTCTTGGAGGTGGCGTAATAATTGTTGTGGACCTCGGCCCATTCCAGGAATTCACCTTTGTCGCGCAGTGCGCGGAAGGTCGGGACATCCACGAAGTGGTAGTGCTGGCCATTGACCTCACCGGCGCGCGGCGCGCGGGTAGCATAGGACACGGACAGGCTCACCAGCGGATCGCGGGCGAGCAGGCCGCTGACGAGGGTGGTCTTGCCGGCGCCCGAGGGCGCAGTGACGATGAAGAGGGTTCCGGGCATGGCGGGTCGGGGCATCGTGATCCCGGGCTGTCGGCTCGGGACGGGTTCAGAATCGGGCGAAGCACGGCATTCTGCCAGCGCCACCGCCCGGAAACCAGGGGCGCGGCTCAAGCCTCCGGCGCACCGACAAGGCGGGCCAGCTCGCGACGCCGGGCAGCCAGCCAGGCCTCCGGGCAGGCGGCATACTCGTCAAGGCGCGCCCGCAAGGCGGTGATGTCCCGCACCAGATCGGGGGTCTCCGGCCCGGCAAAGAAGGCCCGTGACACCAGTGCCCCGGTGGCGCCCAGGCGGGGGTACTGGGCCAGCACCAGGTCCGCGGGGATCGGCAGGCGATCATCCCCCGCACGCCCCACACCACCGATCGCCAGCCGGTATCCCGCGCCGAGGATCTGATCCGCCAGGCGCTCGAGCAGCTTGGACACCAGCACATGGAAGTGGGTCCGCCAGCCCAAGGACAAGCGCAGGTCGTTCAGCCCCACATGGATCTCGGACAGACCCGGGATTCGGCATAGCGCCTCGACATCGGCGGCCGCCTCGGCGGTCTCCAGCAAGGGCACCGGGTGGGCCCGCCCCGCCACGAGGTCCACGAAACGCTCGACCTCGGCGGCCTTGCGGAAGAACGGAAGCATGATGGTCGTCACCCCCCTGGCCAGCAGGCGCTCGATCTCGGCCCCGGAACCCGGATGGACCGGATTGCAGCGCGCAAACAGGCGCCGCGCCGGGACCCGGGCCGCCAGTGCCTCCAGGTCGGCCTCATCGTGATCGGAGATCCAGGTTGCCAGCCCGCTCTGGCGCTCATCCTTGCCCAGCCTCTCCAGGTCGACACCGATACGGTCCACACCCGCCCGCTCGGCCTCGGCGGCAAGATCTGGATCACGGGTGAACAGGGTCAGCACGAAACGCTCGCCGTAGGTCATGCAGTCTCACCCCGTGCTGTCACCACGGCCTCCAGCGGCAGGCCCTGCAGATACGCCTGCAGTTGCCGCTCCGTGAAGGCTTCGAAATCCCGCTGCATGGAAGGATGGTAGGCCGCCACCTTGGGGGTGATGATCAGGCCGGGGGTACGCCATGGCGGCGCATCCGGCGCCGGCACCGGATCCATCACATCGAGCGCCGCACCACCCAGCCGACCGCTCCCGAGTGCAGCCAGCAGCGCCGGCATGTCCACCAGCCCGGCCCGGGCCACATTGATCAACAGCGCGCCTGGCGGCAGGCGCTCCAGCGCGGCCGCATCGACAAGGCCCTCGGTGGAGCGCTCCAGCGGCATGGCCAGGATCAGGCCGTCACAGTCCGGCAGGGCATCGCGCCAGTCCGCCGCAGGGATGAAGCCATCGCACAAAGCCCGCTGCGTCGGCGTGCCGCGACGGGCACACCCGAGGACCCGGATCCCCAGCCCACGCAGACGCGGTGCCAACGCCTGACCGATGGCCCCCAGCCCCATCAGCAGGACTTGCCGAGGCAGGGCCCGCATGGCGGGCGGCGACGCCCAGCGCCCCTCCCGCTGGGCATCCAGGGTCTCCGGCAGGCGGCGCACCAGGGCCAGCAGCAGGGCCAGCACATGCACCGCGATGGCCTCCGAGTTGAGCGGGTTGCGGGTCAACACCACGCCGCGCTGCGCCAGCTGGGCAACCGGCAACTGATCCACCCCCGCTGCGGATGTCTGGACCCAGGCCAGCCTGGGGGCATGCGCCAACACCTGCCGCAGGTAACGATGGCCGATGATGACCTCCGCGGTCTCGGCCGCGCACAGGGCCTCCGCCTCATCACCGGCCACCACGACCTGTCCCACGCCAGCCAGCTGCTCCAGGCGCAAGCGATGCGCCGGCGACGGAGACCAGTTGCCGGTCATCAAGAGGATTGTCATGCGCCGTCGCCCTTCCGCCCCTCACAGAACGCCCGCCAGACCTGCCGCAGCTGGACTTCCAGGGCCCGCACCAGTTCCACCGGCTGACGCTCGGCCTGAGCCTGCATGCGGGCCCGCAGCCCGTCACGGAGGGCCGCCAGCTCGGTCGGTGCCGCCGCCCAACGGCAGGCCAGCGCGACGAACGCCTCGGGGGTCTCGGCGATGAAATCTTCCAGGCCGGCCGCCGCCAGGCGGCTGGCGCACAAGCGCTGGACAAAGCGCTCGCCGCTCAGGGTCAGGGTCGGCACGCCCATCCAGAGCGCAAAGTTGGCCGTGGTACCGCTGGAGAAAGGCTGCGTATCGAGGGCCAGATCCACCTCGCCGTGCAGGCTCAGGTAATCGGCCATGGACAAACGCCCGCGGAAGCTCAGGCGCCCGGCATCGATTCCCTCCTGCGCCAGGCGGTCGCGGAGACGCTCGGCCACCGTCTCGTCGGACACCGCTGCAATCAGCAGGCGGGCATCGGGCAGCGCGCGCAACACGCAGCCCCACAGGGCGAGGGTTGCGTCGGAGATCTTGTTCGGCCGGTTGAAGCTGCCGAAGGTCAGGTAGCCCTTACCCAGGAAGGGCAGCGGCCCCACTGCAGGCAGACTGCGAGGCGGATCGAAGACATTGGCGTAGGGCAGGTACAGCAGGCGCTCGGAAAAGCCCGCATCAAAGCGGCCCGGCGGTGCCTGGGTGGCGTCCACCAGCCGGAAATCCATGGCCACCAGGCCGGTACTACCCGGATAGCCCAGCCAGGTGATCTGCAGGGGGGCCGGCTTGCGGGCGAAAACCGTCAGACGGTTGCCCGCGGTATGCCCCGACAGATCAAAGAGAATATCCACGCGGCACGCCCGCACCCGGGCATCGAGTTCCAGATCGGAGCAGGTCGACACCTCGTGCCACTCGTCGCAGTCGGCGCGCAAGGCGTCCGTCACTGCGTCCTGCAGCGGGTTGGTCGAAAAGGCGACGACCTGGAATTGTCCGTGATCGAGCCTGCGCCATACGGGCCGCAGGAAATGGGCCACAGGGTGGTCACGCAGGTCGCCAGAGACAAACCCCAGCCGAAGGGGCCGCTCGGGATCGGGCGAAACCTGCCAACCGCCGGAGGGCAGGCCGACACGCGCCTCGATCTGCCGCCCGAATGCCCGGTGGGCGGCATCGATCTCGCCCACACTCGCCGACTCGTCATGGACCAGGGCATACAGCAGATTGCTCCACGCATGAGAGGAGGTCGGCTCCACATCCAGGGCCAGACGTGCCTCACGGATCGCTGCGGAGGTTTCTCCAAGGGCACAGTGCAGCGCAGACAGGTTGATGCGGGCCGAAACCAGCCCCGGCGCCAGCGCCAGCGCCCGCTGCTGGCAGGCCACCGCCGCCTGGAGCTGCCCCAGCGCCTGATGCGCATTGCCCAAGCTCTGCTGGGCGATCGCCATGCCGGGGGCGAGCCGCAAGGCCTCCTGGAGCGGGGCCACGGCCTCCTCGCTGAGGCCGCAGGCATGCAGGGCACTGCCCAGAGCGAAGTGGGCATGGGCCAGGTGGGGAGCGATCGCCACCGCCCGTCTGGCATAGCGCAGGGCATCGGCCGAAACACCACCGGCCAGCGCGTTCTGGGATGCATTCGTCCAGATCGAGGCATCGCCGGGAGCCAGCCGGAGACTGCGGCGGAAGGCCTGGGCGGCCTCGGCATGGTCACCGGCCTGCATGCGCACGACGCCCAGGGCAGCCCACACCGACGGATCCTTACGATCCAGGCGGGCGGCAGTATCCAGACAGTCCAGCGCTCGGACACCTCCGCCTGAGAAACTGAGCGCGAGCCCCAGCAACTGCCAGGCTCGCGCATCTTCCGCACAGGCCTCAACAAAAGCCTCGGCCCGCGCCGCCGCCTCGGCGTAACGTCCGGCGTCAAACTCCGCCTGCCAGGCCAGGAGGTCAGCCGGGGAGACGCCTGCACGCAGGGCTGAGGTCATCTTCATCGCAACTCGACTCCATCCGAAAGCCAGGCTGGTCACGAGCCAGGCGAGGCAGACACGCTGCCCCGCCATCGAGCATCACTCGATATTCTGCACCTGCTCCCGCATCTGCTCGATGGCCAGCTTCAGGTCGACGGCCACCGCCGTCATGTCGGCCGCCATGGCCTTGGAGCCGAGGGTGTTGGCTTCGCGGTTGAGCTCCTGCATCAGGAAGTCGAGGCGCTTGCCGGCCGAACCGCCCGCCTTGAGGATCCGCTCGACTTCATCCAGGTGGGTGCTCAGACGGGACAGTTCCTCGGCCACGTCCACCCGCTGGGCGAACAGGCCCACTTCCAGGCGGATGCGGTCCTCGTCCAGGGTGGCCGCGGCGTCGCGCAGGCGGGTGGCGAGCTTCTCCTGGTACTCGGCGACCAGCGCCGGCACACGGGGCTGGACAGTCGCCACCAGCTCACGCATGTGCCTGATGCGGCCACGGATCATCTCGGCGAGCTTCTCCCCCTCGCGGCGGCGACTGGCGATCAGTTCGTCCAGCGCCGCGCGGATCAGCGGACCGATCTCCGGCTGCAGGGCATCGAAGCCCAGGCTGTCATCCGCCAGGATGCCCGGCCAGCGCAGCACTTCACCGACACTGAGGGGCGCAGCGGCAGGCAGCGCGGCCTGGATCGCGGCCTGGGCGGTGCCCAGTTGCTCCAGCAGCGCGGCATTGATCGACAGGTCGCGAGGTACGCTATCCTTCGTCTGCAGATTGAAGCGGATCTCGACCTTGCCGCGGCTGAGCCGGCCGGTGATGGCCTCCCGCAGGGCGGGTTCTGCCTGGCGCAGGTCGTCGTTGATGCGGAAGGCGAGGTCGAGGTAGCGGGAATTCACGCTCCGCAGTTCAAGGTGCAAGGCGACGCGGCCCAGATCGCGGGTCTGGACGGCAAAACCCGTCATGCTGTGAATCATCCTGTTTTTCCCGAGATAGCGCGGCGATCCAAGGGTAAACTAGCACCCCCGAACACCACCAAAAGACGAAGTGTAGCGCTCCGCCCGATGGCCACTCAACAAAACTGCGCCCTTCCTTCCGGATTCCAGCTCGACCATTACCGGGTCGAGCGCCAGCTGTCGCTGGGCGGTTTTTCCATCGTGTACCTGGCTTACGATCAGGATGGCACGCCCGTCGCCATCAAGGAGTACCTGCCCAACTCCCTGGCCCTGCGGGGCGAGGGCGAGGTGACCCCGCACGTCACCGAGGCCCACCAGGGCGCGTTCCGCTACGGCATGAAGTGCTTCTTCGAAGAGGGCCGGGCGCTCGCCAAGCTGGTGCACCCCAACGTGGTCCGGGTGCTCAACTTCTTCCGCGCCAACGGCACCGTCTATATGGTGATGCAGTTCGAGCGGGGCCGGACGCTCCACGACTACATCCAGAAGAACAAGGGCAAGAAGGGCGGCGTCAGCGAGCGCTTCATCCGCGGTGTGTTCACCCGCATGCTCAACGGCCTGCGTGAAGTCCATTCCCACAAGCTGCTGCACCTCGACATCAAGCCGTCCAACATCTACCTGCGCAACGACGGCACGCCGGTCCTGCTCGACTTCGGTGCGGCCCGACAGACCCTGATGTCCGACACGCCCATCCTGAAGCCGATGTACACCCCCGGCTTCGCCTCGCCCGAGCAGTTCGGCAACCGCGACGCGCTCGGCCCGTGGAGCGACATCTACAGCGTGGGGGCCAGCATGTACGCGTGCCTGGCCGGCACCTCCCCGCAGCGCTCGGACGAACGCATCAAGCACGATACGGTCGAACCCGCCGTCAAGGCCTGGGCGGGCGAATATTCCCCCCACTTCCTGGCGACGATCGATTGGTGCCTACAGCTGGACCCCCTGAAGCGCCCCCAGAGCTGCTTTGCCTTGCAGAAAGTACTGGCCCAGCGCCACCGGGAAGCCCCACCTCAGCAGAAGAGCTGGCTTGAAGGCCTGGGCTCCCGCATCAAAACCATGATGGGTCGTACATGAGATTCACGATTTTCCAGGAAAGCCGGATCGGCAAGCGTCGCACCAACCAGGACCGGGTGGCCTACTCCTACACGCGCGACGCCCTGCTGCTGGTGCTGGCCGACGGCATGGGCGGCCACCTCTACGGCGAGATCGCAGCCCAGATCTCGGTGCAGTTCATCGCCCAGTCCTTCCAGCAGGAGGCCCGCCCCAAGGTGGCCGACCCGGTGCTCTTCCTGTCGCGGGTGCTGAGCAATGCCCACCACGCCATCCTCGACTACGCCTTCGACAAGAACCTGTCGGACATCCCGCGCACCACCATCGTGGCCTGTCTGATCCAGGATGGCGTAGCTCACTGGGCCCATGCCGGCGATTCGCGCCTCTACCTGATCCGGCGTGGCCGTCTGCTGGCGCAGACCCGCGACCACTCACGGGTGCAGTTGATGCTCGACCAGGGCCTGCTCGATGCCGAGACCGCCGCCTCGCACCCCGGGCGCAACCGGATCTTCAGCTGCCTGGGCGGCAGCCACCCGCCCCAGATCGAATTCTCGCGGGGCACGCCCCTGATGAATGGCGACGTCCTGGCCATCTGCTCGGACGGCGTCTGGGGCCCCCTCGAGACCGATGAGCTGGTACGCACCCTGGCCGATGGCCGGGTCATGGACGCTGTGCCCGCCCTGATGAACGAGGCCGAGACCCTGGGCGGCGCCCAGTGCGACAACATGTCCCTGATCGCCATGACCTGGCACGACGATCACCAGGAGGACATTCCCGACACCGTGTCGACCCGCACCATGCCCGCCGACGCCTTCACGACGCAGATGGAAGGCTTCGGACGCAATAAACGGGGCGACCAGGAAGACCTCAGCGAAGACGAGATCGAACGCGCCATCCGCGAGATCAACGCCGCCATCCACAAATTCAAGTAGACCCGGCGGGCCTTGTCCGGCCCGCCGACCGCCCCCGCGTTCGCCGGGGCCACCCCACCCATTGCCAGGCTACGCCGCATACCATGACCCAATCCGCCTCCTCCCCGGCCCGCCCGAGCGGCCGCACGCCCGACCAACTCCGCACTGTCCGGATCACCCGAGGTTTCACCCGGCATGCCGAAGGATCGGTGCTGATCGAATTCGGTGACACCCGCGTGCTGTGCACCGCCAGCGTGGAAGAGAGCGTCCCGCCCTTCCTGCGCGGCAAGGGCCAGGGCTGGCTGACCGCCGAGTACGGCATGCTGCCGCGCTCCACCCACACCCGCAGCCCACGGGAAGCAGCCAAGGGCAAGCAGAGCGGGCGCACCCAGGAGATCCAGCGCCTGATCGGCCGCAGCCTGCGCGCCGTGGTGGACATGGAAGCCCTGGGGGAACGCCAGATCACCATCGACTGCGATGTCCTGCAGGCCGACGGCGGCACCCGTACCGCCTCCATCACCGGCGCCTGCATCGCCGTACACGAAGCCCTCGACGGCCTGGTCAAGGCTGGCAAGCTGGCCGCCAATCCGATGCGCGATTTCGTCGCCGCCATCTCGGTGGGCATCTACAAGGGCACACCCGTGCTCGACCTCGACTATCCTGAAGACTCGGACTGCGAGACCGACATGAACGTGGTGATGACCGGCAGCGGCGGCTTCGTCGAAGTGCAGGGCACCGCCGAAGGCAGCCCCTTCTCCCGCGCGGAGCTCGACAGCCTGCTGGAACTTGCCGGCGCCGGCATCGCTCAACTCGTCGTGGAACAGAAAAAGGCGCTCGGCATCCCAGCCTGAGCCATCTGCACAGCGAGGCCCCCCATGAAACAACTCGTTCTCGCCAGCGGCAACGCCGGCAAGCTGAAGGAACTCTCCGCCCTGCTCGCCCCCATGGGCATCGAGGTGCTGCCCCAGTCGGCCTTCAACGTCAGCGAAGCCGAGGAACCCCACCCGAGCTTCGTCGAAAACGCCATCGCCAAGGCCCGTCATGCAGCCCGCGCGACCGGCCTGCCGGCCCTGGCGGACGACTCCGGGTTGTGTGTCGAGGCGCTCGGCGGCGCACCGGGTGTGCTGTCGGCCCGCTTTGCCGGCGAACCCAAGTCCGACCAGCGCAACAACACCCTGCTGCTCGAAAGACTGGCCGGGCAGACCAACCGACGGGCCCGCTTCTATTGCGCGCTGGCCCTCCTGCGCCACGCCGACGACCCGCAACCCCTGATCGCCTGCGGCGAGTGGCACGGCGAGATCCTCGACGCACCGCGGGGCGCCGCCGGCTTCGGCTACGACCCGCTGTTCTTCGTGCCCGAGCTGGAACAGACCGCGGCGGAGATCCCCGCCGAGCTCAAGAACATGCTGTCCCACCGGGGCAATGCCTTCCGCCAGCTGCTCGACCGCCTCCGCGCCGAGCCCACCTGAGCGCCCCCATGTCCGAACCCCGGGTCATTCCGATCACGCCGAAGGCCGCCGCGCCCAGGGCCGGCGGCTGGCAGCCCACCCTCAGCGCCTCGCCGCCCCTGTCGCTGTACATCCACTTTCCGTGGTGTGTACGCAAGTGCCCCTACTGCGACTTCAACTCCCACGCCGTCAAGGACGAGGGCATTCCCGAAGCCGCCTACGTTGCAGCACTGATCGCCGACCTGGAAAGCGCGCTGCCGCAGATCTGGGGACGACGCGTCCATAGCATCTTCATCGGCGGCGGCACGCCGAGCCTGATCAGCCCCGAAGGACTCGACGAGCTGCTCACGGCCGTGCGCATGCGGGTGCTCCTCGACCCGATGGCTGAGATCACCCTCGAGGCCAATCCCGGCACCGTGGATGCCGGCCGCTTCGCCGCCTTCCGGCAGGCCGGCATCAACCGCCTGTCGGTGGGCATCCAGAGCTTCCACGACGGACACCTCCAGGCCCTCGGCCGGATCCACGGCCGCCAGGACGCCATTGCGGCGGCCGAGGCGGCGCTCAGCCATTTTGAAGCGGTCAACCTCGACCTGATGTATGCGCTGCCGGGCCAGAGCCTGGCAGAGGCGGAGGCCGACCTGGCCACGGCCCTGGCGCTGGGGCCCCAGCACCTGTCCTGCTACCACCTGACCCTGGAGCCGAACACCGCCTTCGCCGCCAACCCGCCCGATGTCCCCGACCCGGACAGCTCCGCCGACATGCAGGAACGCATCGAGGCGCGCCTCGGCGACGCAGGCTACATCCACTATGAGACCTCGGCCTTCGCCCGGCCCCACCGGGAGTGCCGCCACAATCTCAACTACTGGACCTTCGGCGACTATCTGGGAATCGGTGCAGGGGCCCACGGCAAGCTCTCGTCCCACGACGGCATCGTGCGGGAGACCCGGCCACGCCACCCGGCCGCCTACCTGGCGGCCCGGGACAGCGGCGCATTCGTGCAGGACCGGCGCCATCTGGATGCCCAGGATCTGCCCTTCGAGTTCATGATGAATGCCCTACGCCTGAACCAGGGCTTCCCGCTGCGCCTGTTCGCCGAGCGCACCGGACTTCCGCTGGAGGCCGCCGAGGCCGGTCTGATCCAGGCCCGGCGCCAGGAGCTGGTGGAGACCGAAGGCGACACGCTGCGCCCGACCCTGAAGGGCCGGCGCTTTCTCAATGAACTCCTGATGCTGTTCCTCGCCGACTGAGAATGCACCGGCGACTCGACCGGTGCCGGATCAAGCCCCCCGCAATGCCAGCCGGCCAGGCACGGGGCCAAGACTGGAACGGGTCGCGGCTACGCGCCGGCTGGCCACGAAGGCCGCCAGCCAGGCCCGGTTCAGCAGAGTCGGCCGGAGGTTCAGCAGTACGGCGCTGCGCAAGGCCCCATTGGCAAACTGGCGCTTGACCTCGCTGTCACCGGGGCGGAAATCCAGATAGCGGCACTCTCCGTCCCCGAACAGGCGCCGGATCACCTGCAGATGCAGCACGGTTCCCGCCGACACGCTGCGATAGTCGTCCCGCTCACCGGCCCCGGCGTAGCACAGGGTGTCATCCAGGCGCCCCAGGCGCAGATACGCAACCGGCTCGTCTGCGGCAAACAGCACATAGCCACGCCCATCCCGGGCGGGCCGCCGCCGGTCCTGCTCGAGCAGGATCGGCGGCGGAGCGGCGCACACTGCGTGGATGCGTGCCACGGCCTTGAGGAAATCCCCCGCCCCACCAGCCGCATCCCGGAATTCGCGCAGGCGCAGCTCACCCCCACACCGGACGGTAAGGCGGGCCTCCTCGCGCTCGAAAGACTCACGACTCTTCGCAGAGTAACGGTTGGCCATGAAGCCCTCAAAGCTACCCGCCAGTGAAAGGTAATGCCAGGTGTCCCGCGACAGCACGCAGGCGATCCGGTCGTCATGGACCGTGTGGGTCCTCCAGCCTGGATCGGGGATGTTGCAGAGCAGGCTACCCATGCAGTGGGCAGGCAGCCCGGAGAGGGAAAAGCTGCACTCGTCCGCGCCACCCAGCGCCTCAGCCAGGGTGATGTCCCGCACCGTCACGGAGAACTTCCTTGTCAGGACCTGCCTTCCCCTCATCACGAGGGGCAGCGAAAAGTTACGCTCGAATTGTTCAGAAACCATGGTTGACGTAGATAGTGCGACCGCGGCAGGTCGCCAATTTTTCATTTGGCATATACATTTATCACAAACGGATTACCCAAAGCAGTCCGAGAAACCTTGATTAACAAGCTTCCCGGTGTTTTGCGGAATCACTGCGCCAGGCCTGCCAGCCGCCCACGGCGACAGGGGCTACCCGCCCGCAACGACTTCCTGCACAATGCCGCAGCCTCCGCCCCGTCCACCCTGATGCCCGCAGCCTCCACTCCAGCGCCCCCAACGTTCGACATTGCAGACTCCGCCCTCGGCCAGGTCTTCACGCCTGAACGCATCGTGCGCTGCATGCTGCGCCTGCGTCGGAATTCAGGCCGGGTTCTGGAGCCGTCCTGCGGTGACGGCGCCTTCCTGCGCCACCTTCATCACGCGGTGGGGATCGAGCTCGACCCCCGGCAATGCCCGGCCGGCGCGCTCAACATGGACTTCTTCGCCTACCCGGAGAGCGAGAAGTTCGACACGGTGATCGGCAATCCGCCCTATGTGCGCTACCAGGACATCTCGCCCTCCACCCGGGCCCTGCTGCGCCGCGACGGCTTCGACGGGCGGAGCAACCTGTACCTGTTCTTCATCGAGAAGTGCCTGCGCCACCTGGCTCCCGGCGGCGAACTGATCTTCATCACCCCGCGGGACTTCCTGAAATCCACCAGTGCACGCAACCTCAACCGCCTGCTGCATGCCAGCGGCACCATCACCCATGCCATCGACCTGGGCGACGCGCGGGTCTTTGCCGATGCCGTTCCAAACTGCCTGATCTGGCGTTTCGAGCTGGGCGACACCGGCCACCACACCGCCTGCGCTCACCTCGGCCAGAGCGACGACCTCAGCCACAGTCTGGAGCATTTGCCTTGGGTGCATCGGCACTTCTCCGAGTGTGCGGGGCACCTGCTGTTCTCCCGGGGGGAATACAGCCTGGCGCTGGCCGACGTGGCCAGCGTGAGGGTGGGCGCGGTCTCCGGGGCGGATCCGGTGTTTTCCAGCGCCACCGCCGGCACCCGGGACTTCGTCAATTCCGCCACCGTGCGCAATGGCCAGACCCGCCGGATGATCTGGGTCGGGCCCGACGACCCACCACCCGATGCCCTTCAGCCCCACAAGGCCCGCCTGCTGGCGAGGCGGATCCGCCGCTTCGACGAAAGCAACTGGTGGCAATGGGGGCGTGGCTATCCGCAGACCGACGCACCACGCCTCTACGTCAATACCAAGACGCGCCGCCCGCAGCCCTTCTTCATCCACCCCTGCCCGAACTTCGACGGTGCGGTGCTGGGCATCTTTCCCCACGACCCGGCGATCGACCTGGAAGCCTTCCGCGACGCCCTCAACGAGGTGGACTGGCAGGACCTGGGCTTTGTCTGCGACGGGCGCTACCTGTTCACCCAGCGCAGCCTCGAGAACGCCCCCTTGCCGGCCCGCTTCCGCGGCTTTCTGCCCGCCCCCGCCACCGTCACCGCGGACACCGCCTGAAGGGGCTTCCCGGCGGATGGTGTAACATCCCGCGAACAAACACGGGCAGCGCAGGTCCACGACGCACTCCCTTCCGTCGGGCACCCCGACGCACCGCCCATCCGAGAACAGTTCGCGAGGTCCCATGGTTCCCCATCTCACCACCGCGCTCACCGGCCCCCTGCTGGAGCTGGAACGCCATTTCCTCGACAATGCCTGTGCCATCGAACGCTGGATGCGCACCCAGTGGCAGGAGCACCTGCCCCCCATCTACGGTTCCACCGACCTGCGCAATTCCGGCTTCAAGCTTGCCCCGGTGGACCTCAACCTGTTCCCGGGTGGCTTCAACAACCTGAACGACGCCTTCATGCCCCTCTGCGTGCAGGCGGCCCAGGCCGCCATTGAGCGCATCTGCGTCGGCGCCCGTTCCATCCTGCTGATCCCCGAGAACCACACCCGCAACCAGTTCTACCTGCAGAACGTGGCAAAACTGGTGTCCATCCTGCGCCTGACCGGCCTGGAGGTGCGCCTCGGCAGCCTTTTGCCCGAGATCACCGAGCCCACCGTGGTCGAGCTCGCCAACGGCAGCAGCCTGACCCTCGAGCCCCTCGAACGCCACGGACGCCGCCTTGGCCTGAAGGACTTCGACCCCTGTGCGGTGCTGCTCAACAACGACCTCTCCGCCGGCATCCCGGCGCAGCTGAAGGACCTGCATGACCAGTGGGTCATCCCGCCGGTCCACGCCGGTTGGCATTCCCGCCGCAAATCCAACCACGCCGCCGCCTACGACAGCGTGACCCGCGACTTCGGTGCCGCTATCGGCATCGACCCGTGGCGCATCAACCCCGCCTGGGACACCTGTTCGGGGCTGGATTTCCATGCCCGCACCGGCGAGCAGGAGCTGGCCGACAAGGTCGCCGCGATGCTCGACAACATCCGCGCCAAGTACAAGGAATACGAGGTCAGCGACGAGCCCTTCGTGGTCGTCAAGGCCGATGCCGGCACCTACGGCATGGGCGTGATGACGGTCAAGGACGCCTCCGAACTGATCGGCCTCAACCGCAAGCAGCGCAACAAGATGAGCGTCATCAAGGAAGGCCTGGAAGTCCACGACGTGATCATCCAGGAAGGCGTACACACCTTCGAGACGGTCAATAACGCCGTCGCCGAGCCGGTCGTGTACATGATGGATCACTACGTGGTGGGTGGTTTCTACCGGGTGCACACCCAGCGTGGCCGCGACGAGAACCTCAATGCGCCGGGCATGCACTTCGAACCGCTGGCCTTCGAGGCCCCCTGCAGCCTGCCCGACTGCAACCAAGGCCCCGACGCGCCGCCCAACCGCTTCTACGCCTATGGCGTGGTGGCCCGCCTGGCCCTGCTGGCCGCCGCCATCGAGATCGAGGCCACCGAGCCTGCCGTGCTCGAAGAAGCTGCCGCCTGATCGCCGCCGACGGGGCGGCCTCCACCGCCCCGCCCATCGCCCCTGCCACTCGCCTCACCCGGAACGGCCATGAAATTCGCCTTCATCCTCGACCCCCTCGATCAGCTCAAGGCCTACAAGGACTCCAGCATCGCCATGATGCGGGCCGCCGCCCGCCGGGGACACCAGGTCTTCGCCATCCGCAGGGAGGCCCTGATCTGGGAGGGGGGCGTGGTCTCCGCACGGGCCCTCGCCCTCACCCCCACCGATGACGACCACGCCTGGTACGTCGCCGGCGAGGAGAGCGTGCAGGCCCTGACCGCCTTCGACGCGGTGCTGATGCGCCAGGACCCGCCCTTCGACTTCGAATACGTCACCGCCACCTGGCTGCTCGAACGGGCCGCCCAGGCCGGGGCACGGGTTTTCAACCACCCCCGGTCGATCCGCGACCACTCCGAGAAGCTCGCCATCACCGAGTTCCCGCAGTTCGCGCCGGCCACCCGGGTGGCCCGCGCGGCGGTGGACATCAACGCCTTCATCGATGCCCACGGCGACACCATCCTCAAGCCCCTCGACGGCATGGGCGGGAGCCAGATCTTCCGGGTGCGGGCCGACGACCCCAACCGCAACGTCATCATCGAGACCCTCACCCAGGACGAGCGCCGCACCATCATGGCCCAGGCCTACCTGCCGGCCATCTCGGGCGGTGACAAGCGGGTCCTGATCATCGGTGGCAAGGTCATCCCGTTCAGCCTCGCGCGCATCCCCATGGCCGGCGAGACCCGCGGCAACCTGGCCGCCGGCGGCCGCGGCGTGGCCATGCCGCTGACCGAGGGCGAACGCGCCATCGCCGAGCACCTGGCGCCCATCCTGTGGGCCCGTGGCCTGCTGATCGTCGGCCTGGACGTGATCGGCGACCGGCTCACCGAGATCAACGTCACCAGCCCCACCTGCATGGTCGAGATCACCGCCCAGATGGGCTTCGACGTCCCCGGGGCGGTCATCGACGCCCTCGAGGAGGCATGCGCCTGATTCGCCGGGTCGCCACCGCACTGGCGGCCTTCTGCCTCGCCGGCCTGCTGCTTGCCGGCTGCCAGCGGGAAAGCCTGCATCAGCAGGAATCCTATGTCTTCGGCACGCGGGTCGAGATCCTCACCTGGGACGCCTCGGAGGCCCGATCCCGGGCAGCGGTGAGCGAAGTCCTGCAGGAATTCGACCGTCTGCACCGCAGCTACCATGCCTGGGAGCCCTCCGAACTCACCACCCTCAATGAGGCCATCGCCGCCGGTCGGCAAGACATTCCGGTATCGGCCGAGCTCGCCGCCATGCTCGGTGACGCGCAGCGCATCGCGGCCACCGGCGACCAGCTGTTCAACCCGGCCCTCGGCCGCCTGATCGCCCTGTGGGGATTCCACACCGACACCTTCAAGCCGGTCCGCCCTGACCCTGCCCGGGTCGCCGCCGAAGTGAAGGCTCACCCGAGCATGGCCGATCTGACGATCAGCGCACACACGGTAAGCAGCCGCAACCCCGCCGTGCAGCTCGACCTGGGCGGCTACGCCAAGGGCTACGCCCTCGACCGGGCCGCCGCCATCCTGCGTCGGCAGGGCATCCACAACGCGCTGATCAACATCGGCGGCAACCTCATGGCCCTCGGCAGCAAGGGCCCGCAGCCGTGGCGGGTCGGCATCCAGCACCCCCGCGAAGCGCGGCCCCTGGCCAGCCTGCCCCTGCGCGACGGCGAGGCCATCGGCACCTCCGGCGACTATCAGCGCTTCTTCGAGCTCGACGGCAAGCGCTATTGCCACCTCCTCGACCCGCGCAGCGGCCAGCCGGCCGAAGGCACCCGTGCCGTCACCGTGCTGGTCACGCCCCGCCCTGACGCCGGCACCCTGTCCGACGCCGCCAGCAAACCTGTCTATCTGTCGGGCGGGCAATGGCGGGACTATGCCCGCCGTTACGGCATCGAGCATGTCCTGCGGGTGGATGGAGAAGGACGCATCCAGGTCACCCGGGCCCTGCGGGATCGCCTGCAGCCGGGCGAGGATGTCCATTTGGAGACGGTGCCCGACTAGGGTCAAGCCCCCTGAGCTTCGCTGCGGCGCAGCAACTTTTGCATACGCATTGTCACTGTCTTCCTGCCCGCGGCAGCGCGCCCTTCGGCTAGAATGGGCCGCATGATCGGCATCCTCCTCATCACCCACGGCAGCCTCGGCGAATCGCTTGTCCAGTGCGTCTGCCACGTGATGAACCGCCGCCCGCCCCAGATGATGCAGCTGGGTGTGTCAGGCCAGGACGACCCTCTGGACGCCCTGCCCCTGGCCCGCCGCCTGCTCAACGCAGTCGACAGCGGAGACGGCGCCCTGATCCTCACCGACATCCTCGGCGCGACCCCGGCCAACATGGCGGCCAAGCTCCTGGAGCCGGGGCGCATCGAGGGCGTGGCAGGCGTCAATCTGCCCATGTTGCTGCGGGCCATCACTTACCGGGAACGGAACATGGAAGTGCTGGTCAAGAAAGCGGTAGCCGGCGCCTGCGAAGGCGTCGTGCATATGAGGTAGGCACACCGCATCCGCGACATAACAATAATCAGATCGCATCCCAGAGACCTCGAGGAAGACAGGAAAAACACACCGATGCCGCGCCAGGAAGCAGAAATCATCAACAAGCTGGGCTTGCATGCCCGCGCCTCCGCCAAGCTGACCCAGACCGCCAGCGCATACCAATGTGAAGTCTGGCTCGAACGCAACGGCAAGCGCGTCAATGCCAAAAGCATCATGGGTGTCATGATGCTGGCCGCCGCCAAGGGCAGCACCATCACCATCGACACCAGCGGCGCCGACGCAGACGCCGCAATGGCCGCCCTGCAGGCCCTGATCGAGGACAAGTTCGGGGAAGGAGAATGACTCCGGCGGCCCACCCAAGCACGGGGAGGCGCCGATGAGCTTCACGATCCACGGCCTGGCCGTCTCCCAGGGCATCGCCATCGGCCATGCCCACCTGGTCTCCCATGCCCTGCTGGAAGTCGCCCACTTCACGATTGCGCCCAAGCACGTGGACGCGGAAGTCGCGCGTCTCCATACGGCGGTGGACCGGGTCAAGGTCGAACTGGCCAGCCTGAAGGCGGCTACCGGCAGCGGTGCGGCACCGTCCGAGGTGGACGCCTTCGTCGGCATGCACATCATGCTGCTCGAGGACCCGATGCTCGTCGACGCCGCCGAGAACCTGATCCGGACCCGCCGTGCCAATGCCGAATGGGCGCTGGTGCAGCAGATGGAGCAACTCGTCGAACAGTTCGAGGCCATCGAGGACGCCTACCTGCGGGAACGCAAGTCCGACGTGGTGCAGGTGGTGGAGCGGGTCGTCAAGGTGCTCCTCGGCCACCCCGGCCACCTGCCGCCCAAGCGCAAGGACGGGCTGGGCACCATCGTCGTCGCCCACGACCTCTCGCCCACCGACACCATCGGCTTCAAGGACCACGCCGTCGCCGGCTTCATCACCGATGCGGGCGGCCCCACCGGCCACACCGCCATCGTCGCACGCAGCCTGTCCATCCCGGCCGTGGTGGCCCTACGCCACGTGCGTCACGTGGTCAAGGACGACGAGCTGATCATCATCGATGGAACCCGCGGCGTGGTCATCGTCGATCCGGACGAGCGCGTGCTCGAGGAATACCGGCTCCGCAAGGCCGCCGTCGAGCTCGAACGCTCCAAGCTCAAGCGCCTCAAGTCCACCCGCGCCGCCACCCTCGACGGCGAGGAGGTGCAGATCCTCGCCAACATCGAGCTGCCCCCCGACGCGGTGCAGGCCAAGGGCGTGGAAGCCGACGGCGTCGGCCTGTTCCGCACCGAGTTCCTGTTCATGAGCCGCGACACCTGGCCGGACGAGGACGAGCAGTTCGAGGCCTACAAGTCGGTGGTCAAGACCATGGCGGGCAAGCCGGTCACGGTGCGCACCCTCGACGTCGGCGCCGACAAGGAGCTCGAAGGCGCCTCCCGGGCCGAGGACAACCCGGCTCTGGGGCTGCGCGCCATCCGCTTCTGCCTGGCCGAGCCGAAGATGTTCCTGACCCAGCTGCGGGCGCTGCTGCGAGCCAGCCACTTCGGCAAGCTCAAGATCCTGATCCCGATGCTGGCCAGCAGCCACGAGATCGACCAGACCCTGATCCTGCTCGACAAGGCCAAGGCCCAACTGCGCGAACGCAAGGTCAAGTTCGACGAATCCGTGGCGGTCGGCGGCATGATCGAGATCCCGGCGGCGGCCCTGTGCCTGGGCGCCTTCACCAAGCGCCTGCAGTTCCTGTCCATCGGCACCAACGACCTGATCCAATACACCCTCGCCATCGACCGTGGCAACGAGGCCGTCGCCCACCTGTACAACCCGCTCCACCCGGCCGTGCTGCGGCTGATCCACCAGACCATCCAGGCCGGCATCAAGGCCGGCATCCCGGTCTCGGTGTGCGGCGAGATGGCCGGCGACCCCGACTGCGCACGGCTGCTGATCGGCATGGGTCTGCGCCAGTTCTCGATGCATCCGGCGCAGATCCTGGAGGTCAAGCAGGCCATCCTGCGCGCCGATGCCACCGACCTCACGCCCAAGGTCCAGCGCCTGCTCAAGCTGGACGAGCCCGACCGGGTGCGGGAAGCCGTCGAGAAGCTGTGAGCCACGACAGGGGTGACGACCTGCCAGCCGGCCCGTCGTCGCCCCTGCCGGGTTTGACTTCGGGCTGTGCCTCGCGCTAATCTTTTGGCTCAGCGCCGATTTGAACCCTTCAGCTTGCGGGCGCTTTACAAGTACGGCTAAAGCGACGGCAGCCCAGTCCGCGACCGTTCGCCGACTGGGTTTTTCGTTTTCCGGACGAAAGTGAGATGACAGAACAATCCGTTGGCATCGTGGCGCCCCAGACGGCCCACTTCGACACGCCCCTGCACCTGAAGAGTGGCGGCGTACTGCCCGAGTACGATCTCGTTTACGAAACCTACGGCACGCTCAATGCCAGCCGCAGCAACGCGGTGCTGGTCTGCCATGCCCTGTCTGGCTCCCATCACGTGGCCGGCGTGCATGCCGACAGCGGCGCGGTGGGCTGGTGGGACAACCTGGTCGGCCCGGGCAAACCCCTCGACACCCGGCGCTTCTTCGTGATCGGGGTGAACAATCTGGGAGGCTGCTACGGCAGCTCCGGGCCCAACAGCATCAATCCGGCCACCGGCAAGCCCTGGGGCGCCGACTTCCCCTTCGTCACCGTGGAGGACTGGGTCGACGCCCAGGCCCGCCTTGCCGACCTGCTGGGCATCGAGCGCTTCGCCGCCGTCGTGGGCGGCAGCCTGGGCGGCATGCAGGCCCTGTCCTGGACTCTCCAGTACCCCGAGCGGGTCGGACACGCCCTGGTGATCGCCTCGGCCCCCAAGCTCACCGCCCAGAACATCGCCTTCAACGAAGTGGCCCGCCAGGCCATCCTCAAGGACCCGGAGTTCCACGGCGGCCACTACTACGAGCATGGCGTGGTGCCCACCCGTGGTCTCGCCCTGGCGCGCATGGTCGGCCACATCACCTACCTGTCGGACGACTCGATGGACCAGAAATTCGGTCGCAGCCTGCGTCACGACAAGCCGGTGTTCAGCTACGACGTGGAATTCGAGATCGAGTCCTACCTGCGCTACCAGGGGGACAAGTTCGCCGGCTACTTCGACGCCAACACCTATCTGCTGACCACCAAGGCCCTCGACTACTACGACCCGGCCTTCGACTACGACGGCGACCTGGTGGCGGCCTTGTCCCGCGCCACCGCCGACTACCTGGTGGTGTCCTTCACCACCGACTGGCGCTTCGCCCCGTCGCGCAGCCGGGAGATCGTCTATGCCCTGATGCACAGCGACCGACGGGTCAGCTACGCCGAGATCGACTGTCCGGCCGGACACGACTCCTTCCTGCTCGACGACGCCCAGTACCATGCGGTGCTGCGCGCCTACATCGACAACATCCGGATCTGAGGGCGGATCGATGAGCTTCCAACGCTACGACTACGATGTGATCGCCAACTGGATCGAGCCCGGCGAACGCATCCTCGACCTGGGCTGCGGCGACGGCAGCCTGCTGCGCTACCTGGGCGATGTCCGCCAGGTCCGAGGCTACGGAGTGGAGAACGATCCGGAGCGGATCGTCGCCTGCGCACGCAACGGCATCAATGTGATCCAGATCGACATGGAGCAAGGCCTGGCCGGCTTCGAGGACGGCTTCTTCGACCATGTCATCATGAGCCTGTCGCTACAGGCCATGCGCAACACCCAGGGCATCCTGCGGGAAATGCTGCGGGTCGGCCGCGAGGCCGTGGTGAGCTTTCCCAACTTCGCCTACTGGCGCCACCGCCAGGCCATCCTCAACGGCCACATGCCGGTCTCGAAGAACCTGCCCCACCAATGGTATGACACACCCAACGTGCGCTTCTTCACCATTGCCGACTTCGACACCCTGTGCGAGCAGGAAGGCATCATCATCCGCGAGCGGCTGGCCTTCGACGAAGACAAGGTGATCATCGAGGAGCCCAACTTCCTCGCCAGCGTGGCCCTCTACCGGCTGGGCCGCGCCTGATGCACCGGCGGGGCGGCCCAGCCGCCCCCGCATGCCTGCTGCCGTCACGGGATTGATCTATCATCGCGGGCATTGTCATGCACCGGGAGACCCCCCATGAGCCAAGCGCAAGCCGGCATCCTGCAAGCCCTGCCACCTTTCGCCCGCTACCTGTCCTTTTCCCTCACGCCAGGCGGCGACCTGGCAGCCGGACTGAAGCGCCTGCAGGACCTGGTGGATGGCGACGCCGTCGTGGCCGGCCTCGGCCTCGGCCTCGCCCCGCTGTCCGCCCTCGGTCGCAAGGTGCCGGGACTGAAGCCCTTTCCGCCGCTGGCCGGTGTGGGGGTGGACATCCCGTCCACGCCGATCGCCCTGTGGCTGTGGCTGCGCGGCACAGATCGGGGCGAGCTGCTGCACCGCGCCCGCCACCTGGGCGACGCCCTCTCCCCCTTCTTCCAGCTCGAAGAATCGATCGACGGCTTCAAGCACGACGGAGGCCGCGACCTGACCGGCTATGAAGATGGCACCGAGAACCCCGAGGGCGAGGAGGCGGTGGCCGCCGCCGTGACCGCCGATGGTTCCAGCTTCGTTGCCGTCCAGCGCTGGGTGCACAACTTCCCTCACTTCGAGGCCATGCCTCCCGAGGAGCGGGACGACTGCATCGGCCGCCGCCGCTCCGACAACGAAGAGCTGGACGACGCGCCCGAATCCGCCCACGTCAAGCGCACCGCCCAGGAGAGCTTCAGCCCGGAAGCCTTCCTGCTGCGCCGCTCCATGCCCTGGATCGAAGGTCAGGCTGCGGGCCTGATGTTCGTGGCCTTCGGCCACAGCGTGGATGCCTTCCAGGCGCAGATGCGCCGCATGGTCGGGCTGGAGGACGGGATCGTTGACGCCCTGTTCCGCTTCACCCGGCCGGTCACCGGCACCTATCTGTGGTGTCCGCCCATCAAGGACGGCAGGCTGGACCTGTCAGCCGTGCTCGGCACGGTCTGAGCGCCCCGCCCCGGATCAGAGGCCCACTGAACGTGTCACCCCCTCCGCCCACCCACCCGGAGTGGCCGGATGCCTGGCAACTCTGGTTCGACGGCTCGGCAAGCCCCAACCCGGGGCGCATCGGCCTGGGTGCCCTGCTGCTGGGCCCTGCCGGCGAACGGATCGAGCTCTCTGAGATGGCTCCACAGGGCGGCTGCAACAACGCGGCCGAGCTGCTCGCCCTGCAACGGGCGGTAGACACCGCCCACCAGGCAGGCGCCCGGCGGGTGGTGATCCGCGGCGACAGTGACTTCGCGGTGCGCCACCTGCTCGGCTCGGCCCACACCGCCATCGCCCGCCTGAACAGCCTGCTCGAACCCCTCGCCCTCAGCCTGCAGGCCTTCGACGCAGTACGCATCGAATGGGTGCCACGCCATCGCAACGGCGACGCCGACCGTCTCTCCCGGGCGGCCCTGGGCTTGCCCGACAAACCCGCCGTGTCTCCCTTATCCCTGGCCCTCTCCCGCCGGCGCCGGCGCTGAGCGCTGCAACTCTTCCTGCAACAGCCGCGCCGCGATCAGCCCGTTGGCCAGACCGAAGACGGTGGCAGCCAAGGCAAAGACGGGCACCAGATAGAACACACCATCATGGGGAACGAGCCACAGGCGGGCCACCACCAGCTGACCGGCGATGTGGGCAAAGGCGGCCAAGATGCTGTGGCTGACCGGCCCGAACCAGCGGTCCGGCAGCAGTACTGCCCCTCCCAACACCACCATACTGAGCAGGCTGCCAGCCAGGCTGAGGAAGAAGCCCGGCGCCAGGAACTGCCCCAGCAGCAGGCTGCCCACCAGCACCCGCAACAAGGCCACCCACACCGCCTCACGCCAGCCCCAGCGGGCCAACACCACCAGGGTGATGATGTTGGCCAGCCCCGGCTTGACCCCCGGCAGGGGGAGCGGCACCGCCGCCTCCGCCACAGTCAGCACGATCGCCGCTGCCGCGTGGCGGGCAATCCGGTGATCGTCCGCGGTGGGCCGCAGCAGACGCTCACAAGAAAGGGCCCGGCCGCCCCCAGGAGGCGGGCAGGACGAAGCCCGGCCCCTGGCCTCTTCAGTAGGCGAGTGAGTCATAGTCGGCGCGGCGCCCGGAGAGGGCCAGGCTCACCTGATTGGGGGCGCAGATGGCCACCGCCCCCGCCGTGCTCAGCCAGCCCTGACGTACGCAGTACTGGCGCGGGCCCGGGTCGGTGGCCACGCGCGCGCGGCCCGGCTGGATCTCGATGCGGGTGGCGCCGAGAGGCCCGGGCACATCAATGACCGCCGGTGCGGACAAGGGCACTTCGGCAAAGGTGCGTCCACCTGCCTTGATCACCGTCGATGCGCGGACGCGCTCGATCAGGCCC
>JAFLDU010000253.1 GCA_017309145.1 Zoogloea sp. | reverse complement strand
CGGCTATCCGGATGCCGGCACAGCCATTCCACCCGCAGCACCACCCTCTCGTGGAAGACGACCGCCACGTTGAGCAGGTTTCGCGCGTCGAAGGGCAGACGCTCGATCGACTGGATCCGGAAGACCGGCGGCAGGCGGTCGATGACGTGATCCGGCTGGGGCAGTCGGCTTACTGAAAACACAGTTTGGCGGGCATCAGACATGGCGGCTCTCCTGGGTGGGACTCACGGGCAAGGGGGTGTCGGCAATCGACTGGGTGATCAGGCGCTCGAAGGCCGAACCATCCCGGCGGGTCAGGTTGGGGACGTAGCGGGAATAGACCCGGAACAGCATCTCGGTGGTGGTGTGGCCGAGCTGCCGGGCGATCCACTCCGGCGCCTCGCCGGCGGCGAGCCACAGGGTGGCCGCCGTGTGCCGGCACTGGTAGGGCCGTCGCTTCTTGAGCCCCAGATGACGGAGGAGGGGATACCAGACCCGATTCGTCACGTTCTTGTGGTCAAGCGGCTTGCCGAGCCGATTGCAGAACACGAACGTCGAAACCTTGCCGGTCGCCGCCTGCTGGCGCTTCAGGGCATCGAAGACGAGCTGGCTCATCTGGATGTCCCGCTGCGAGCCGTCGGTCTTGGTGTACTCCTCGTCGCCGAGGACCACCGTCTCTCGCACCAGGATCAGCCGGCGCTCAAAATCCACGTACTTCCACTTCAGCCCATCCACCTCGCCGGTGCGCATCCCGGTGAAGAAGCGCACGGTGAAGTAGTCGCGGAAATCCTCCCGCACCGTGGCGAGGATGGCCCGCACGTCCTCGAGGGAGAAGGGATCCACATCGGTGCGCTTGATGCGCAGCTGTTTGATGTTCTGGCAAGGCGTGGGAAAATTGAAGCGGTCGGCCGCTTCGTTGAGGATTTGCCTGAGCGGGTTCAGCATCTTGTTGATCCGTGCAGCAGACAACTTCGTTTCCTTGCCCCGCGCAGTCACTTTGCCGAGTTCGGCGCGGTAGGCAAGTACGTCAGCCTTGGTGATCTGGCCGACCGCCTTCTCCCCGAAGCGGGAAATCAGGCTGTCGAGCTCCCGGCGGACGGTGATCCGGTGGGACTTGCGCCACTCCACCTCCTTCTCCAGATACCAGGTCTCCGCGAAGTCCTTGAAGAGGGGCGTCGGGGCGACCGCGGGTGCGCTCGGTGCAGTCACCGTTACAGCGACGGTCACCGCCGGTGCGGCGTCGAAGCGTGCGGCGTTCTTGCTGGCCGGGAAGTAGCGCCGGTAGTCGAAGGTGCCGGCGGCGATGTCGGCTTCGATGCGGTCGAGGAGCTTCTGGACTTTCTTCCGGTTGGTAGCCGTATCGGGGAGAGCGGTTTGCTCGCGGCACCGGAAGCCTTGAAAGTAGAAGTCCATGATCAGGCAGCCTGTCTCCTTGCGGATCTGAATACTAGCCATGGCACACATCTCCGTTTGCCATGGGGATGCCGAAGGCCGGGGCAGCAAGCTGCATGTCGCGCTCGATCGTTTCCCAGATGTACAGAATCTTCCGGCCGCCGAAAGGGCGAAAGTAGTGGATGCCTTCGAGCAGAACGCTGTCCTTCAAGCGTTCTCTG
The DNA here is from genome assembly GCA_017309145.1 of Zoogloea sp. Taxonomy (GTDB): domain Bacteria; phylum Pseudomonadota; class Gammaproteobacteria; order Burkholderiales; family Rhodocyclaceae; genus Zoogloea. Next base: position 5,162 of record JAFLDU010000253.1, on the reverse strand, counting down.
ATCGTGCGGGAGTCGTACTTGATGCGCTCCGACAACTCGTCGGTTGTCAGGTAGGTTTTGTTGTCCATGGCTTCACCTCGTGTTGTTATCTGAGTTCGCATGATGCGTATAAGCATCACACAAAGCTCATTGTAGGCATGTTGTGAAGCCTGTCAAGTTTTTTTGATACTCTTACGCATCACATGCAGCTATGGAGCCACAGTCATGCTCAGGTTCAGGCTCAAGGAGCTGATCGCAGAAAAAGAATTTCGGGAGAACAGGGTCGTTACGCTCGTCGAGATCGCTGCGGCAACCGGAGTGCACCGGATGACCCTCTCCAAGCTTGCCAACCACCGTGGGTACAACCCGACGGGGGATGTGTTGGACAAGCTCTGTACCTACTTCCGTTGTCGTATCGAGCAGCTGGTCGAGCACATCCCTGACGATCAAGTCACGGGAAGCACAACTCAAAAGCACGGGGAGCGGTGAGACTAGGGTGAGCGACCAGTCACAGGCTGGTCGCACTTTGGTCACAGAATGGTCACGGCGGGGAGTAGAAACAAAAATGGGCCAGATCTTTCGATCTAACCCATTGATTTGTTTGGCGCGCCCGACTGGAGTCGAACCAGTGACCCCTGCCTTCGGAGGGCAGTACTCTATCCAGCTGAGCTACGGGCGCGCGGTGCTTCTTGCTTCTTGATGCGTTGCGTGGGGCGCAGGATAGCGCGAATCGCTGCCAGAGTCCATGCTTTGCCTGACAGAAGATGAATAGCCCCGCTATAATCAATGTTTTACCCCATTTAGCCCGTACTCGAGGAATTCAGCATGTCGGATTTTCGTAGTTCCCCCGTCCGTTCCTTTGCGCGGATTGCGCTTTCTGTCGGGGTGGCGGCCCTGGCGACTCAGCTCGTGGGCTGTGGCAAGAAGGCGGCTGTTGACGAAGAGCTGGCTGCCAAGCTGACCCAGCCGGTCGCGAGTGTTTCCCTGCAGGCGGCGCCGGCAGCTGCGCCGGGTAGCCGTACGGGCGAGCAGATCTATACCGCGGTGTGTGGTGCCTGCCATGAGAGCGGCGCGGCGGGGGCCCCGAAGGCGGGTGACAAGGGTGCCTGGGCACCGCGTCTGGCTCAGGGCTACGACGGTCTGGTGAAGTCGGCGGCTGCCGGCAAGAACGCCATGCCCCCGAAGGGCGGCGCGGCCGACTTGACCGACAACGAGCTGAAGCGTGCCGTGGCCTTCCTGGCCAACAAGGCTGGTGCGGGTTTCAAGGCGCCGGACTGATCGGGTTCCGTGTCGGGGGGCTGCGGCTCCCCGTCTGCATCTGCGGAAGGTGCAAGACATAAAGCAAAAGGCGCAGACCATGGTCTGCGCCTTTTGCTTGTTGGGTCCCCCGCGCATGCCGTCAGGCCTTCATCCTGAACCGGAGTTCAGGGGGGCCGCATTCCTTCCGCATCAGGCACACTCGACGGGGAGCGCGCACACCAGCGGTTTCAATGGTCAGCGACCCATGTCGCGTAGACATTGGTTCAAGGAGTTTTAAGCCTTGACCAACACCGCAGGGGATTGACTGAAACCTGTATTACTCGGTGACTCCAGGGTGGTCCTGGGGGTGTTCAGAAGAGCGTTTCCTGCTCTGCCAGGGCACCGTCGAGTCGACCGTTGATGCGTTCGATTTTACGCTTGAGCGTCGGGATGTCAAACCCACCAGCACGCTGAAACTGCAGAAATTCGTGGGTGATGTTGAGGGCGGTCATGACCGCCAGCCGTTCGCCCGCCGAGTTGGTCTTGCCAGCGAGATCGCGCATCTTTTCGTCGAGGTAGGTCACTGCGGCGAGCAGGGCATCTTTCTCTTCGGGCTTGCAGGCGACCCGGTACTCGCGCCCCAGGAGCTTGATGTCGAGGTGTTCCATCTCAGGCCTCCGGGATGCGGGCGAGCAGCGCCTCTAGGCGGCTGCCGACCAGTCCGAGCTTGTCGTTGAGTTCGCGATTGGCGTTTTCGAGGGCTTCGACCCGCTCCTGCAGCTGGCGTTTTTCTGCCTGGACTGCGGTGAATTGGCTGTGCAGCCGCGCCTGCTCGGAAGCGTGGCGGCTGATCAGTTGTTCGAGCTTTTGTTCGAGTGAGGCGAGTTCTGCGTCCATTCGGGAATGTTAGAGAGGGGTAGGGGGTGCGGTCAAGGGAGCCCTGCGGGCGATGACGTCCGCAAGGCGTTCGCGGCTGCGCCAGGGCCGAAGCAGTCGGCCAGCCGATCCAGGTGCAGGCTGGTTTCCAGGCTGTCGGCGAGGCGGTCGAGGTCGGCTTCGCGACGGGCGGCCAGGTCGATCCGCGCCGCATCGTTTACACCGGCCCAGGCGAGCAGGGCGGCCAGGGCGTCAGGGTGGTCGAACAGGCCATGCACGTAGGTGCCGAGGATCTGTCCGTCCTCGCTCAGCACGCCGTCGGCCCGCTGGGTGCTGCCGATCAGGGCGCTGGGCCGGGTCAGGGCCGGGCCGCGGGTGACGCCCATGTGGATCTCGTAGCCCTGGACGGCCGGCCGGCCGGGCAGCTGGAGGGTGCCGGTTACGTTGACCAGCTGTTTCTCGGCTTCTAGCACGGTCTCGGCGTCGATCAGGCCCAGGCCGTCGACACTGGCAGGGCGGCCTTCGAGGCCCAGCGGGTCATGCAGCTGGCGGCCCAGCATCTGGTAGCCGCCGCAGATGGCGACCAGCTTGCCGCCGTAGCGCAGGTGGCGCCGGATGGCGTCGTCCCAGCCCTGAGTGCGCAGCCACGCGAGATCGGCCTGGACGGCCTTGGAGCCGGGCAGCACGATCAGGTCGGCGGGCGGGATGGCCTGGCCGGGGCCGACCCAGCTGAAGTCCACCTGGGGGTGCAGGCGCAGGGCGTCCAGGTCGGTATGGTTGGAGATGCGGGGATAGACCGGGGCCACCACCCGCAGGCGGGCTTCGCCCTTGTCGGCGCGGGCATCGGCGAGGGCGTCCTCGGCGTCCAGGAAGAGGCCGTGCAGGTAGGGCAGCACCCCCAGCACCGGGCGCCCGGTGCGTGCCTCGAGCCAGTCGAGACCGGACTGGAGCAGGCCGATGTCGCCCCGGAAGCGGTTGATCACGAAGCCTTTCACGCGGGCTTGCTCGCTCGGCGAGAGCAGTTCCAGGGTGCCGACGAGGTGGGCGAAGACGCCACCCCGGTCGATGTCGGCGACCAGGATCACCGGGCAGTCCACCTCTTCGGCGAAGCCCATGTTGGCGATGTCCCGGTCGCGCAGGTTGATCTCGGCCGGGCTGCCGGCGCCTTCGACGAGCACGGTTTCGTAAGCGTCGGTCAGGCGGCCGAAGCTCTCCAGCACGGCGGCCATCGCCCGGGGTTTGTAGTCGTGGTAGTCCCGCGCCGACAGGTTGGCCACCGGGTGGCCGTGGATGATGACCTGTGCGCCGATGTCGCTGGAGGGCTTGAGCAGCACCGGGTTCATGTCGGTGTGCGGTTCGAGGCCGGCGGCGATCGCCTGCAGGGCCTGGGCACGGCCGATCTCGCCGCCATCCACCGTCACCGCCGAGTTGAGGGCCATGTTCTGCGGCTTGAAGGGCACCACCCGTACGCCGCGCCGCTTGAGCAGGCGGGCCAGGCCGGCGACCAGGGTGCTCTTGCCGGCATCGGAGGTGGTGCCCTGAACCATCAGGGTGCGGGCTTGACGCATGACTTACAATCCAGGGTGCAAAAAAGTTTTTGATTATCCCATGCTCGTCCTGCTTCTCGCCGCCCTGTTCCCCATCGCCATTCCCATGGCCCTGGGCCTGCTCCTCGACCGCCTGCTGGGCGAGCCCCGGCGCTTCCATCCGCTGGTGGGCTTCGGCCGCTATGCGGCGGCGGTCGAGCGCCTGATGCGGCGCCTCGGCAGCAACCGGGCGACGGGCCTGCTGGCCTGGAGCGTCACGGTGCTGCCCTGGGTGGCGCTGGCCGGTTCGGTGCACGCGGCAGGGGGCTGGCTGGCCCTGGTGATGGATGTGGGCTTGCTCTACTTCGCCATCGGCAAGCGCAGCCTGGCCGAGCATGCCCGGGCGGTGGCGGTGCCGCTGGCGGCCGGTGACTTGGCCGGCGCGCGGGAGCGCCTGTCCTGGATCGTCTCCCGGGACACTGCCAGCCTGGACGAGTCGGGTGTGGCCAAGGCCACTGTCGAATCGGTGCTGGAGAACGGCAACGACGCCATCTTCGGGGCCTTGCTGTGGTTCGCCCTGCTGGGCGGCCCGGGGGCGCTGCTGTTCCGCCTGGCCAACACCCTGGATGCGATGTGGGGCTACCGCACCGAGCGTTACCTGCGCTTCGGCTGGGCGGCCGCGCGCATCGACGACGTGCTCAACTTCATCCCGGCCCGCCTCACCGCGCTCAGCTATGCCCTGCTCGGCCACACCGCGCGGGCCCTGCATTGCTGGCGCACCCAGGCGCCGGCCTGGGACAGTCCCAATGCCGGGCCTGTGATGGCTTCCGGTGCCGGGGCCTTGGACCTCTGCCTGGGCGGCCCGGCCGTCTACCACGGCCGCCTGGAGACCCGTCCGCCGCTGGGCGAGGGTGCCCCGGCCCGCGCCGGTGACATCGACAAGGCTCTGGCCCTGGTCAACAACAGCGTCTGGCTGTGGTTGCTGGCGGTGGCTGCGGTGAGCGCCTTCGTCCATGCTTGAGCACGGTGGGCGACTGCGCCGGGCGGCGCAGCAGTACGCCATTCCGCTGGCCGACTGGGTGGACTTGTCCACCGGCATCAACCCCTTCGCCTGCCCGCTGCCGGCCGTGCCGGTCGAGGCCTGGCACCGCCTGCCCGAGGACGACGATGGGCTGGACGAGGCGGCCGCGGCCTTCTACGGCAGTCCGCGGCTGCTGGCGGTGGCGGGTTCCCAGGCCGCGATCCAGGCCCTGCCGGCCTGCTTTCCGCCGGGGCGGGTGGTGACCCTCGCGCCGACCTATGCCGAACATCCCCACGCCTGGCGCAGCCATGTCCTCGTTGCGCTGCCTGCCGCACAGATCGATGCGGCGGTGGACGATGCGGAGACCGTGCTGCTGGTGCAGCCCAACAACCCGGACGGCCAGCGCTTTGCACGCGAACAACTGCTCGACTGGCGGGCCCGCCTGGCGGCCCGCGGTGGCCGCTTGATCGTGGACGAAGCCTTCCTCGATGCTGAGCCGGGCGACAGCCTCGTCCCGCTGG
>JAFLDU010000252.1 GCA_017309145.1 Zoogloea sp. | reverse complement strand
CGGGGCCCGCCGCAGAGAGCATCCCCGACCGCGCCGAGGCGATCCGCCGTGCCGTGCTCGCCGCGGCCCCGGACGACGTGGTCGTGGTTGCCGGCAAGGGCCACGAGCCCTACCAGGAAATCAACGGGGTACGTCACCCCTTCTCGGACGTGGAGCAGACCCGCGCCGCCCTCGAAGCCTGGAATGAAGCCCAGGGAGACCTGTCATGATGGATCTGCAGGAAGCCGCGCTGGCCACCGGCGGTACCGCCGTGGGCGGTTCCGTGTCCTTTCTTTCGGTCAGCACCGACTCCCGGGCGGTGCAGTCCGACCAGTTGTTCGTTGCCCTGCGCGGGGAGCGCTTCGACGGCCACGACTTCGTCGAGAGCGTGGTCGCTCAGGGAGCCGCCGCCGCGATGGTCGACCGGGCCTGGGCCGCAACCCATCCGGTCCCGTTGCCGCTGCTGGTGGTCGAGGACACCCGCTACGGCCTGGGGCGCCTGGCCGCCGCCTGGCGTGGCCGCTTTGACCTGCCGTTGATCGGCATCACCGGTAGCAACGGCAAGACCAGCGTCAAGGAGATGTGCGCGGCCATCCTGCGGGCCCAGGCCCGTCTCGACGGCTTCGACCCCGATCTGTGCGTGCTGGCCACCCGTGGCAACCTCAACAACGACATCGGTCTGCCCCTGATGCTGCTGCGCCTGTCCGGGAACCACCGGGCCGCGGTCATCGAGATGGGCATGAACCACCCGGGCGAGATCGGTTACCTGACCCACCTGGCGCGCCCCACCGTGGCGCTGGTCAACAACGCCCAGCGGGCCCACCTGCAGGGCATGGGCAGCGTCAACGAGGTCGCCCGCGAGAAGGGGGCCATCTATGAAGGGCTGGCGTCCGACGGGGTGGCGGTGATCAACGCCGACGACCCCTTCGCCGGCTACTGGAAGTCGATCAATGGCGGGCGGCGCACGCTGACCTTCGGGCTCGGCGCGGGCGCCGATGTGCGCGCCACCTGCAATGCCCATGGTTTCGTCAGCGATGTGGCGCTGGAGTCGCCGCGCGGCAAGGCCCAGTTCCGTCTGCAGGTGCCGGGGCAGCACAATGTCCGCAATGCACTGGCGGCGGCTGCAGCCTGCCTGGCCGCGGGCATCTCCCTCGACGCGGTGGCCGCCGGCCTGGGCGGCTACACCGGTACGCCGGGCCGGCTGTTCCTGCGCAAGGGCCTTAACGGCGCCACGGTGATCGACGACTGCTACAACGCCAATCCTGACTCCATGCGCGCCGGCATCGCGGTGCTGGGCGCCACGCCGGGCCGCAAGATCCTGGTGGTGGGCGACATGGGCGAGATCGGCGAACAGAGTTTCCAGTACCACGACGAGATCGGTGGCTACGCCAAGAGCGAGGGCATCGATTTCCTGTTCGGGCTGGGTGAGATGAGCGAAGTTGCCGCGCGCAACTTCGGAGAAGGCGGGCACCACTTCACCAAGCTGGACGACCTCGTCGCCGCGGTGAAGGCGGAGCTCAATGAAGATACGGTGGTGCTCGTCAAGGGCTCGCGTTTCATGAAGATGGAACGGGTCGTCGACGCCATCGCGGAGAAGGTTTGATGATGTTTCGTAGTGCCGACGTGGCTGCAGTGTCTTCCGTAACGCTTCCGGGAGCATGTCATGCTGCTTGAACTGGCTCTGTGGCTTGGCAAGGATGCGCGCTTTTTCAACGTGTTCGGCTACATCACGCTGCGCACCATGCTGGCTGCGGGCACTGCGCTGGTCTTGTCACTGGTCTTCGGGCCGCCGGTGATCCGCTGGCTGGCCGCCAAGAAGATCGGCCAGGCGGTGCGCGATGACGGCCCGAAGTCCCACCTGACCAAGGCCGGTACGCCGACCATGGGCGGGGCGCTGATCCTCATATCGATCGCCGTCACCACCCTGCTGTGGGGCGATCTGGGCAACAAGTACGTGTGGGTGGTGCTGTTGGTGACCCTCGGCTTCGGTGCCGTGGGCTGGGTGGATGACTGGCGCAAGGTGGTATATCGCGACCCGAAGGGGCTGGCCAGCCGCTGGAAGTACTTCTGGACCTCGGCCATCGCCCTGGCGGCGGCCTGTTTCCTGGGCCTGACCGCCTCGGTGCCGGCCCAGCTCGAGCTGATCGTGCCCTTCTTCAAGGCGGTGAGCTATCCCCTTGGCGTGCTCGGTTTCATCATCCTGACCTATTTCGTGATCAACGGCACCAGCCACTCGGTCAACCTCACCGATGGTCTGGATGGCCTGGCCATCATGCCGACCGTGATGGTCAGCGCAGCGCTGGCGATCTTTGCCTACGTGGCCGGACATATGGGCTTCTCCAAGTACCTCGGGGTGCCCTACATCCCGGGTGCCGGCGAGCTGGCGGTGATCTGCGGTGCGATTGCCGGGGCGGGCCTGGGCTTCCTGTGGTTCAACGCCTATCCGGCCGAGGTCTTCATGGGCGACGTGGGGGCGCTGGCCCTCGGCGCCGCGATGGGCACCATCGCGGTGATCGTCCGTCAGGAAATCGTGCTCTTCATCATGGGCGGGCTGTTCGTGGCGGAGGCCATGTCGGTGATGGTGCAGGTCCTGTACTTCAAATACACCGGCGGCAAGCGCATCTTCCGCATGGCGCCTCTTCACCACCATTACGAACTGGGTGGCTGGAAGGAGACCCAGGTGGTGGTGCGCTTCTGGATCATCACGATCATGCTCGTGCTGTTCGGCCTGTCCTCCCTCAAGCTGCGGTAAGCGGACATGGCTGCCCACCGGCTCACTCTCGTTCTCGGCCTCGGCGAATCCGGCCTGGCGATGGCCCGCTGGCTGGCCCGTCAGGGCGTGGCCTTGCGCGTTGCAGATTCCCGTCCGGTGCCGCCGGGCATCGACCGCCTGAAGGGCGACGCGCCCGCTGCCGAGCTGGTGACCGGTCCCTTCGCCGACAGCCTGCTCGATGGCGTGGACCGTATTGCCATCAGTCCTGGTCTGGACCCGCGCCAACCCCTGGTGGCGTCCGCGCGTGCGCGTGGCATTCCCGTCGTTGGCGAGATGGACCTGCTGGTAGAGGCCCTGGAGGGCCACGGTGTGCGTGACAGCAGCCGGATCATCGCGATCACCGGGACCAACGGCAAGACCACCACCACCACCCTGGCCGGCGAGATGGTCAAGGCTGCCGGCGAGGACGGTGTGGTGGCCGGCAACATCAGTCCGGCGGCGCTCGACGTGTTGATGGCTCGTCTCGATGCGGGGCTGCCGCTGCCACGCTACTGGGTGCTCGAGCTTTCCAGCTTCCAGCTCGAAACCGCCCCGGCGCTCAATGCGGTCGCCGCCACCGTGCTCAACGTGACCGACGACCACTTGGACCGTTATGCCGGGCTCGATGACTATGCCGCCACCAAGGCCGCAGTCTTCCAGGGCGATGGCGTTCAGGTCCTCAACCGCGAGGATGCACGGGTCGCCGCCATGGCGTTGCCGGGCCGTCGGGTGCTGAGCTTTGGCGTGGATGCGCCGGCCGGTGCGGATGCGTACGGGGTGATCGAGGTGGACGGTGCCGACTGGCTGGCGAAGGGGGATGAGATGCTCATGCCCCGCTCGGCCATGCGCCTGGCGGGCAGCCACAACGTTGCCAATGCCCTGGCGGCCCTGGCCCTGTGCGAGGCGGCGGGCCTGCCGCGGGCGGCCCTGCTCGAGGCGCTGCAAGCGTTCCGCGGGTTGCCCCATCGGGTGGAAAAGGTGGCCCGGCGTGATGACGGTGTGACTTATTACGATGATTCCAAGGGCACCAACGTCGGCGCCACCGTGGCCGCCCTGGAAGGTCTGCGCTGCAAGGTGGTGCTGATCGCCGGCGGTGATGGCAAGGGGCAGGACTTCTCGCCCCTCAAGGACGCCTTTGCCCGCTATGCCCGCGCAGTGGTGCTGATCGGTCGCGATGCCGCGACGATCGAGGCCGCCGTCGCCGGCTGCGGCGTTCCCCTCGTGCATGCGGCCGACATGGATGCCGCGGTGCTGGAGGCGAACGCCCGGGCCGAGGCCGGTGACGTGGTACTGCTGTCCCCGGCCTGCGCCAGTCTCGACATGTTCCGCAACTATGCCCACCGCGCCCAGGTTTTCATCGACGCCGTGCAGCGCCTGCCTGGAGTCAGCCCGGAATGAAGCTCGCCGCCAGCCTCACCGGCCTCGTGTCCGGTTTCCTCAACCGCCACGGTGGAGACGTCGCCTCGTCCAAGAGCGGGCGTACCGTCGATCGTCTGTTACGTCCGGCCGGTCCGGCCCGGGAACTCGATCCGGCGCTCATCTGGTCGGCTGCCGCATTGTTGCTGATGGGGCTGGTGATGGTCTTTTCGGCGTCCATCGCCACCGCCGAGGGCAGCCGCATGTTCGGCCACCAGCCCGCCTACTTCCTGATCCGCCACGCGGTCTTCCTGGCCATCGGGGTGATTGCCGGGGTGGTCGTCTTCCAGATCCCCATGCGCGCCTGGCAAGAAATGGCGCCCTGGCTGTTCATCGCCGGGGTGGTGCTGTTGCTGATCGTATTGATCCCGGGCATCGGGCGTGACGTGAACGGCGCACGCCGCTGGTTGCCCCTGGGGGTGGTCAACCTGCAGCCTTCCGAGTTGATGAAGCTCTTTGCCGCGCTGTACGCGGCCGACTACACGACCCGCAAGCTGCCCCTGATGGGCAGCTTCAAGCAGGGCTTCCTGCCGATGGCGGGGGTGATCCTGTTCGTCGGCTTCCTGCTCCTCAAGGAGCCTGACTTCGGCGCCTTCGTGGTGATCACCGCCATTGCCTTCGGCGTGCTGTTCCTGGGCGGCATCAACGTGCGCCTGTTCGTGTTGCTGGCCATCGTCGCCGCGGTGGGCTTCGTGCTGCTGATCACTTTCTCCGAGTACCGCCGCCAGCGCATCCTCGGCTTCATGGACCCGTGGCAGGACGCCTACGGCAAGGGCTATCAGCTGTCCCATGCGCTGATCGCCTTCGGTCGGGGTGAGTGGTTCGGGGTGGGGCTGGGCGGCAGCATCGAGAAGCTCTTCTACCTGCCCGAGGCCCACACCGACTTCCTGCTTGCGGTGATCGCCGAGGAGCTGGGCTTTGCCGGGGTATGCACGGTGGTGGTGCTGTTCGCCATCCTGATCCAGCGCACTTTCGCCATCGGCAAGCAGTGCGTCACCCTGGAGCGGACCTACGCCGCGCTGGTGGCCCAGGGCATCGGTATCTGGATGGGGGTGCAGTCCTTCATCAACATGGGCGTGAACATGGGCCTGCTGCCGACCAAGGGGCTGACCCTGCCAATGATGAGTTTTGGTGGTTCCGGCATCCTGGCCAACTGCGTCGCGATTGCCATCCTGCTCCGGATCGACTGGGAGAACCGTCAGATCATGCGGGGAGGGAACGCGTGATGCCGACCCTGATGGTCATGGCCGGTGGTACCGGCGGACACATCTACCCCGGCCTGGCGGTGGCCGATGCCCTGCGCGCGCGCGGTTGGAAGGTCGTCTGGATGGGCAACCCGGACGGCATGGAGGCGCGCATCGTGCCGGCCAGCGGTTATGACATGGCCTGGGTGCGTTTCACCGCCCTGCGTGGCAAGGGCTTGCTGCGCAAGCTGCTGCTGCCCTTCAACCTGCTGCGCGGCTTCGCCCAGGCCCTGGCCCAGATCCGGCGGGTCAAGCCCGACGTGGTGCTGGGCATGGGCGGCTACGTCACCTTCCCTGGCGGCATGATGGCCGCTCTGGTGGGCACGCCGGTGGTGGTGCATGAGCAGAACTCGGTGGCCGGGCTGGCCAACAAGGTGCTGGCCGGCGTGGCCGACAAGGTCGTCACCGGCTTCCCTGATGTGCTTAAGAAGGGCGAGTGGGCCGGCAACCCGGTGCGTGCCGAGATCACCGCGGTGGCGCCGCCGGCCCAGCGTTTCGCCGGCCGCTGCGGCCCGCTCAAGGTGCTGGTGGTGGGCGGCAGCCTCGGGGCCGCGGCCCTCAACGATGCCATGCCCAAGGCTCTGGCCCTGCTTGATCCGGAGCAACGTCCACAAGTGACGCATCAGGCGGGAACACGCCAGATCGAGGCTCTCAAGGCGTCCTATGCAGCGGCGGGTGTCGACGGCGAGCTGCTGCCCTTCATCGACGACATGGCCGCCCGCTATGCCGATGCCGACCTGGTGATCTGCCGTTCCGGCGCGCTCACCGTCGCCGAGTTGGCGGCAGTCGGAGTGGCCAGCGTGCTGGTGCCTTTTCCGCACGCAGTGGACGACCACCAGACCGGCAACGCCCGCTTCCTCGCCGATGCGGGCGCGGCGGTGCTGTTGCCACAAACCGAACTCTCGCCGCAGCGTCTCGCTGCGCTGCTGCAGGACATGAATCGCGAGCGCCTGCTCGACATGGCCGGGAAGGCCCGTCAGTGTGCCCGCCCCGATGCCACCGCGCGGGTCGCGGATGTGTGCGCAGGCCTCGCCGCTTAAAGGACAGAACGTGAAGCACAAGGTCAAATCCATCCACTTCGTCGGCATCGGCGGTGCCGGCATGAGTGGCATCGCCGAGGTGCTGCTGAACCTCGGCTACGAGGTCAGTGGCTCCGATCTGGGTGACAACGCCGCCACCCGGCGCCTGAAGTCACTCGGGGCCCGGGTGATCCAGGGGCACGCCGCCGAGAACGTGGCCGATGCCGACGCGGTGGTCACGTCCACCGCCGTGAAGGGCGACAACCCGGAGGTCATCGCCGCCCGGGCGCGCCACATCCCGGTGGTGCCGCGCGCCGAGATGCTGGCCGAACTGATGCGCCTGAAGCAGGGCATCGCCATCGCCG
>JAFLDU010000251.1 GCA_017309145.1 Zoogloea sp. | reverse complement strand
GGCCTGGTCGGCCATGCCTGGTATGGCAGCATCAGCGACAGCTACGCGACCGGCAACGTCAATGGTGCAGGTAGCAACACCGGCGGATTGATCGGCTTAGGCGCAGCGCTGGCTGCGGGCGGCGCGACAGGTGCTTCCTTGACAGGCGCTGCGGCGGGGACGGCCGGGGCCACTACGGGCTCGGGGACACTGGCAGCCGGCGTCGGCGGAGTCGGCGACGGAACCGCGGCAGGCGCAGACATCACCTCGGCAGCAGGCGGCGCGGCGGGCACCCCCTCCCCACCCTGTGCGCCGGGCGCAAAGGCAGGCGGCTGGGATGACTGCGGCAGGCTGGCGACCAGATCCTCCTGCGGCTTGCTCTTCTGGGTGTCGTAGTACCAGCCGACCACCACGATGCCGAGCAGCGCCAGGGCGGCCAGTACGCCGGGCAGCACGGAACGCCGGAAGCGGCCGCGGCCCACCTCCGGCATGTCGCCATGGGCGTTGGAGGCCGGCGCCAGTTCAACCGTGGCTTCGCTGGGCAAGGGCTCCAGCACGGCCAACAGGGGGGCCGGATCGATCTTCAGCAGGCGGGCGTAGTTACGCAGGAAGCCACGCGTGAAGGCGCTCCCCGGCAGCAGGTCGAAGCGCCCCGACTCGATGGCCTCGATCTGGCGGGCGTTCAGCTTGAGCGAAAAGGCCGCCTCCTGAATGCTCATGCCTTGAGCCTCGCGGGCACTACGCAGGGTCTGCCCGGCCTCCCGCTCGCCGGAGGTCTCGTCGGTCGAAGATGGCAAGACGTGAAGATCTGTCACTGATACTGCCCTTGCTGGAATGCCTGGAATTCGGGAGAGGCCGGGAAACGACGGCGCAACTGTTGTACAAGGCTGGCCTCGGCCGCACGGTCACCCAGCCGGCGCTCGATGCGGATGCCCAGCCAGAGGCTTTCGGCGGTCGGCTCTCCGCCCTTGTGCAGGGCTGCCACGTAACGCCGGGCGGCCTCGTAGGCACCACGCCGGTAGGTGATCGATGCGAGATGGTAGATGGCCGGCAGATTGGTATCGTCGGCTTCCAACGCCCGGATGAAATAGGGTTCGGCCGCCGCGTCATCCTTGAGGCGCAGATGGCATAGGCCGATGTTGGTCAGGGCCCGTGCGGGAGTCTGGTAATAGGGATTGCGTGCCGCCGTCATGAGCAGTTCCAGGCCTGCGCGCTCCCGGCCGGTCGAGCACAGGAACCAGCCGTAAGAGTTCATGATTTCCGGGTCGCCCGGTGCCAGCCGCCGTGCATGCTCGAAGCTCGCCTCGGCCACCGGATTCTCCTCAAGATACATGTGCACCTGCCCCATCAGCTGGTATGCCGGGGCATAGCCGGAATCATAGCTGGCGGCGGCCCTGGCTTCGTCGAGAGCCACACCGAAGCGGCCAGCCTGGAAATAGGCCTGCCCCAGTTCGACATGCACCCGGGCCTTGCGCCGCGCATCGGTCTGCACCGGCTGGTCGGACACAGGGCGATCCATGCGGCTGTCAGTGTTCGGCAGGTTGGGGCCGCCAGCACACGCCGACACGATCATTGCGGCCACGAAAACGGACAGGACGGGCTTGATCATCGCCTCAGGCTCCCTGAATCGGAATGATCCGCGCCGCCGTCCGCCGGGTCTTGTCCTGCACCTGGCCGGCCAGCTGACCGCAGGCCGCATCCACGTCGTCGCCCCGGGTCTTGCGGGTGGTGGTGACGATTCCTGCATCAATCAGGATCTCTGCAAAGCGCTTGATACGCGGCGCAGGCGAGCGGTCAAAGCCGGACGACGGAAAGGGGTTGAAGGGGATCAGGTTGAACTTGCAGGGCACGTCCCGCACCAGGGCCACCAGTTCGCGGGCATGAGCGTCGGAATCGTTCACCCCGTCAAGCATCACATACTCGAAGGTGATGAAATCGCGCGGCGCCTTCACCAGGTATCGCTGGCAGGCGGCCATCAGTTCGCGCAGGGGGTACTTCTGGTTGATCGGCACCAGGCGGTCACGCAGCGCATCGTTGGAGGCATGCAGGGACACGGCCAGGGCCGTCGGGCAGGCGTCGCGCAGGCGGTCCATGGCCGGCACGATGCCGGAGGTGGACACGGTGACGCGGCGCCGGGAAAGCCCGTAGGCGTTGTCGTCAAGCATCAGCCTGAGGGCAGACACGACGTTGTCGAAGTTGGCGAGGGGCTCGCCCATCCCCATCATCACCACATTGCTGATCACCCGCTCGCCGTCGCCGTTGGCGCCCAGCATGCGGTTGGCAAGCCACAACTGGCCGATGATCTCGGCGGCCGTCAGGTTGCGGTTGAAACCTTGCTTGCCGGTGGAGCAGAAGGCGCAATCGAGGGCGCATCCGGCCTGCGACGAAATGCACAGGGTGCCGCGGTTGGTCTCGGGAATGAACACCGTTTCCACCGCGTTGGCGTTACCCACGTCGAGCAGCCATTTGCGGGTGCCGTCGGTCGACACGCTGTCGCGCACCGGCACCGGCGGGGTGATGCAGGCCGTCGTCGCGAGCTTCGCCCGCAACGACTTGGCCACATCGGTCATCTGGTCGAAGTCGGTCGCACCGAAACGGTGCACCCAGCGGAGCACCTGCTTGGCGCGGAACGGCTTCTCACCCTGCTGGACGAACCAGTCGGTGAGGGCTTCGGCATCGAAATCGAGAAGATTGACCACTTTCACTTCCATCATGATCGGCAGGTGACGAGAACATCCCGGACCCGCCGATAAAGATCATCAGCGGCTGTAAACGTTCATGCCGGGGAAGAAGAAAGCCACTTCCACGGCAGCGGTTTCAGGCGCATCGGAGCCGTGCACGGCGTTGGCGTCGATGGAGTCGGCGAAGTCGGCGCGGATGGTGCCCTTCTCGGCCTTCTTCGGGTCGGTGGCGCCCATCAGCTCACGGTTCTTGGCAATGGCGCTCTCGCCTTCCAGAACCTGGATCATCACCGGGCCGGAGGTCATGAAAGACACCAGATCCTTGAAGAAGGGGCGCTCCTTGTGCACAGCGTAGAACTCGCCGGCTTCACGCTCGGACAGATAGGCCAGCTTGGCGGCAACGATCTTGAGGCCGGCGGCTTCGAAACGGGCGTAGATCTGGCCGATCACGTTCTTGGCAACGGCATCGGGCTTGATGATGGACAGGGTGCGTTCAATAGCCATGAGACAAACTCCAGTGAGACAAGGGATGGTCGAAAAACCGAAAGCTCGGGATTTTAGCAGGTTGCGGGCCTGCTTCGGCGCTTTTCCGTACCGTGGGGCCAGGCAGCCCTGCCCTGCCGGCCGGCAAAGGGGAGCCGCAGGCTACCCGCAGAGCGCCCGGCTCCGCATCGGGCAGGACGCCGGATGCGGAAGGTGAACAAAAAAAAGGGTGCGCATCGCGCACCCCCAACCCCAACAGAGAGACTTCAGCTCGGGTGCCGCAGCACCCAGAAAACGCGTTTTGTTGCTCGTGTTTGCGTCTTCAACTTGGGATCAATTATGGGGAGTTCGAGGGGGGCGCGTCTTGACCTGGGTCAAAAACCCTTCACGTGACAGGGTGAAATGCAGCAAAAATCAAGTATTCCAATCGGGCATCCCGACTCAATGATCGGCTTTCGATTCACCCTCCGGCCTGGCCGGCGGCGCATCGTCATCGGCAACCACCTTGTAGCCCGGCCCCTCCAGATCATCGAACTGACCACTGCGGACCGACCACCAGAAGATCACGCCGATCAGGAAGACCAGCACCACGGACATGGGAATGAGGAGGTAGAGGCTTTCCATGGCAACCTTTAACGGGCAAGTCTGCGCTGCAAGCGCAAGGCATTGAGTACGACGAAGAGGGAACTGGCGGACATTCCGATACCTGCCATCCAGGGCGTCACCAAGCCAAACATGGCCAGGGGAACGGCCGTGAAATTATAGGCAAAGGACCACCACAGGTTCTGCCGGATGATGCTCAGCGCCCGGCGCGATACATCGAAACCTTCGGCCAACGTGCCAAGGCGGGCACCCAGCAGGACGATATCCGCCTGGTTGCGGGCCAGATCGGTACCCCCGCCCATGGCCACGGACACCTGGGCCTGGGCCAGCACCGGTGCATCATTCACCCCGTCCCCCACCATCGCGATCACCCCGCCTCGGGCCTGCAGGGTCCTCAGACCCTCGTGCTTGCCTTCCGGCGTCATGCCGCCCACAGCCTGCTCGATACCCAGCTGGCGCCCCAGCGCCTCGACGGTGGAAGGCGTATCACCACTGAAGATCGACAATTTGATCCCTCGCGCACGCAGCGCCTCGAAGGTGGCCGGGCAATCCTCCCGCAGGCCGTCGGACAGCACAAAGGCGGCCAGCCAGCCGGCGGACGACCCCAGGGCGATCACGCTGCGCCCCGACTGCTCGTCCTCCACCAGCCCGGGCGGCAGGGCGCCGCCCACGAGGCCGGCTACGAAGCCAGGCCGGCCTATACGATAGCTCACGCCCTCCAGGACCCCACTCATGCCCTGGCCGGTCACCGCGCTCACCCCGCTGAAGGCGGGCAAAGCGCCGGCAGCCCCCCGGCGCAAGGCCGCAGCAATGGCATGTTCGCTACCTTGCTCGAGGCCCGCGGCCAGCGCCCTCACGCGTGCCTCGGAGAGATCGGCAAAAAGCCGCACTCCCTCGACCCGCATCTCGCCATAGGTCAAGGTGCCAGTCTTGTCGAAAACGAAATGCCCGGTCCGCGCCAGGGCTTCGATGGCATGCCCCCGGGTGACCAGCACCCCCATCCGCGCCAGCGTGTCGGTAGCCACCGTCAAGGCGACCGGCGTCGCCAGCGACAAGGCACAAGGGCAACTCACCACCAGTACCGAGACGAAGACCCACAGGGCGCGGTCGGGATCAGCCCACCACCACCAGGCGGCCGTGACCACGGCCAGCACCAGCAGCGCGACGATGAAATAGGCGGCCACGCGATCGGCCTGCTGGACCACCCTCGGCTTCTCCGCCGAAGCCCGCTCCATCAACTGACGGATCGCTGCCAGGCGGGTGTGCTCGCCGGTTCGGCTGACCCGCACCAGCAGCGGGCTGCTGATATTCACGCTGCCGCCGGTGACCTCCGCTCCGGGCGCCTTGGGCACGGGACGGCTTTCGCCGGTGAGCAGGGCCTCGTTGGCCTCGCTGTCTCCCTCGATCACCAGGCCGTCGGCCGGCACGGCCTCACCCGGCTTGATCCGGATCACATCCCCCACCTGCAACTGGGACACCGGCACCTTGTCACCCTCCGGCCCCGGATAGCCGGTCAGGCGCTCCGCGAAGGCGGGCAAGGCCTTGCCCAGCTCTTCAACCCCGCGCACAGCCTTCTGGCGCGCCAGCATCTCGACGTAACGCCCGCACAACAGGAAGAACACGAACATCGTGACCGAGTCGAAATAGACTTCTCCCTTTCCTGCCAGGGTCGCCCAGCAGCTCGCCACGAAGGCGGCCCCCACCCCGAGGGCGACCGGCACGTCCATCCCCAGGCGGCGCAGACGCACGTCACGCAAGGCGTGGCTGAAGAACGGAGCAGCGGAGTAAAGCACCACCGGTGTGGTGAGGATCAAGCTGGCCCAGCGCATCAGCAGTTCGATGTCGGCGGTCATGTCACCCGCGTCGGCGATATACACCGGGAAGGCGTACATCATCACCTGCATCATGCCGAAGCCTGCCACGAACAGACGCCACAAGGCAGTGCGGCGTTCCCGCTGGGAGATCTGCTCGGAGCGTGCCGCATCGTACGGGTAGGCCCGGTAGCCGATCGCCTGGATGGCTGCGAGGATGTCCGACAGCTTGATCTTGCGCTCGTCCCAGCGCACCCGGGCACGACGCGTCGCATAGTTGATGTCCACCGCCGTCACGCCGGGCTGATGGGCCACATGCTGCTCGTTGAGCCAGATGCAGGCGGCACAGGTGATGCCTTCGAGGATCAGGGCCGCTTCACGCTCATGCTCGCCAATGGGCTTGACGAATCCCTTCTGGAAATCCGGATGGTCGAACAGCCCCAGGTCCTTCAGCTCGTCGGGCATGGCCTCGCGGGCCTGCTCGGGCATCGCATCACGGCGCTTGTAATAGTCCGTCAGACCACTATCGACGATGGAACGGGCCACCGCCTGGCAGCCGGTACAGCACATCTGGTGGCGGGTTCCGGAGATCTCCACCGGAAGATCCACATCGGCGGGGATGGGCAGGCCGCAGTGATAGCAGTCTTGCTCGGGCAAAACGGGGGAGTCGGACAACAGAGGCCTCGCAGACAACACACTTGGCCGGGACTGGCCATGTAAACACGTGGTTGTATCACAAAGCCCGTTTCCGGCAAAACGGCACGCCGTGGCGCAAGATGCCCTCCCCCACCCCGCCGGGTCACCCCTGACCCATCATGCGCCCCAAAGAAAACGCGCCCCGGAGGGCGCATTCTCAAGCCAGCGGTGCACCGGGATCACATCATCCCGAGCATCCGCGGAAACCACAGGGACAGGCCCGGCCAGTAGGTGACGATGCCCAGGAACACCAGCATCGACAGCAGCCAGGGCCACACCGCCACAGTCAGTTCGGTGATACCCATCTTGGTGATACCCGAAGCCACGTAGAGGTTGAGGCCCACCGGTGGGTGACACATGCCAACCTCCATGTTCACCACCATGATGATGCCGAAGTGCACCGGGTCGATGCCCAGCTTCATCGCCACCGGGAAGAGGATCGGGGCGAAGATCAGCACGATCGACGAAGGCTCCATGAAGTTGCCCGCCAGCAGCAGCAGCACGTTCACCGCCAGCAGGAAGGCGATCGCACCGAGGCCGTTGC
>JAFLDU010000250.1 GCA_017309145.1 Zoogloea sp. | reverse complement strand
CGGTGTCGTACTCGCGCTGACTGATGGCCTGCTGGGCGAGCAGCCCCTTGAGGCGGGCAGCCTCACGCACGGTCTGTTCGGCGCGGGCCTTGTTCTGGGCGAGCTGCGCCTTGGCCTGCGCCACCGCGACGTCGAAGGGTTCGCGGTCGAGCTGGAAGAGGGCTTGGCCGGCCTTGACGGGGGCGCCTTCCTCGTAGAGACGCTTGGTCAGGATGCCACCCACGCGGGCACGGATCTCCACCTCACGCGCGCCCTCGGTCTGGGCAACGGCTTCGACACTGGACTCAACCTTGGTCGGTTGCACGGCCAGCACGGTCACCGGCAGGGCCTGGGGCGCGCCGCCGGGCGGCCCGGCGGCCTGGTCCTTGCCCGTACAGGCGGCAAGAACGCACAGGGACAGGAGCAGGGGAGACGTGAGACCGCGCCGGCTGGCACGGGTCTGGGAGGGGGCTTGAGGAGATGTCTGAGCGTGGGGGTATGCGGCCATGTTGACCTCCGGACTGGATTCTTGAATGTTGTTCGGGCATAGTTTATACATTCGTGGATGTATGTAAAGCATCACCCAAGCTCGTTTTGATATCGGATTTGCTGCATGGTTCGTAAGACAAAGGAAGAAGCTGAATTGACCAGGCGCCACATTGTGGACGCTGCCCGACGTGTGTTTCGGGATTGTGGCGTGCGCAACTCGACCCTCGAGAAGGTGGCTGCCGCTGCAGGGGTGACCCGGGGGGCGGTGTACTGGCACTTCCGCAACAAGACCGAACTGTTCTTTGCCATGCGGGAGGAGGCGACCCTGCCCTTCGTCGATCGCGTGGTCTTCGATCTCGACGCGACGGACCCCCTCGCCGGCATCGAGTTCGCGCTGAGGGAGATCTTCGTGATCCTCAGGGAGCACACCGATGTCCGGGAGATCTTCGAGATCCTCAGCTTCAAGTGCGAGTACGTGGACGAGTTCGCCTCGATGATGGGGTGCAGCGACGGACAGATGGAGTTCCTGCAGAAGCTCACCGAGGCCTACCGCCAGGCCGGTCAGTTGGGAGCCCTGCGGCCCGGGCTGAGTGCCGGGGACATGGCCTATGACACCTTCCTGTTCATCTGCGGGCTGGTCAAGCACTGGCTCGCCGCAACGGAGGAGGAGCGTTTCCGCAGCGATGTGATGGGGCTCATCCACAACCACATCCTGCTCCGTCGCCGTTGAGGGGCCGTCGCTTGGGGCTCGCCTGCGGGCCCGCATGTGGTGGATACTGTGACGGCCCAGGTCGGGAGCGCGCCGAAGGTGCCGCCCCGACCCGCCTGGCCCAGATGTCCGAACCCTCCGGGCTGCCAGGCGTATAACAAGGACAACAGATCAGAAGGAGACTGACATGACCGAACCGACAGGGATGCCCTGGACCGATAACTACCTGCTGGGCTACACCCCCATGGATGACACCCACCGGGAGTTCGTCGAAGTGGTCGACGCCATGCTGAGCTGCAGCGATGCCGACTTTCCGGCGCGCCTGCGGGCTTTCATTGAGCACGCGGAAAAGCACTTCGCCGACGAAAAGGCCTGGATGCAGGCCACCGACTTCCCCGCCACCGACTGTCATGTGGACGATCACGAAGCCGTGCTCGGCTCGGCCCATGAGGTGGAGCCGCTGGTGCTGGAAGGCAACCTCGAGATCGGCCGCAGCTTTGCGGCCGAGCTGGCCAAGTGGTTCCCCGGTCACGCGGACTATCTCGATTCGGCCCTGGCCCACTGGCTGGTCAAGAAGAAGGCCGGCGGCAAACCGGTGGTGCTGCGCCGTAACGTGACCCTCGCCGACTGAGTCCTTCAGGCGCTTCGGGCCGGCCCCGGAGGCCGGCAGCGTCCGGCGCGCCGTCTTTCAAACAAAGCCCCCCAGGCAACTTTCCGGGGGGCTTTGTCATCTGGCTCAGCTGTAGCTGTAGAAGCCCTGGCCGCTCTTGCGGCCCAGGTAGCCGGCGTCCACCATTTCCTTCAGCAGGGGGGCGGGGCGGTACTTGGGGTCGTTGAAGCCGGCGTAGAACACCTCCATCACCGACAGCATGGTGTCCAGGCCGATCAGGTCGGCCAGGGCCAGCGGGCCGATCGGGTGGTTGCAGCCCAGCTTCATGCCTTCGTCGATGTCAGCGGCGGTGGCAAGCCCTTCCTGCAGCGCGAAGATCGCTTCGTTGATCATCGGGCAGAGGATGCGGTTCACCGCGAAGCCCGGGCTGTTGCGGGCCACGATCGGGGTCTTGCCGATGGCGGTGCTGAAGGCCTGCACGGTGGCAAGGGTCTCATCGGAGGTTTGCAGGCCGCGGATCAGTTCCACCAGGGCCATCAGCGGCACGGGATTGAAGAAGTGCATCCCGATGAAGCGTGCCGGCGACGACACCGAGGCCGCCAGCTTGGTGATCGAGATCGACGAGGTGTTGGTGGCGATGATGGTGCTCGCCGGCACGATCCCGTCGATCTCCTTGAGGATGCGCAGCTTGAGGGCCTCGTTCTCGGTGGCGGCCTCGACGACCAGGTCGGCACCGGCCAGGTCCGCATAGGCAGTGGTGCCGCGGATCAGGGCGAGGGCCGCGTCCTTGTCGGCCGTGCTCAGTTTTTCCTTCTTGACCAAGCGGTCCAGGCTGCCGGAGACGGTCTTGATGCCCCGTTCGACCGCTTCGGTGGACACATCCACCATCACCACCTTGATACCTGCCACTGCACAGACTTGGGCAATGCCGTTGCCCATGGTCCCGGCGCCGATCACGCCGATGGTTTGAATTGCCATCCTGTTGCTCCTGATTGCGTTGTTTTTCGATAGCTTTTATGAGCAGGAGGCCTGCTTTGCCGTGCTCGCAAGCGCGCTGCACGGCAGCAACAAGCCGCCTGCGGTGCGCAGCATACTCTACCGTATGGTGACCGCAAGCATCGAATGCAGTAGCCCCCTGTTTCCCCCCGGGGGCAGGTGAGAAAGCCCCCATCCCGTTTCCAGATTCTTGCCGCACCGCAAAATAAAATTTGACTCGATCAAGTTGATCGTCTAATATCTCGTTTCTCCAGACGCGGGGTGGAGCAGTCTGGCAGCTCGTCGGGCTCATAACCCGAAGGTCGCAGGTTCAAATCCTGCCCCCGCAACCAAATAAAAGCGTTAAGGCTCAAGCATTTAGGTGCTTGGGCCTTTTGCTTTTTCGGATCGGTTTGAAGGTTGTGCCCACTCGGTGCCCAAACCGTGCCCATCCTGTGCCCGGACAAAACTCCGCTTTTTGCGAATCGTGAAGGGTTTGACCTTCAGGCACCGTGCCCGCCGGGCACAGCCCCGATACCTGCGTGATTCCCTAATTCAGCCTATCCGTTGCTGTCAGGGAGTTGGGGTGGAGAGACCTGCTCACTCTTTTGATACTCCAGCAAGTCAGGCAGCCCGCAGTTCAGGTACGTGCATAGTGCATCCAGGACATCGAGTTCTACGCGCTCGGCCGTCTCGTGATACAGGCGTGTCAGCGTTCCCCGGTTGATGCCCGTGTCCCGTGTGACGTCGCTGATCTTCAGCTTCCGCTCGCCAAGGAGGCGGGATAGGTGGCACTTGATCACATTGCGCTCCAAAAACAAAAAATGATCTTCAGAAGGTCAAAAAAGTCTTTGACAGGTCTTCTTTTTGTGTAGAATGGTCTCCAGTAGATCGTTTTGTGGCTATTGAGCATCAAAACGCCCTGCTGAAAGATCAATTCTACGGAGAAGTTCTCATGTCCGCTAACACCTACCTAACCACTGACGAGCTTGCTGCTCGGATCAAATACGACGTTCGAACCATTCGAGAACGTCTGAAGGACTCGGTTCTGCTCGAGGGTGTGCACTACATCCGTCCATTCGGGGGGCGGAAGATCCTCTACGTATGGGAGCAGATCGAGAAAGACATGGCTCTTGAGTCTCTTGATGCAGGGCTTGTCCAGGCCGCAACGCCGACTCGTGGTCAGTCCGAGCACGTACGTTCAGTCACTATTCCCATGGCCAGCGGGGTGGCGTGCCGGGTTGCAGCGATTGCCGGGGCACCGCGGAAGTCTGGACAACACCTGCGGGCCCAGGCGGCACCGAAGGAGGCTCGTCATGGCTAGCATCAGAGCCCGGGCGGACTCCGGAAAGCTGTTCTTCGACTTCCGCTTTCAAGGCGTGCGTTGCAGAGAACAAACTTTGTTGGATGACACGGCCGCGAACCGGCGCCGGCTGGAAAAGGTCTTGCAGCGTATCGAGCTGGAGATTCACCAAGGGGTTTTCGACTACTCGGCCTTCTTCCCCGGCAGCAAGCTCGCCGCAACATTCGCTGTCACGGGATGTGAGGCACCTCGGGAGACTGCCCCTGGTCAGTCTGTGCTTCAGATGGGCAGCCCTGCGGTGGTTTCTGCTCCACAGCCGCATGCCCCTGTCGCGGCTTCCATTACTTGCCCGACTCTCGGCACTTTCGCCGAGACCTGGCAGCTGGAAAACCAGGTGACCTGGCGTCGCTCTTACCAGCGTACTGTCAGCGACATCGTTACCAAGCACCTGCTGCCCCGTTTTGGGGCAAGGGATGTCGGAAGCCTCCTGCGGGAAGAACTCCTCCAATTCCGGTCCGAACTCGCCAAAGTCAAAGGCCGGAAGAAGGAAACGCTGTCGCCCCGCCGGATCAACGCCATCATGAATGTGATGAGCCTGATCCTTGCAGAAGCCTCCGACCGGTACAAATTTACCAGTCCTTACTACAACATCAAACCGCTGCGTATCCCCAAGAGCGACGTCGAACCCTTCACGCTCGCCGAGGTGCAACGCATTCTCGACACCGTAAGGGAGGACTTCCGCGATTACTACACGGTGCGCTTTTTTACCGGGATGCGCACCGGCGAGGTGGATGGGCTCAAGTGGAAGTACGTGGATTTCGAGCGCCAGCTGATCCTCGTGCGGGAAACCATAGTCCTTGGTGTGGTGGAGGAAGACGCCAAGACCATCGAGTCCGTGCGTGATATCCAGATGTCCCAGGTGGTGGTTGACGCTCTCAAGCGCCAGCTGGCTCGCTCCGGACGCTTGAAGGGCTTCGTTTTCTGCAGTGGCACGGGTCATGTGCTGGACCACAACAACATCACCAAACGCATCTGGTACCCCTTGCTGCGGCACCTCGGGCTCAAGAAGCGTCGGCCATATCAGACACGCCATACGGCCGCGACGTTGTGGCTCGCCGCGGGGGAGAACCCCGAGTGGATCGCCCGCCAGATGGGGCACACGAGCACCGAGATGCTGTTCAAGGTGTATTCCCGTTACGTGCCCAACCTGACTCGCAAAGATGGATCTGCTTTCGAGCGCTTGCTAAGTGAGCGCTTTGCTTCCTCCGCTCAAAACGTCGTTGTTGAAGGAGCTCATCTCCATGTCTGATGTCCGCCAAACTGTGTTTTCAGTGAGCCAGCTGCCCCAGCCGGATCACGTCATCGACCGCCTGCCGCCGGTCTTCCGGATCCAGTCGATCGAGCGTCTGCCCTTCGACGCGCGAAACCTGCTCAACGTGGCGGTCGTTTTCCACGAGCGGGCGGTGCTGCGGGTGGAGTGGCTGTGCCGGCATCCGGACAGCCGCCTGACTGCGGGCAGCCTGGTGTCGATCCGCTGGCTCGGTCGGCCGACCAGCACCCTGGGGGCGATCCGCATCGCTCGGCTGGTGAAGCTGGAACGGCCCGAGGCGAGTTTGAATCCCTTCGACACGGTGCCCCACGCCTGGGTCCGGGACCGGGATCTCGTCGCGCGGGCAGGACGTTTCTGGGAGGGCCTGGGGCGGCCGCTGCAGCACCTCTTCAACGCGGTGTTCTGGGATACCCGCCGCTTCCAGCGTTATCTCGAGGGGCCGAGTTCGCTCCAGGGGCATCACAACGGCCGGAACGGCAACTTTCGCCACGCGCTGGAAGTTGCCGAGCGGGCCCAGACCCTCGGACGCCATCACGCGGAGGTGCATCTGCCGGTGTTGATCGCGGCGAGCCTGCTCCACGACGCGGGCAAGGCCGAGGAGTACAAGTTCAATCCGGTTCGCGGCCGCTACGAGATGACGGAGCGCGGGGCGCTCTTGGGTCACAAGCACACGGTGCTCGAGTGGATCGCCGCAGCTCGGGCCCAGCACCGGGTGATCGTGCCCGAGGCTCATTACCTGGCGCTACTCCATGCCATTACTGCCGCCAAGGGGGCCCCCGACTGGTTGGGGCTGAGGGAGCCCCTGAGTCTGGATGCCCACATCCTCTCGACGGTGGACCGCCTTTCGGGTCAGGCCGATCTCGTCAGCCGCCACGCGGCGAGGGATGGGGGCTTTGGTGCTTATCACCGGCACCTGGGCGGGCGGCCTTACGTCGTTCGGGAGTGAGGTCAGCAGGCCCGCCGCGATCCCCGCGGCGCCGGCCGTAACGCTTAGGGAGTCGGGACGTTTCGGTATGCTGCCTCTGACAGCAGACGTCCCGTCATTCGTATCCCCAAATTGCTTGGAGATTCTCATGGATCAATATGATGGTTTCGCTCGTCCTCAAACTCGGATTCTGCGCGGCACCTGCATCACCCGAACCGTCGAACTGGCCAATCCGTGCCTGATCGGCGTCTGGAAATGGAACTTTGAAGAGGCTAGTTACCGACTGTACGCGGTGTGCGTCTTTGCGCCCAATGTCCTGCGGGATGCTTACCCCCTGGAGGAGCTGCAGCGTCTGAAGGATTGCGTCGCGCAGCAGGAGCGCAAGGTTGAGAAGATGATTGACTGGACGCGAGGTCAGCT
>JAFLDU010000249.1 GCA_017309145.1 Zoogloea sp. | reverse complement strand
CTCACCCCCCAGACACTCCATGACATATTCAGAACGCTGCGCTCAAGCTGACCCGCTACGGAAGGGGCGGCACAGGCCCCGCGTTGAACGACAGCTTTCCTCAAAACTCAACGGCAACATTGGGTCGCTAGCCGCCCGACCATGACGCGCCGAGAGCTAGCACGAACTCTCAGCCCAACCGCCCCAGAACAAACAGCCATCAAGAACAACCATTCGAGCGCGCTGTGTGATCGCAGGCACCCGCCAAGCACTTGGAGGCAACGGCGGGGCGGAGTGTTGCCTGCCGCGAACCCGCGACAGGCACGCATCGGCCGGCCGCAGCCATCTACAAACTGGAGATACCATGAAGCCCTGGCAACGGGAGGCGATGTGCGGGAACTAGAGACAGAGAGGCTGTTACTACGTCAGTGGAAGGACTCCGACTATCCGGCCTTTGCGCGTATGAGTGCAGATGCTGAAGCCATGCGTTATTTCCCGAGCGTTCTGACAGATGCGCAAAGTCGCGACATCGCAGACCGCTGTCGTGAGCTGATCGATCAGCGTGGTTGGGGGTTCTGGGCTGTTGAAGTCAAGGCAAGCAATGAATTTGCGGGTTTCATAGGGCTGCATGTGCCTTCTGCTGAATTGCCGTTCTCACCGTGCGTGGAAATTGGCTGGAGACTCGCGAGGGATTTTTGGGGGCAAGGGCTTGCGACAGAAGGGGCTCAAGCAGCCCTGGATTTCGCTTTTCATGAACTGTCTCTTGCCGAGGTGGTTGCTTTTACCACCCTCAGCAACTCACGCTCCCAGCGGGTCATGCAAAGGCTGGGGATGGTAAGGAGTGAGAAGACGTTTGAGCACCCAGGACTCCCTGAAGGCCATGAACTTCGGCAGCACGTTCTCTATAGAAAAAGACCAGATGCCTGAGTTGGCCTGCATCTGCCGGGGGTCTCTTGCGACTGTCACGCAAGGGCCAACTTAGGTCGGTCAATCTGGTTGCCAGACAGGAAGGAAACCGACTTCAGAGCCTCGACTCAGCGACCTGACGGATCTTGCTTGCCCGGTGCATGGAGGCGAAAACGCTGAAAGCGAGCACCGTCAATGCAGATTTCGCCGTCAGGCTGAAAGCCCAGCCTGAAAATCCCTTTGATTCTTGTCCTCGATCGCCGACAAGTTCTCCACCCTCGGCGAGGCCTTGTGCCTTGCGCCGGGGGAGCAGATTCTGGACCTGGGCAGTGGCCCGGGGGCATCATCCTCATTCGGCGGGCATTACTGGTGGCGGCGGAAGCGAAGAGTAGCTTGCGCTTGAGGCTGAGCCGGACAATCGACTCAATGCACCCAGTGGCTGACCAGCGGCACCACCAGGACCCCTGATGCAATCAGAGCCGATTGAACAGCGAAGTTGTGGCCCTGGCGGTGAAGCAAGGGCATGAGATCGGCAAGGGCGATGTAGATGAAGCTCGCGGCGGCGAGGGTCAGGATGTAGGGCCAGGCCGCTCCGGCACCCGCCAGCACGAAGTAGCCGAGCAGACCGCCAAGCACCGAGGTCAGACTCGACGCGGCGTTCGCCAGAAACGCCTTGCGCCTGCTCCACCCGGCGTTGAGCAGGAGCACAAAGTCACCGAGTTCCTGGGGAATCTCGTGCGCGACAATGGCAAGCGTGGTGCTCAGGCCCAGCATGGGATCGGTCAGAAACGCGGCCGCCAGCAGCAGACCATCCACGAAGTTGTGAAAGGCATCCCCGATCAGGATCAAGGGCGCGGCGACATGCTCCCGCTTTGCACCGGCCACAGCCTCATCCGGGGCATGCGCATGGTGCCAGAGGGCCAGGCGCTCCAGGGCGAAGAAGCCCACCAGACCCGCCAACAGGGTGATAAACAGCGCCTGCTGGGAGGCCTCGTCATGGCCGACAGCCGACAAGGCTTCGGGGAGAATATCGAGCAAGGCGGATGAGAGCATCACGCCGGCAGAAAAGGCCACCAGGACGCCCATTGTCTTTCGTGACAGCCGAAACACCAGGCTGGCCGACATGGCCATGCTGAGCAAGCCCCCGAACAAGGTGGTCAGGACGATCATCATCAGAGGGGTCATTGCATGCCTTTTGGCAGAGGATAGAGATCAAGCCGTTCGGCGCTCATCCGGTAACCGTAGATGCCCATGCTGCTATCACCGCGGTGCAGGCTGAGCGTACCGCTGACCCAGAACGCGTCCATGGTCTGCAGGCCGTTCAACGGCGTCTTGAGGATGACATGCACGACCTGGTTGGCCGGCGGCGGCGGGAGGTGGATGCAGGCACCGAAGTACGGCACCAGCAGGAGCTCGTAGATCGTATCGCCCTTGCGCTCCAGGGGAACGATGTACCCTGCCAGCCTGACCCGCTGACCATCGAGGGACGCTTCGACCGGCGCCTCGGCCCAGGCCGCCCGGATGCGCTGCAAGGCCTCGGCGGCCTTCGGGTCGCCATCCCGGAGCCGGCTGATGTTCAGCCCCCGCAGGGCCGCCATCGGATCCCAGCCCTTCGGTATCAAGTCGCCCCAATGCACCTCCCGGTAGCGGGACGAAGCGCCTGCCTTGTCCGGAGCCAGTCGCTCACCGACACGGTAATCTTGCGCAAGAACCGGCAGCGCCAGGGCCATCAAGATGAATGCGATCACACGCAGCACGTTTGCCAGCCTTCAAAGACGAGGAATCAGGCCATCGGCCAGGGATAACCGATAGGCTCGCCAGGCAGGCCACAGGGCGGTGAGTTGTGTGGCGGCACCGATCACGGCAAGCCGCTCCAGTTCGCCAGGTGACAGCCACAAGGAGAAGGACGACAGGCCGACGTGTGCGGCCAGCCAGGCGCCCCCCAGATGCGCGGCGGCGGTCACCACGAGCACGCCGAGAAACATGCCCAGGAGAGTGACGATGAGGCTCTCCAGCATCAGCAACAGCATCAAGTGATGCGGCCCGCTCCCCACCGCCCGCAGCACCGCCAGCTCGCGGCGGCGCTCGCTCAGACTGGCCAGCATGACCGCTGCCAAGCCCGCCAGACCCACAGCGAAAACCAGCCAGGACAAGCCATTCAGCAGCTTCTCGGCAAGGCCCACGGTTTGCCATAGCTGATCGAGCACCACCCCCGGCAGGACGGCAAGCAAGGGCTCATCACGGTATTCAGCGATCTTGCGCTGCAGCTGGAAGACGGCGCCACGCTGATGCAGCCCGACCAGGAAGGCGGTGATCGACGTGGGCTGCAGATCGAACTTGCCAACACTATCGGCGGCAATGGAGAGCCCCGGGATCGGCGCGCCAGCCATCCAGTCCAGATGAATGGCCTCGATGGCCGCGAGGCTGACATGGATCCGACGATCCACAGGCGTACCGGTGGGCGCCAGAATGCCGACCACCGAGAAGGGCTTGTCTGCATGCTCGAATCCGGGTTGTGCGCCGCTACCGTGACTGAGCGTGATCGGATCGCCCAGACGATAGGCCAGACGGGCCGCCACCTCGGCGCCGATCACCGCCTCGAACAAGCCGCGGAAAGGACGGCCGGCAACAAGGCGGATCGGCTGGCGATCGCCGTAGCGATAGCGCTCAAAGTACTCGGCCGTGGTGCCCAGCACCGGAAAGCCGCGATGCGAATCACCCAGCGCCATGGGGATGCTCCACGCTACAGCCGGGTCTGCTGCGATGGCCTGGTAGCTTGCCCAAGCGACCTCGTTGCTGGCGTCGCCCACATGAAACACCGTGTAGAGCACCAGTTGCAGAGCGCTGCCCCGGGCACCAACGATGAGATCGGCACCGGACACCGACTGCGCAAAGCCGTCATGAACCGCCTCGCGAATGCGTTCCAGTGAAAGCAGCAGGCTCACGGCCAGGGCGATGGCGATGACCGTGAGGCCCAGCGTCAAGCGACGGTTCCAGGCGCTGAGGGCAGCAATGACAAGCAACAGCCTCATGCGTCGAGCACCATCAGCTGATCGAAATGACTGGCCAGACGGATGTCGTGGCTGACAAAGACCACGCTGCTCCCCGCCCGCCTCGCTTCACTCAGCAACAGGGTGACAAAGGCGGCTTGACGTTCCGCGTCGAGCGCCGAGGTCGGCTCATCGGCCATGAGGATCTCCGGCTGGCCGATCAAGGCCCGCGCCGCCGCGACCCGTTGCTGCTGACCGACCGACAGCGCAGCCGCAGGCCGGCCGAGCAATCCCGGATCGAGATCGAGGGCGCCGAGCAGACGCCGGGCTTCCGCCTGCGGATCCCGGGCCTGCCTGGCCCGACGAGCCGAGAAGCGGCAGGGCAACAGCACATTGTCGAGCACAGACAGATAGGGCAGCAGGTTGAACTGCTGGAAGATGAAGCCGAGATGATCGGCACGAAAAGCATCGCGCCGCCTCGCCGAAAGCCCGCAGAGGGGCTGCCCGAGCAGCTCCACCCTGCCTTTGGTGGGCAGCAAGACCCCGCCGATCAGATTGAGCAGCGTGCTCTTGCCGCTCCCGCTCGGGCCATGCAGAAACAGGCTGCGCCCCCTGTGGAGAGTCAGCTTGGGTAGGCGCAGCAGGAAACTCGCTCCGCCGGCCCAGCGAAACTCGAGGTCGTGAACGGCCAGAGCCGGCGTCGGCGCTACCATGCGAACGCCGCTTGCCGGGGTGTCAGACGGCCAGACCTCTGCCCGCCAGGACCAATGAACTGGATCGTGATCATTCCAAGCCTCGGAAACTCGGCAAACAAGCGGGTTTCCAGGGTGCGCAGCGCGGCGGGCCTGGCACATCGCCAGTGGTACTCAGCGCTGAGGTCGAGATGCCCGGACACCGCGCCATCCGCAAACACGGGGGATGCGATCCGGGGCGGCATTGCCACGCATGCGGCGCCAGCCGGCAGCAGAAAGAGTCGATCAGGTGTTTCCAGCCTCGCCCTCATCGCACGGACCGCCTGTCTTTCCGGGTCGGTGCGGGGTCGCCGCTCGAAACCCAGCAGGCCGTCGAGGGGACTGTCGAGGCGAACGCTCAGGCTATCGCCATCAATGACCATCTCCAGTCGGGCTTCGCCGTGCACATGGGCTGGCGCAGGATGAGCCGGGTCAGCCCAGACCAGGATGAGCAGCCCCAGGGCCAGGAGACGCATGGCGATCTCCTCAGCAGTCCCAACCCGCATCCAGCGCGACCAGTACGCGAGGAGGCCGTGCGACGACCGGGGAGCGGTGCACGATGCCGCGACCCGCATTGCCTTGCCACAGGCTGCCCTTGAGCAGGGCAACTGCGAAGGGTGGAATGGACTCGATGCGATGCCCCGGATTCAGCAGGCCGGAGCACTCATCAGACGCCCCTCCGGCTGCGGCCCCCAGGAAGCGCCGGTCCACATGGGTCTCGTCAACCCACTCGGTTCCTTCACCACGATAGGTGCACAGCATGCGGACGCCCACTCGATCCACATGCAGACGCGGACACATGGCTTTACGTACGACCTCCAGACGAACACCGACGCGATCGGCATCGAGCAGCTCCCGCAGCATGTCGACCAGCATGGAGAGATCGTCGGCCAGGGCATCCCGGCCGGGGCCTGGCGGCAGGCCGCCGAGGTCCGGCCGTGCGCCGCGCGCCAGAGATTGACGGAACCCGCAGCCGAGGGCATCGACATGGGTCTCGAGCCAGTCTGAGATGACGGTATCGACCGGACGCAACCACTGCGCCAGTTGCACCTCGGGATCAAAAATGTGGGTCAGGTCGATGGCCGCCGGCGAGGCCGTGGCATGGCGGGTCACCGCGATGGGTAAGGACGCATGCATGGTCAGACTCCTTGTTCGACGATCAAGCTGAAACATCAGGCAGGAATGCGATCTCCCGACCCCGGCAGGCCGGACGCAATTGCCCGTCATGCCAGGCGATCTGGCCGGAGACGATGGTCGTCGCCACCCGGCTGCGGAAGCGCCGGCCCACGAAGGGCGACCAGCCGCAGTGACTGAGCAAGGGATCGGCCGGCGCCTGGGCATCGAGGTCAGCAATCAGCACGAGGTCGGCCCAGTAGCCTTCCCGCAGATAGCCGCGGTCGGCGATGGCGAACAAATCCGCCACCCGGTGACTGGTCTTGGCGACCAGAGTGGGCAGATCGATGACATCGTCGTGCACCAACTCCATCAAGCCCGGCAGCGCATGCTGGGCGAGGGGCAGGCCGGAGGGTGCCTCAAAATAGGAGCCCGCCTTCTCCTCAAGCGTGTGGGGCGCATGGTCGGTACCGATGACGTCGAGCCGGTGGGTGCCGAGCGCGGCACGCAGGGCATCGCGATCGGCCTGACTCTTGACGGCCGGATTGCATTTCAAATGGCTGCCGAGACGGGCGTAATCACGCTCGTCGAAGAGCAGATGATGGATGCAGACTTCGGCGCTGATCCGCTTCTGGGAGAGCGGCTTGTCTTCGAAGAGCGCAAGTTCGCGGGCGGTCGAGATGTGCAATACATGTAGCCGGGTTCCGTGCCGCCGGGCCAAGGACACGGCCAGCGACGACGAGCGGTAGCAAGCCTCTGCATCTCGGATCTGCGGATGGGCCGAGAACGGCACCGCATCGCCATGGGTCCGGCGCCATCGCTCCTCGTTGGCGGCAATCGTCGGCGTGTCTTCGCAATGGGCAAGCAGCAAGGTGGGGGCACAGGCAAACAAGCGCTCCAGCACAGCCGGGTCGTCCACCAGCATGTTGCCGGTGGAGGCCCCCATGAAGACCTTGATACCCGCCACCTGACGCGGATCGAGTGCGGCGATCACTGGCAGGTTGTCGTTGGAGACCCCGAAGTGGAAGGCATAGTTGGCCAGGGATGTCCGGGCGGCGATCGCCTTCTTCTCGGCCAGCGCGGACATCGACAGGGTGGGTGGG
>JAFLDU010000248.1 GCA_017309145.1 Zoogloea sp. | reverse complement strand
GCCCCGCCGGACCGCGCCTGCAGGGCGCCCACCTGCTGGTGGTGGACGACAGCGCGATGAACCGCGATCTGGTGGAGCGGGCGCTGGCCCTGGAAGGCGCCTCCGCCACCCTGGCCGCCGACGGCCTGCAGGCCCTGCAGATCCTGGAGGCCCGCCCCGGAGGCTTCGACGCCGTGCTGATGGATGTGCAGATGCCGGTCCTCGACGGCCTCACCGCGACCCGCCGGATCCGCGAGGAGCTGGGCCTGACCCGCCTGCCGATCATCGCCTTCACCGCCGGTGTGCGCGACGAGCAGCAGGCCGCCGCCCGCCAGGCCGGAGCCAACGATGTGCTGCCCAAGCCGATGGATCTGGAGCAGATGGCCGTGCTGCTGGCCCGCTGGATCGCCGACGAGACGGCGAAAACACCGTCGGAGGCCGCCCCCGACAGCCTCCCCGCAGCCGCCCCCGCCGTGGCCGAGGACGACGACACCGGCTTCCCGGACATTCCCGGCATCGACCGCCAGCGCGCAGCCCAGCGCCTGAGCCGCGACCGGGAGATGTTCCTGAGCCTGCTCGAGCTGTTCGTGGAAGACAACGCCCGCGCCCCGGCCCTGGCCCGCGAGGCGCTGGCGCAAGGCGACCGGGAGGGCGCCGCACGGCGCATGCACACCCTGCGCAGCAATGCCGGATTCCTGTGTGCGCTGGACCTCATGGACACGGCCGGCCAGCTCGAGAAAGCCATCGAACAGGACGAGCCGGACCTGGATGCCCGTCTGGCCGCCCTGCAGGAGGAGATCGACGCCCTCATCGCCGCCAGCGCGCCGTGGCGCGCGGGCGTCACCGCCTGAGCGCCACCTGCCGCAGAAGCAGGCTCACGACTCCTCGGCGGCAGACTCCAGTTCCGCCAGGGTCTTCTTCACGGCAGCCAGGATGTCGCTCAGCACCCGGTGCTGGCTGTGCCAGATCGGTGCGCCGGCCATGGCCACGTCAGCGCAGGCAAAGGCGGTCCGCAGAATCTCGTTCTCGGCGCGCAGGTGCTCGATCTCCAGGGCCGCCTCGGCATTGAGTTCGCTCTCGCCGGCATGGGTGAGCAGG
Organism: Zoogloea sp.; assembly: GCA_017309145.1. GTDB lineage: Bacteria > Pseudomonadota > Gammaproteobacteria > Burkholderiales > Rhodocyclaceae > Zoogloea. Next base: position 5,830 of record JAFLDU010000248.1, on the reverse strand, counting down.
TTCTCGACGATGTCCATCACAACTCCTTTCCTTACAGGGCCAGCGGCGGCCCGGTAGATCCGGGCACTGAAGGCATGGCTGGCATGGCTTGGAGTATGGCGACCGGCCACGTATATTTGAAATCGATTAACAATATCCGACCAATCGTCCACAAAGATACGTTGCATGGACCTGCGTCAGATCGACCTCAACCTATTGCTCTCCCTCGACGCGTTGCTGAGCGAATGCAACGTGACCCGGGCCGCGCGCCGGTTGCACCTCAGCCAGCCGGCCCTGTCGGGGCAGCTCGCCCGCCTGCGCCAGATCTTCGGCGACCCGCTGCTGCTGCCCGCCGAGACCGGCCGTGGCATGACGCCCACGGCCCGGGCACTGACCTTGGGCCCGGCGCTCCACTCCGTGCTCAAGGACTTGGAGGCGGTGGTCCAGCACCGGCCGAGCTTCGATCCGCAGACCGATGCACGCAGCTTCCAGATCGCCCTCAATGACACAGCCATGGTGGTGCTGGGGCTCCCGCTGATCGAGAAGCTGGCGACGGAAGCCGGCCCCGGCGTACGCGTGGCCTTCCGCAGCCCGGCCGCGGAGACGATCGCAGCACAGATGGAAGCCGGCGAGGTGGATCTGCTGATCGCCTCGGAGCGCCTGCTGCCCGCGTCGATGAAGATGCGGCCACTGGTCCACGGTCACTTCGTGATGGCCCAGCGCAAGGGGCATCCACGGGGCACCGGCCCCCTCGACGTGGAGGCCTACAGCGCCCTCCAGCATGTGCTGGTGACGGAGTTTGCCGGGCGCTTCAGCGGTTACATCGATGAAACCCTGGCGGAACAGGGATACCGCAGGCAGGTGGTGGTCTCGGTCGAGAAGTTTTCGCTGGTCCCGGAGATCCTGCGCCACTCGGACTACGTATGCACCCTGCCGTCGATGCTGACGGGCCGCTTCGCCCACGTCCTCGACATGTTCGAGCTGCCCTTCGACGACCGGGGCTTCGGCCTGCAGCTGGGCTGGCACCCCCGCAACCATGCCGACCCGGCGGTGAGCTGGCTGCGCGACAGGGTGGTCGGGCTGATGGGTGAAAGCAGCAGTGGCCCTCCACCCATCCTCGGCGCTCAGCAGACCGTATAGAAGCGCACATCCAGCGGCGCCGCGAGCAACGGCGCGCTGGCGACCACCAGCCCCTTCAGGTGGGGGGTCTCCATGTGGGCGTTGATGGCCTCCTGGCTGGCCCACTCCTCGACGAACACGAACTCGGCAGGATCCGCCGTGTTGTTGACGAGTTCATAACTGATGCAGCCGGCTTCCTTGCGCGTGGGCTCGAGCATGCCCAGCAGCAGGGGACGAAGCGCCTCGATCGAATCGGGGCGGGCGACAAGGCGGGCAATGATGCGGATGGACATGGGTCTCTTTCAGGGTTTTGGACGAGCCGTCATGTATAGCCCAAAACGCCCCACTTGCGGGTGGAAGCGCGCGTCATCACGCTTCTGAATCCCTCGCTGGAGGCCTCTGCAAAGCCAAAACTTGATAATGGGAATTATTATCAATTAAAATTGGCCGCAGTATTTTCTTTCCAGCACCCAGCCAGCCTCCGCCAGCCAGTGCCCACTGACTCAGGAGAACGATCTGATGCTGCGAATGACCCCGGTCGCGCTGGCGCTAAGTGTATGCATGCTGCCCCAATCCGCTGGTGCCCAGGCCACGGCCGCATCGAGTGAAGCCACACTCGCCCCGGTCAAGGTGAAGGCCGGCCCCGACTCACCGGCAGACGCACCACCGCTCTACGCGGGCAAGCAGGTTGCCAAAGGCGCGCGCCTGGGAGCGCTCGGCAACCAGGACCTCATGGATACCCCGTTCAACATCACCGCCTACACGGCCGAGCTGATCGAGAACCAGCATGCCCGGTCCATCGCCGACGTGGTGGCGAACGATCCCTCCGTGCGCTTCACCACCTCCAACGGGCACATGTACGAGAACTTCCGCATCCGCGGATTCGATGTGAACCAGAACGACGTTTCCATCGACGGTCTGTTCGGCCTGGTTCCGAGCGGACACGTGCCGCTGGAATTCATTGAGCGCGTCGAAGTGTTCAAAGGGCCCAGCGCCCTGTTCGGCGGCATGGCTCCCAGCGGTGCGGTGGGTGGCACCATCAACCTCTCGCCCAAACGGGCCGGCGACGACCCGCTGACCCGCGTATCGGTGGGCTTCCAGTCAGGCTCCCAGTTGGGCACCAGCCTCGATGCCGGCCGGCGCTTCGGCGATGACAAGGCCTGGGGCCTGCGGGTCAATGCCGCCTACAGCGACGGCGACACGGCACTCGACGGCCAATCCAAGAAACGCGAGTTCATCTCGGCCGCGCTCGACTACCGGGGCAAGCCCTTCAAGGCCTCCCTCGACACTTACTACAGCAAGGAATCCTTCAAGGGTGGCACGCCGGCCATGTTCTGGTTCACCACGCCGGGCATCCCGCAGGCACCAGACCCCAGCATCAACCAGTTCCCCGCAGCCTACGGGGAACTGGAGAGCAAGGCGGTGATCGCCCGTGCCGACTATGAGTTTTACCGCGGCCTGTCGGCCTTTGCCGGAATCGGCCTGATGCGCCACGATTTCGCCGGCTTCATCAACGGAACCCATGTGCGGAGCATCAACGCCACGGGAACCAGCAAGACCTCGTTCACCTCCGGCCAGCGCGGCTACAACGAGAACCTGGCATCAGAAGCCGGCCTTCGCGCCAACTTCGACACCGCCGGGATCGGGCACGAGCTGGTCCTGCATGCATCCGGCCTGGAGCAGGAGTCCGGCTCGGGCAGCTCGATCTCCTCGCCGGTGTTCACCACCAACATCTACAACCCGAGCTTTCAGGCCATGCCTGCGCTGCCGGTCGCCACCCCCAGGACCAGCGAGACCGACCTGTCCAGCGTGGCCCTGATCGACACCCTGTCATTCGCGGACGACCGGGTCCGCCTGACCGTCGGCCTACGCAACCAGCAGATCAAGACCACCAACTACAACGCCACAGGCAAGGTCACCGCCCAGTACGACAAGAGCGCCGTCACCCCGGCCGTGGCCATCATCGTCAAACCGTGGGGCCCCGCCGTCTCGCTCTACGCGAACTATGTGGAGGGCTTGAGCAAGGGGGATACGGTCACCACCCCGACCACCGCCACCAACTACCTGCATGTCTTTGCCCCGTACAAGACCGAGCAGAAGGAGGCCGGGGTCAAGTGGAATGCCGGCAGCTTCGCCCACACCGCCAGCCTGTTCGAGATCACCCGGCCGATGATGATCGCCCTGGGCAGCAGCACCGCCCCCACCCTGTCGGACGATGGCGAGAAGCGGGTCCGCGGCCTTGAATGGAACACCTTCGGCGAGGTGTCACGCGGCCTGCGCCTGCTCGGCGGCGCCACCTACACCCAGGGGGTCCAGACCAAGACCGCCTACGGCCTGAACGACGGCAAGACGGCGGTCGGCGCCCCCCGCTGGCAGGGCAACCTGGGCACCGAATGGGACGTGCCGGGGATCCCCGGCCTGACCGTGAGCGGGCGCCTGATCGCCACCACCAATCAGTACCTGGACGCCGCCAACACCCTGCGCATCCCCGGCTGGGGCCAGGTGGATGCAGGGGCACGCTACGCAACGGTGCTGGAGGGCCGCAAGCTGGTGCTGCGCCTGAACATCATCAACCTGTTCGACCGCCACTACTACGCGGGCAGCTTCAGCGACACCACGCCCATCGCCACCCTGGGGCTAGCGCGCAGCGTGTCGGCTTCCGCCACGATGGACTTCTGACCCGATGGATCGCCGCGCCTGGTGCCTGAAGGCCTGCGGACTGCTGCTCGGTACCCACTGCCTGCCCGCCACCGCCGCTGCGGCGGACGGGTGGTCGGAGGTCACCCTGCCCGCCGCGCAGCAGTTCGACCTCCATTCCTCCGAAGGCCTTGCCTACCGGATCTACCTCTCCGCACCCGCAGCCCCGCCTCCGCCGGACGGCTACCCGGTGTTCTACGTGCTCGACGGCAATGCCGCCTTCCCGGTGGCCGCCTTCCTGGCCCGCATCCTGGCGGGGCGACGGGATGTCAGCGGGCATCCCCCCGCGCTGGTGGTCGGCATCGGCTACCCTGGCGCGACCGACTTCGATGTCCCCGCGCGGCGCCGGGACTACACCCCGGGCACCAGCCAGCCCGGCGCAGAAGCCGGCCGGGCCGACGCCTTCCTGGACTTCATCGAAGGCCGCGTGAAGCCGCTGGTCGCCAGCCGCCGCCCGGTGGATGCCCGGCGGCAGGCCCTGTTCGGCCATTCCTTCGGCGGCCTGTTCGTCCTGCATGTCCTGCTCACCCGACCGGCCGCCTTCTCCACCTACGTCGCCTCGAGCCCCTCCATCTGGTGGGACGGACAACGGGTGCTGGAAGGAATGCCGCGCCTGCTGGCAGCAGAGACCTCACCCTCACCGCGGGTGCAGATCAGTGTCGGCGCTCTGGAAGACGATCCGCCGAAAGGCACGCTCCCACCGGAAACCCGGGCCTTGCTCGCCACACGCAGGATGATCCCCCCGGCCCGCGACCTCGCAGCCCGCCTGCGCGCGCTGCCGGGCTGGGAAGGGCGGGTCACCTACCACGAGCTTGCCGGGGAAGACCACGGCCCGGTGTGGCTGCCGGCAATGACCCGCGGCCTGCAGTTCTTTCTGGACAGCCCCTGACATCTCCCTCCGCCATGAACACATCGACGGCCCTTGCACTTACCGCCGCCTTGACCGGCTGCGCCTGCCTCCACCTCGCCTCGCCGAACCAGCGCTGGCGCCTGACCCCTCTGCCCAGCCGGCCGGCACGGGGAGCCGGCCTGGCCCTGCTGGTGATGAGCTGGCTTGGCCTCCGCCAAGACATGCAGGCCATCACCGCCACCTTCACCTTGGCCAGCATGCTGATGCTGATCTTCGTCCTCCTGCCCTACCTCGGGGCCTTCATCGCCATGAAACGGGACCGCTGATGGACACGCCCAAACCCCCACCGATCCAGCGCGACTGGGTGACCAAGAGTCTGGCAGGCACGTTGCTCGGCTTCGGGCTGGCCCTCTCCGTCAGCGGATTGTTCGTTCGCCTCAGTCCCGACATGGCGCTCTCCGTCAAAGGACAGCTGGCCATGTGGATGCTGGCCCCGGTCTGGCTCGGAACCCTGGCCGGCAGCTACTTCTTCTCCAGTGGACTGCGTGCCTGGCTATGGCTCGGCGGCACCAACCTGCTGCTGGCGGGGGTACTGATCGTCCTCTCTGCGGTATCCGGAGGCTGAAACCCATGCTGCGCGCCGACTTCATCCGCATCTACAAGTCCGTCCACACCTGGACCGGCATCCTGACCGGCATGGCCTTGTTCATCGCCTTCTACGCCGGGGCCCTGACGGTGTTCAAGGAGCCCCTGGCTCGCTGGGTCGCACCGCCCGCACAACACGTCTCGTCTGTCCCCCTGACGGATGCCGCGCGGTTGATCGTCGAGGTCCTGCGTGCCGATCCTGCCGCCGCGCGGGAGTTCACGATCCACCTGCAGGAGGCGGAGCATCTCCCGGCTCGCATGGCGTGGCAGATCCGCCCGCCAGGCGGCGACGATCATGACGAATCAGGGATCCGCCACTTCATCGCCGGCATGGATGCCTCTGGCGCGGTGCAGGTGATCGAGACCCAGCCCTCGCGGGTGGCGGCCTTCATCGACACCCTGCACCGGGTGGTCGGGCTGCCGGTGGACAACGATCCGAACCGCTGGGTGATGGGTCTCGTCGCGGCGCTCTACACCCTTGCCCTGGTTTCCGGCGTGGTCGTGCTGCTGCCCTCCCTGGTGAAGGATTTCTTCGCCCTT
>JAFLDU010000247.1 GCA_017309145.1 Zoogloea sp. | reverse complement strand
CTGGGGCGTGTGGCCACGGCCAGTTCCGAGGCGGAGAGCCGGTCCACGTCCAGCAAGCCGCCGCCCAGCGCCCCCGGACGCCAATCGAGTTCAAGATTGTGCAGGTCGAGTTGCAGGTCCGGCGTACGGACCTTCAGGCCCTTGATACGCAGCTCCCCCAGCAGGTAGCCGTCGGCCCCGTCGATGGAGAGCAGCCCGCCGCTGAGGCGCTCGGCCAGCCCTGCTGCAAAGCGCAGGCCTGAGGCCGTGCCGCCGACCCAGCCCAGCACCAGGACCGCCGCCGTGACCAGACCGAGCAGCGCTGCCAGCAGGCCTTTCAGCCCACTGGCGGACCACGACGCCGGCCGCCGCGGCGGAGGCGGTGCATCGGAAGGCGCCGCCACGCGCCCATCTGCGTCCGGCACCTCGGCCATGGATCAGCCGAACAGGGCCGCCAGGCCTTCGCCCGGATCGTCGGCGCGCATGAAGGCCTCACCCACCAGGAAGGCATTGACCTGGTTGGCGCGCATCAGGGCGACGTCGTCGGGGGTGAGGATGCCGGACTCGGTGACCACGATACGGTCGGCCGGAATGCGCGGCAGCAGGTCCAGGGTGGTCTGCAGGGAGACTTCGAAGGTGCGCAGGTTGCGGTTGTTGATGCCCACCAGCGGAGTACGCAGCTGCAGGGCCAGATCCAGCTCCTCGCCGTTGTGTACCTCCACCAGAACGGCCAGGCCGAGGGTCTCGGCCAGGGCTTCCATCTCCTGCATCTCGGCCAGGCTCAGGGCCGCGGCGATCAGCAGGATGGCGTCGGCGCCCATCGCCCGCGCTTCGTACACCTGATAGGTGTCCACCAGGAAATCCTTGCGCAGGGCCGGCAGCGCGCAGGCCGCCCGGGCCGCCTGCAGATACTCCGGTGCCCCCTGGAAGAACTGCCTGTCGGTCAGCACCGACAGGCAGGCGGCCCCGGCCTTCTCATAGGCGGTGGCGATCTCGGCGGGACGGAAGTCGGCGCGGATCACCCCCTTGGAGGGACTGGCCTTCTTGATCTCGGAGATCACCGCGGCACGCCCGGCGGCGATCTTGGCGCGGATCGCCCCGACGAAGTCGCGGGCCGGCGCCTGGGCGGCAGCCTGCTCGCACACGGCGGCATCGGAAACAGCGAGCCGGGCGACGGCCACCTCCTCGCGCTTGACGGCGAGGATCTTGTTGAGGATGTCGGACATGGGGACTCTCGCTTTGCTCAGGCAAATTTCCGGGTGGCGGCCACGAAGGCCTCCAGCTTGGCACGGGCGGCCCCCGAGGCGATCACCTCCCGCGCCAGCTGGATGCCCTCGCGGATGGAGCCAGCCACGTTGGCGGTGTACAGCGCGGTACCGGCGTTGAGGGCGACGATCTCTCGGGCGGCGCCCGGCTTGTTGTCGAGCACACCGAGCAGGACCGCGCGCGACTCGTCCGCATCGGCCACCTTGAGGTTGCGGCTGGACATCATGGTCATGCCGAAGTCTTCCGGGTGGATCTCGTACTCGCTCACCTTGCCATCCTTCAGCTCACCCACCAGGGTGGCCGCGCCGAGGGAGACTTCATCCATGCTGTCGCGTCCGTACACCACCAGCACGTGCTCGGCGCCGAGGCGCTCCATCACGCGCACACAGATGCCCACCAGGTCGGGGTGGAACACCCCGAGCAGGGTGTTCGGGGCGCTGGCCGGATTGGTCAGGGGGCCGAGGATGTTGAAGAGGGTGCGCACACCCATCTCGCGCCGCACCGGCGCCACATTCTTCATGGCGCTGTGGTGGTTGGGGGCGAACATGAAGCCGATGCCGGTCTCTTCGATGCACTCGGCCACCTGCTCGGGCTTCAGGTTGAGATTGACGCCCAGCGACTCCAGCACGTCGGCGCTGCCGGACTTGCTGGAGACGCTGCGGCCGCCATGCTTGGCCACCTTGGCCCCGGCCGCGGCGGCCACGAAGATGGTGGCGGTGGAGATGTTGAAGGTGTGGGAGCCATCCCCGCCGGTGCCCACCACGTCGAGGAACTTCGAGTCGTAGGGCACGTTCACCTTGGTGGACAGCTCGCGCATCACGGTGGCGGCGGCGCTGATCTCACCGATGGTCTCCTTCTTGACCCGCAGGCCGGTGAGGATGGCCGCGGTCATCACCGGCGACACCTCGCCGGCCATGATCTGGCGCATCAGGGACAGCATCTCGTCGAAGAAGATCTCCCGGTGCTCGATGGTGCGTTGCAGGGCTTCCTGGGCAGTAATGGTCATCGGGGCGCTCCGGTCAGGCTTTGGATTGTTCGAGGAAGTTGCGCAGCAGGTCGTGGCCACGCTCGGTGAGGATGGATTCCGGGTGGAACTGCACACCCTCCACGGCCAGGGTCTTGTGGCGCACGCCCATGATCTCGCCGTCATCGGTCCAGGCGGTCACCTCCAGGCAGTCGGGCAGGCTCTCCCGCTCGATGGCCAGGGAGTGGTAGCGGGTGCAGGTCAGCGGATTGGGCAGGCCCTTGAAGACGCCCTGATCCAGGTGATGCACCGGGGATACCTTGCCGTGCATCAGCTTCTTGGCGTGCACGATGCGGCCACCGAAGGCGGCGCCGATGCTCTGGTGGCCCAGGCACACGCCGAGCAGCGGGATTTTGCCCGCAAACTCCTTGATGGCAGCCACCGAGATCCCGGCCTCGGCCGGCGAGCAGGGCCCCGGCGAGACGACGATCTGGTCGGGCTTCATCAGGGCGATCTGCTCGACGGTGATCTCGTCGTTGCGATACACCTTGACGTCGGCGCCGAGCTCACCGAAGTACTGCACCAGGTTGTAGGTAAAACTGTCGTAGTTGTCGATCATCAGCAACATGGCTGGACATCCTTTCCGGATAGCGCCGGCCCCTCCTGGGCGCCGGGCGCGGCATCGTGTTCGAGTGTGCGGGCGAGGCCCGCGGCAGGGTCGGCACGGGAAGGCGCAGGCCTCCCGGTGCTCACAGCCGGGTGTCGAGCCCGGCTTCGGCGATCTCGGCGGCGCGCAGCATGGCGCGGGCCTTGTTCTGGGTTTCCTGCCATTCGGATTCGGGATCGGAGTCGGCAACGATGCCGGCGCCCGCCTGCACGTGGATCTGGCCGTCCTTGACCACCGCGGTGCGGATGGCGATGGCCAGGTCCATGTCGCCATGGAAGCCGATGTAGCCCACAGAGCCGGCGTAGATGCCACGCTTGATCGGCTCCAGCTCGTCGATGATCTCCATGGCGCGCAGCTTGGGCGCGCCGGACACGGTGCCCGCCGGGAAGGTGGCACGCAGCACCGCCAGGGCATTGAGCCCGTCTTTGAGCTTGCCTTCCACGTTGGAGACGATGTGCATCACGTGGGAGTAGCGCTCCACCGTGAATTGCTCGGTGACCCGCACGCTGCCGGTCTGGGCCACGCGGCCGCAGTCGTTGCGGCCCAGATCGAGGAGCTGCAGGTGCTCGGCGCGTTCCTTCTCGTCGGCCAGCAGCTCCTTCTCGAGGGCCACGTCCTCTTCATGATTGACACCGCGCTTGCGGGTGCCGGCGATGGGGCGCACGGTGACTTCGTCGTCCTCGAGGCGCACCAGGATCTCGGGCGATGCGCCGACCACCTGGAAGTCCTCGAAGTTGAAGTAGAACATGTAGGGCGACGGGTTGAGGCTGCGGATCGCCCGGTACAGGGACAAGGGGCTGGCGCCGAAGGGCTTGCTCATGCGCTGGGACAGCACCACCTGCATGATGTCGCCCTCGACGATGTAGTCCTTGGCCTTTTGCACGGCCGCCTTGAAGGCCTCCTCACCGAAGCTGGAGACCGCCTCGGCGGACGCGCTGCGGGTCTCCTCCGGCACCTTGACCGGCTCGCGCAGCTTACCCAGCAGCTCCTTCAGGCGGCGCACCGCGCGGGGGTATGCGTTGGGCACTTCCGGCTCGGCATAGACCACCAGGGTCAGCTTGCCGGACAGGTTGTCGACGATGGCGATCTCTTCGGACAGCAGCAGCAGGATGTCGGGCGTACCCAGGACGTCCTGCTTCTCGGTCTTCGCCAGGCGCGGCTCGATGTAGCGCACCGTGTCGTAGCCGAAGCAGCCCACCAGGCCGCCGGCAAAGCGCGGCAGGTGCGCACGGGGCGGCACCTTGATGCGGTCCATGAACTCGGCCACATAGTTGAGCGGGTCGCCGTAGTCGCGGCGTTCGATCAGGCGGTCATTGGCCAGCAGCAGCACCGAGCGGCCATGCACCTCGATCCGGGTGGAGGCAGCCAGGCCGATGATGGAATAGCGTCCGAAGCGCTCGCCTCCCTGCACGGACTCGAGCAGGTAGGTGTTGGGCGCGTTGGCCAGCTTCAGATAGACGGAGAGGGGGGTGTCGAGATCCGCAAAGGTTTCGAGCGTAACCGGGATACGGTTATAGCCCTGGGCGGCCAGGGCGTGGAATTCGGCTTCGGTCATGGAGACTCCGGAAGGGCATGATGCTTTTTCGCGAGGGTATCACGGGGCGGGCCCGCGACCATTCAGGGCAAATTCAGGCGAACAGCCATGACCGGCCGCCGCATCCGCCAGAGCGGGGGATACGAACGGCAGGGAACTCCTCTACGAAGATCGTGCGCTTGCGGGTCACTGGAATGGTTCCGGTTCTTTCAGCCGAGAATGCGCGGGAGCGCATCGACAAGGCTGGATAGTAGACCGTCGCATTCGATGCTGTCTACCGATATGCCTTCGCTATAGCCATAGGTGACCAGCAGCACCGGCATGCCGGCGGCACGGGCGGCCTGCGCGTCGTTGGCCGAGTCACCGATCATCAGCGCCTCATCCACCCCCACCCCGAGCTGCGCGCAGGCATGGCGCAGCGGTGCCGGATGGGGCTTCTTCTCGGCCACGGTGTCACCACTCACGGTGACGGCAAAGTAGTCGGCCAGCCCCATGCGCGCCAGCAAAGGCCCGGTGAAGGCGCTCGGCTTGTTGGTCACGCAGGCCATCGCCACCCCTCGCTCGCGCAAGGCCTGCAGGGCCGGCACCACCCCGTTGTAGAGCAGCGTGGCGGCGCCATTGACCTCCGCATAGTGGCGCTGGAAGGCAGCCACGGCCGCCTCCATCTCGGCCTCGGTGGCCGTGCCGTGCTCACTCAGGCAGCGCCGCACCAGGTTGAGCATGCCCTTGCCGACGAAGGTCCGGATCACCTCGATGTCATGGGGCGTCCGGCCCAGCTCCAGCATCATGCGGTGGCAGGCTTCCGACAGGTCGGGAATGGAGTCGAGCAAGGTGCCGTCCAAGTCGAACAGGACGGCGCGTACGGTGGCAGGGGCGTGCACGGCGATGGGTACTCTGGCTGACGGCGGAGCGGCCCGGGCCTTGGCGCGGGCAGCGGTGCAAAGGGACGGAGGATACGGAGATCAGCCCCGCGACGCCAGCGCGCCCCCCGGCCGCGGCCGCCAGCGCCAGACGCCCACGAGCAGCCCGATGAGGGGAAGCGCCGCCAGCAGGTTCACCGACTCCCAGCCCAGGCGGTCCACCAGCGGACCTGCGCCGAAGGTGGCCAGGCTGACCACCCCGAAGACCAGGCTGTCGTTGAGTGCCTGCACCCGTGCCTTGTCCTCCTCGCGCCAGGACTCCGCCAGCAGGCTCGTGGCAGCCACATAGAGGAAGTTCCAGCCCACCCCGACCAGCACCAGGGCGCCCTCGAAATGGGCCAGTGCCGTCCCCGCCAGGGCGACCGCGATCCCGCCCAGGGTCAGCACGGTCCCCAGCGCCATCACCGCCCGCGTACCAACGCGCCCGATCAGCGCACCGGTGAGGAAGGACGGCGCGAACATGGCGACGAGGTGCCACTGGATCACGCCGGCCGTGGCCGCAAAATCCAGCCGGGCGCAGAGCATCGCCAGGGGCGTGGCGGTCATCAGCAGGTTCATGACCCCGTAGGCCACCATCCCGCCGATCAGGGCTAGGCGCAGCGCAGCATCATCCAGCAGGTCGCGCAGGGACCGCCGCGGCGCGTCCCTGCGACCAGCCACGGCCTCGGGCAGATGCAGCGCCCCGGCCAGCAAGGCCGCCAGGAAGGCACCCGCCACCAGCGCCAGGAAACTGGCCAGGAAGGGTTCGGCCAGCAGATCGCGGGTCGCCCGGGCGATCGCCGGCCCGGCAAAGGCGGCCAGCACACCGCCGCTGAGGGTCAGCGCAACCGCCCGCCCCCGTTGCGCCAAGGGCACGGCTTCGATCGCCGCGAAACGGTAGAACTGCCCCACCGCCCCATAGATGCCCACACAGGCGGCGCCCATGCAGAACAGGGAGAAACTTTCGAAGGCAATGCCCGCCGCCGCCAGCAGCAGGCCCGCCCCACCGCAGGCTGCGCCGGCCATGAACACCGGCCCCCTCCCCCACCGCGCCATCAGGCGCGAGGCCGGCGCCAGGGCCAGCAAGGTCACCAGGTACTGCAGGGCAAGGGGCAAGGTGGCCAGGGCCGCGGAGCCGGCCAGGCGGGCACCGACCAGGGCCGAGGCGGACAGCAGGAGCCCGACCACCGTCATCATCAGGGCCTGGCTGAGGGTCAGCAGGATCAGGTTGCGGTTCATGGGGAGCACTCAGGGAGACTTTGACCCGCCCATGCTCGCCGGCTAGAGTGATGGCGTAAATGACATAGAACCCACCTTTCGTGCCATGCCCCGCACACTTGCCCTGTTGATCTTCCCGGACTTCCAGTTGCTCGACGCCGCGGGCCCGTCAGGCGCCTTCGAAGCGGCCAATGACTGCGTGCCGGGCAGCTACCAGGTGGACATCCTGTCCCGGGATGGGGGGCTGGTGACCAGCTCCGGCGGCGCCCGGCTGCTCAGCGCCCCGCTGAGCGTCGCAGCGCCGCCGGACACGCTGCTGATCGCCGGAGGCACCGGCGTCGATCTGGCCGCTAAGTGCCCGCAGACCCTGGCCTGGGTCAAGCAGCAGGCCGCGCTCGCCC
>JAFLDU010000246.1 GCA_017309145.1 Zoogloea sp. | reverse complement strand
GCCTTACGACGCGGTGGTCGGCGTGCGCTCCAGTGCCTTGCTGTTTGCCCGCCAGACGGCGCCCGCCAGCACGCCGGTGGTGGCCTTCGGCTGGGACCGGGTGCGCTTCAAGTCCGAGGCCGAGCGTCGCCAGATGGAAGACGCCTTCCGTACCACGGGTGTCGATCTGCTGCCTGTCCCCTGAATCCATGATGTCCTTCTACTCTTCCCTTGCCCGGCGCCCGGCGTGGCTGGCTGCGCGCGTGTCCTGGCTGCTTCCCCTTTTCTTCGCCGGTCTGGTGGTGTCCGCCGGGCTGGCCAAGGCCTGTGCCCTGCTGATGGCGGTGCTCGGCCTGGCGGCGGTGTGCCTGCCGGGCCGTCATATCGATAGGCTGGATCGCCGCTTCATGCTGGCGGCGGCTGTCCTGCCTGTGGTCTATGTGCTCAACATGAGCTTGCTCGGCTGGAATGCCCGGTTGCTCGACCGGCCGGCCCACCTGCTGGCCGCGGTCTTCGTCTACTTGTTGTTCCGGCGTATCGGCTTGGCGCGGGTGTCGGTGCTACGGGGGCTAGCGATCGCCGGCGCAGGCTGCATGCTGGTGGCCCTGGCCGCACTGGCCCAGGGCGGCGGTCAAGGCCTGCTGGCCCTCAACGCGGGGCGGCCGATGGGGCCATTCTCGAGCCCCGGGCCCTTCGGCAACTACAGTGCCGTCGTAGCCATGGTGGCTCTGGCCGGTGGGCTGGCGGCGGGTAGGGGGCACAGCCAGACCGGCCTGCCTTTACTGGTGCCGCTGGCCATCATCGGCGGCACGGTGGCGGCCATTTTGTCCGGAACGCGCTCGGCCTGGGTGGCCCTGCCCCTGATGGCCCTGCTGGCCCTGCAGATGCCAGGGCGCCAGCGCCTGCCGCGGCGTCCGCTGGTGCTGGCCGGTGTGTTGGCGCTGCTGGTGGCAATGCTGATCGGCCAGCGCATCTGGGGCCGTGTGGAAGAAGGGGTGTTCGAGGTGCTGGCCTACCAGGCCGATCCGGCGGCGGTGAGTGCCCGCGAGACGTCGCTGGGCTTGCGCCTGCTGAGTTGGCAGTGGGGCTGGGAGCAGTTCCTCGCCCATCCGTGGCTGGGGCTCGGAATGGCCAGGTTCCGTGGCGCGGTGGAGGCCGCGGTGGCCGCCGGGGTGCTGCCTTCGGTCCTGATCCACTTCAATGGCCTGCACAACCTTTTCATCGACCACCTCACCACCACCGGCGTGCTGGGCACCCTGGCGATGCTGGCCTTCTGGATCGGCATGGTGGGCTTCTTTGCCGCCCAGCGCCGTGCGGCAGACCCGGACAAGCGCCTCTTCGCCACCTGGGGGCTGATACTGCTGCTCGGTGAGTTCGTGTTCTCCAACGTGGGCTCGATGTTCGCCTCGTCCCTGGGCACGCTGACCTTTACGGTGATGCTGGCGGTATTTGCCGCCGGCGCCCATCCGGCCACGCCGGCCCGTTAGCCGCTAGTCATGGCCGTTCTGGCTGCGCCAGCGGCGCAGGGCCAGCAGGCCGTTGAGCTTGAAGGCGTCGAGCTTCATCGGCAGCGGCCCTTCACCGCGCACCTGCAGGATGCGCTGGGCGGCGGTATGCTGGTTGCTGCGGATCAGGTTCTTCAGCAGGCGCCGGGCCGGCACGGACGTCAGCAATGGCGCGGGCGCGGCGGCCAGCCAGTCATTCAGGGCGTCTTCCGGCAGGGCCTGGTGAAAGTTGAACAGGCCATGGAAGCCGAAGGTCGGCCCCTCCGGGGGCTCCAGTTCAAAGGCGAAGCGGCGGGCCAGCTCGAGGGGCGCAAAACGGATCCCGTGGCGGTTTTCGAGCGCCTTGCGGTAGCGCTCGCAGATGCAGGCATCCTCCGGGTGGAGTTCACGGATGTCCGGGTCGGTCAGCGCCTCGAGCAGGCGTCGGGAGCGCAGGGAGAAGCCGCCGTTGCCCACCGGTTCGGAGCGGTGCGGCCAGGGGGCCCCGATGTAGTCGTAGTCGAGGAAGGCCGGGTCCCAGGCCTGCTCGTCGATGATGAAGCTGTCCCACTGGATGATCAGTGCGTGATTGCACGCGACATGTTCGTGCAGGTGCTTGACCATGAAGGTCGAGTAGTCGGCGACGTTCCGCAAGGTGTCCACGGGGCGTACGCTGATGCGCGGATCGGGGCTGATGAAGCCGGTACCGGTGAGCAGCACGGCTTCGCCAAACTTCGCCCGGTCCAGACAGCGCCCCAGGGCGAATGCTGCGAGATTCGGGTGGCGTGTGTCGAGGCAGATGAGGCTGACATTCGGAAGGTCGAGCATCCTGTGGGCTGGTGTTCGAATGGACCGGAAGCGTAGCGCAAAGCGCTGGCCATGCGTGAGGGCAGGTAATGTCCGGTGACAAAGATCACGCCCCTCTTAACCTGGAGTAGCGGTTTCTTCACGCTTGATTACGCGACAATCGGGGTCATGACGTCACATGACCCGGCCTTGCGCCCCTTTGCCATCCTGACCTTGGTTTCGGGGGCCAGGATTAATCTTGCTATCATCCCGCGCTTTGAACGACAGGGCGGCGGGGCCTGAGGGCGGCTTTTCATGCATATCTTTGTCATCAACCTCGAGCGGGATGCGGTGCGTCGGGCCCAGATACTCGACCATCTGAGGGGCCTGGGGCTGGATGCGGAGATCGTGCCCGCGGTCGAGGGCGCCAAGGTTTCGCCCGAGGCGCTGCCGGCCGGCACCCACCCGGGCCTGTCTGGGGGGGAAATCGGCTGCTACCTCAGCCATGTGCGCTTCTGGGAGACGGTCGTCGAGCGCGGGCTGCCCCATGCCATCGTGCTCGAGGATGACGTGCATTGCCGGCCCGATATGCTGCGTGTCGCCGAAGAAGCGATCGCGACCGGCCTGCCCTTCGATGCATTGCGCCTGTCCGCCCTCAAGCCGATCCGTGGGCAGCGGCTCGCGACGCTTTCGGGCGGGTTCAAGATCATCCTGCCGACGAAGAATCCCAGCGGTACCCAGGGTTACCTGGTCAGCCTGGAGGGGGCCCGGCGCCTTCTCGAGCACTTGTCCGTACCGCACTGCCCCATCGACAATGCACTGGATCTCTACTGGAAATACGGCCTGCGGATTCCCCTGGTATCACCCAGTGTGGTCGAGGAGGATGCCAGCCTGGCGAGCACCATCGCCGGTCGCTATGGCACACACGAACGGAAAACCGTGTTCAGCCATCTGGCGCGGGTGGCCCGCGCTGAACGGCGTAAATGGACGGTTTTCCTGATGGCCCGGAGCTTGAGGGCTTCGCTGCGGGCCGCCGGCCAGCGGGGCGGTGCATCCTGATGGCGCATGGGCCTGGGGCCACCGGAGGATTGCCGCGCACGGTGGTTGTGCATCATCGCAGCGGGATCGGCGACCTGATCTGGCACCTTCCCTATCTGCGGGCGATCGCCGCCCGCAGCGCAGGCGGCAAGGTTAGCGTCATTGCCCGCCCCTCGTGCAAGGCCGCCGAGGTGCTGGCTGCCGAGGCGTGCATCGATGAGGTCATCGAGTTCGATCATCGCCCACGCAAAGGAGAGAATCGCAAGGGGCGCCACGATGGGCTGCTGGCCCAGATCGGGTTCGTGCGTGATTTGAGGGCGCGCGGCTTCGGGCGGATCTACATCTTCTCCGGACGGGTGCGTTACGCCCTGCTGGCCGCACTGGCCGGCATACCGCGGCGGGCCGGTTTCGGCTTCTCGGTGGGCGAGCGCATGTTGTTGTCCGAGGCGCCCTTCATCCGCCCCTATGCGGGGCCCGGCAACTGGGTGTATCCGGAGGTCACGGCTTTCTGTGTCGCCCATGGTCTGGTGGACGGGCCGGTCATACCCAGGATGACGGTGCTGCCGGCCGCCCTGGAGGCTGCGGGACGGGATCTGCAGGTCTTTCCGGCGCCGCGCTATGCGTTCTCGATCGGGACCTCCGAGCCGCGCAAGAACTGGGGGGCGGAGCGCTTCGCGCAGCTTGCCGAAGCCTTGCTGCGGCGCGGCTGTGGCGTGGTGCTGCTGGGGGGGCCGGCGGAGGCGGAGGCGGCCAGGCAGATCCTGGACAAGCTGCCTCCGACGCTGCGCGATGGTGTCCTGCTGTCGGCGCAGGGCTCCGTCCAGCGCTCGGCGGCGCTGCTGCGTCACTGCCAGTTCTGCCTCGGCAACGACACGGGCGTCCTCAACATGGCGGTTGCCAACGGAGTTCCTGCCCTGGGTCTGTTCGGCGTCACGCCGCCTCTGGCCCATGACCCCCTGCTGCAGGGATTGACCGGGGACGGCATGGCCTCGATCCGGACGGAAGACGTACTCGATCGGCTGGCAGGGCTGAAGGCTCCGGCGTTCTGATCCAGGCCGTCACGCTTTTGTTGATTTCATGAAAGATATTTGAAAGAAAAGGATTTTTTTAGGAAATTTAGGCGACTTGCGGGGTCGGTTCGTTCATTTCGGGTGGCTTTCGGAGATAATCCTTGTAAAGGATTTCTTAACACTGCATGGCCCATACATTCTCCCCCGAAGGCGAACGACTCTCCGAAGGCAAGCCGGACAGCGCCTTCGTGGCCTGCTGTTTCTTCACCGACAAGTACGCCCACGAGGCCGAGCAGCTGCGGGCTTCCCTGGAAGCGACGGGCACGGCTTATTTCCTGAAGCGCTATGCCAGTCGCGGTTACTGGGAGGCCAACACTCGCATCAAGCCGGAGTTCCTGCTGCACTGCCTCGAGCGTTTTCCGGGCAGGGACATCGTTTACCTGGATGCGGACTGCGTGGTCCGCAGCCCCATGGTGCTCTTCGATGCCTACGCCCATGACATCGGTGTCTTCAAGGCTCCGCCGGGGGGCGGCCTGTCCCACCCGTATCTCACCGGTACGTTGTTCCTGCGCAATACGCCGAAGGTCCATGCGTTTGTCAGGAACTGGATCAATGCCCAGGACGGCATGGTGCTGGGCGTCGACCAGGACAGCTTCACGGCCGCGCTCAAGCGTGATACGGACCTGGATATCGGCCTGCTGCCGGCGAGCTACGTCAAGATCTTCGACCGCGGTGACGAGGTGCCGGTCGTCGAGCATTTCCAGGCCAGCCGTCAGCGGGTCAAGCTGCAGCGTACCCTCAAGAAGGTCCGCAACGTGGGGCTTGGCCTGCTCTTCATTGCCATGATCGTCGGCTTCGTCTTCCAGGCGATGAACTGAATAGGAAGTCCAGTGGCTGCGCGCGTCCATATCCTGATGTACCACCGTGTCGGTGATTTTCCTGTACGCATGCCGTCGCACCGGGGGCAGTACTGCGATCTGCCCCGGTTCCGGGCCCAGATGGCGATGCTCAAGCGCTTCGGTTTCAACGTCGTCAGCCTGGATGCGGTGGCGGCGGGGCTGCGCGGCGAGGCACCCCTGCCCCCCCGGGCGGTGGCGCTGACCTTCGACGATGCCTATGTGGATTTCCTCGAGCAGGCCGCGCCGGTGTTGCTCGAGCACGGCTATCCGGCGTGCGTCTATGCGGTGGCGGGCATGCTGGGCGGGCGTTCCGAGTGGGTGGCCCCGGAAGGGCTCGCGCCGGCACCGCTGATGAACGCCGCCCAGTTGCGCGAAGTGCAGGCCATGGGCTTCACGGTCGGCTCCCACACCATGAGCCATCCCCGTCTGGCCCGGGTCGATTCGGCCGTGCAGATCGCCCGCGAGCTGGGGGACAGCAAGCATGTGCTGGAGGACATCCTGGGCCGCCAAGTGGCACATTTCTGCTATCCCTACGGCAGTCACGACCTGCGCGCCGTCGAGGCCGCCGCCGCCGCGGGGTATCTCACCGCGACCACCTGCCAGCGCGCCGTGGCCACGTCGGCGGACGATCTGCTCAGTCTGCCGCGCAAGGCCGTCCACCAGGGGACGACGGCCGCCGGCCTGTGGTGGAAGCTGGTAGCCCGCAACAGCCCCAAGGGCGTGCCCATCCGACGGGCGGTCAGGGCCTGAGCAGGGCCCGGACGCGGCAAAGGCTGGCGGATTGGCGCGCAGATTGGGGCACAATAGAGCCCCTCCGCAGTTCGAGCACCCCTTCCGTATGTCTTGGTCCCGCCCTTTCCTGCCTGATTCTCCGTGTCACGGCGCGTTTCCGGCCCTCCGGCCTGATGGTGGATCGATGCTGACGGCACAGACGGGCTTCCGTCCGCGCGCGGTGCAGGTCGGGGTGGGGGCTTGATGCGCATCCTGATCGTCCGCAGCTCGGCCATCGGCGATGTGGTGTTCGCCTCGGCCCTGCCCGCTGCCATCCGTCGGGCCCACCCGGACGCCCATATCGCGTGGCTGGTCGAGCCGGGCATCCACGAACTGCTGCTGCCCGATCCGGCCATCGACGAGGTCATCACCTGGTCGAAGGCCGAGTGGGTGAAGCTCTGGAAATCGGGCCGCAAGCTGGAGCTGCTGGGGCGCGTGCGCCAGTTCCGGCGCGAACTCCATGCCCGGCGCTTCGATGTGGCGCTGGATCTGCAGGGCCTGCTCAAGAGCGGCTTCCTCACCTGGCTGTCCGGTGCCCCGCGGCGGGTCGGCCTGGGATCCAAGGAAGGCAGCCAGTGGCTGATGAGCGAGGTCATTCCCCGGGGCGGCGAAAAGGCCCGCATCGGCTCCGAATACCAGTACCTGGCCCAGCAGATGGGTTTTGACGCAGGGGATTTCCTGCCCACCCTCACCCTGGCGCCGGAGACCGAGGCGGCGGCGGCGCGCAAGCTCGAGGCCCATGGCTTGCAGGCGGGCCGTTTCGCGGTCTTTGCCCCCTTCACCACGCGGCCCCAGAAGCACTGGTTCGAAGACGCCTGGCAGGCCCTGGTGCCCCGGCTCATCGAGGCCACCGGCCTGACCCCGGTGATCCTCGGCGGCCCGGCCGATACCGAGGCCGCCGCGCGCATTGCCGCCGCCGACCCGCGCATCGTCAACCTGACCGGCAAGACCCGCCTGCCCGAGGCGGTCG
>JAFLDU010000245.1 GCA_017309145.1 Zoogloea sp. | reverse complement strand
GGAGGTCGAGCACGCCCGGGCCGCCCTGCGCGCCGCCGAGGCCGCGCTGCAGACCGCCCGCGAGCAGCTCGCCACCAACCGGGTGCAGACCCAGGGCGCGCGGATCGACACCCACCCCAGCGTGCAACGCGATGCGACGCGGGTCGAGGAGAGTTTCCTGGCCTTGGCCCGTACCGCCGTATCCGCCCCGGTAGGCGGGCTGGTGGCACGCCGCGCCGTGCAGCTCGGCCAGCGCGTGGCCGCCGGGGCGCCGCTGATGGCGGTGGTGCCGCTGGAACAGGTGTGGGTGGACGCCAACTTCAAGGAAAGCCAGCTGCGCGACATGCGCGCCGGCCAGGCCGTCACCCTGAGTGCCGACCTCTACGGCAGCCGTGTGGAATACCACGGGAAGGTGGCCGGACTGGCCGCAGGCACCGGCTCCGCCTTTGCCCTGCTGCCCGCCCAGAACGCCAGCGGCAACTGGATCAAGGTGGTGCAGCGGGTGCCGGTGCGGATCACCCTCGACCCCCGCGAGCTGGCCGAACACCCGCTGCGGATCGGCCTGTCCATGCAGGTCGAGGTGGATGTCCGCGATGGCGGCGCCCAGACCACCGCGCTGTCCGCCACCACCGCCACGGCGCCGGCGGCCACGACCATCTTCGATGATCTGGGCAAGGCCGCGCAGGCCCGCATCCAGGCGATCATCAAGGCCAACAGCGGCGAGGCCGGTGCAAGCCTTCCGCCGCTGCCCGAACCGGGCCGCTCGACGGCAGCCACGCCGACCCCGCGGCGCACCCGGACCTGAAGCATGGCCAGCCCCGCCATCGCGCTGCCCCCCCTTGAGCCGGGGGCCCGGCGCCTCGCCACCGTCGCCCTGTCCCTGGCGACCTTCATGAACGTGCTGGACACGACCATCGCCAACGTGTCCCTGCCCAATATCGCCGGTGACCTGGGGGTCAGCCCCAACCAGGGCACCTGGGTGATCACCTCCTTTGGCGTGGCCAACGCCATCGCCGTGCCGCTCACCGGCTGGCTCAGCCAGCGCTTTGGCCAGGTCCGCCTGTTCGTCAGCTCGGTGGTGCTGTTCGTGATCGCCTCGCTGCTGTGCGGCATGGCTACCAGCCTGGAGATGCTCATCGCCGCCCGGGTACTGCAGGGCGCGGTGGCCGGCCCCATGATCCCCCTGTCCCAGGCCCTGCTGCTGCAGGCCTATCCCCGCGAGAAGGCCGGCATGGCGCTGGCCATGTGGTCCATGACGACCCTGGTGGCACCGGTGATGGGGCCCATCCTGGGCGGCTGGCTGTCGGACAACCTGTCCTGGCCATGGATCTTCTACATCAACGGCCCGGTAGGCCTGGCCGCCGCCTGGGTCAGCTGGCAGCTCCTCAAGCACCGGGAATCCCCCACCCGCAAGCTGCCCATCGACAAGGTGGGACTGATCCTGCTGGTGGTGTGGGTCGGCGCCCTGCAGATCATGCTGGACAAAGGCAAGGAACTGGACTGGTTCGCGTCCGGCGAGATCATCGCACTGGCGGTGGTGGCTGCGGTCGGCTGCGCCCTGTTCATCGCCTGGGAACTGACCGAGGATCACCCGGTGGTGGACCTGAGCCTGTTCGCCCGCCCCAACTTCCTGTTCGGCGTGATCGCTCTGGCCACCGGCTACGGGGTGTTCTTCGGCACCGTGGTGGTGATGCCCCTGTGGCTGCAGCAGTTCATGGGCTATACCGCCACCTGGGCGGGTCTGGTGACCGCTCCGATCGGCCTGCTGGCCCTGCTGCTGTCACCCTTCGTCGGCAAGATCCTGCCGCGCTCCGACCCTCGACGCATCGCCACCGTGGCCTTCCTGGTGTTTGCGCTGGTGTCCTTCATGCGCTCCGGTTTCTCCACCGGCATCGCCCCGGTGGACGTGGTGATCCCCCAGTTGATCCAGGGCATCGCAATGGCCTGCTTCTTCATCCCCCTGGTGTCCATCGTGCTGTCGGGCCTGCCGATGGAGCGGATTCCGTCGGCCTCCGGAGTCTCCAACTTCGTACGGATCACCTTCGGCGCCTTTGGCGCATCCCTCATGACCACCCTGTGGGAACGCCGGGCAGCCCTGCACCACGAGCACCTGGCGGCACGCATCGCACCCGACAATCCGCTCGCCGGTCAGGCGCTGGACGGCCTGCACGCCCAGGGCCTGGAGCTGGCGCGGGGGCTCGCCCTGCTGGAGCGGGAAGTGACCGTGCAGGCCTTCTCCCTGGCGGTGAATGACGTGTTCTGGCTATCAGGCTGGCTGTTCCTGGCCCTGCTGGCCACCATCTGGCTGACCCGTCCGATCCACAGTCGGCCAGCCGGCGCCCCGGCGGACGCCGCCCACTGACCCGGGCTACAGGCGCAGGCCCCGTGGCTTGCGCCCCGCCCGGGCGAACAGCCAGTCGTACAAAGGATTGGGCAGCAGACGCAGGAGCTTCGCCACCAGCCCCATCTGCCAGGGGATGACGGTGTACGAAACGCCGGCATCGATCGCCCGGACAAAGCGGCGGGCGGCCTCATCGACCGGCAACATGAAGGGCATCGGATAGGTGTTGACCGCGGTCATCGGCGTCTCGATGTAGCCCGGTGCGATCGTGATCACCTTGACTCCGCTGCCCCGCAGTTCAACCCGCAGGCTTTCGAGGCAGGTGATCACCGCGGCCTTGGAGGCGCTATAAGCACCCGCTCCCGGCAGCCCACGGATGCCGGCCACCGAGGCGATGCCGACCAGGCGACCGCTGCCCTGCCGCCGCATGGGAATGACGAAGGGCTGCAGGGTCGCCACCAAGCCGAGCACATTGGTCCGCATGACCCGCTCGAAGGCCTGCAGGTCACCCGCCTCCTCGGTCAGCGTGCCGACGGAGACCCCGGCATTGGCGATCACCACGTCCGGCACGCCAAAACGGCGGATGAAGTCCCGAGCGGCTTCGACCACAGCCTGACTATCGGCCACATCCAGGGTATAGGCGGCGTGCTCGCCGGGCAGTTCGGCCAGCAGGCCCTGCAGCAGGGACTCGCGCCGGGCCACCAGGCCCAGGGTCGCCCCCCTGGCTGCATAGTGACGGGCCAGGGCCGCGCCGATGCCGCTGGAGGCACCGGTGATGAATACGCGCAGGGTCACGGGGAGAGCAGCGACGCCCCCCGGGAGGGAGGCGCACGCCGGAAAGGGATTACTTGCGGGACTTGGCGATCAGCTGATCGGCCACCTTGAGGGCATTCTCGTGGGTGCCGGCGATGGAGGCCGAGGTGATGTAGCGGCCGTCCACGGCGAGGGTCGGCACGCCACTGACCTTGTAGTCGCGCTCGATCTTCTGCACACGCTGCAGGGCCACCTGAACACCGAAGGACTTGTAGGCATCGGCAAACTTCTTGGCATCCACACCCTTCTTGACCGCCCACTCCTGGGCACCGGCCTCGGTGTGCAGGGGCAGGTGCTCGCCCTGCACCGCCTCGAAGATCTGGCCATGCAGGCGGCCCAGGTCACCGGTGGCGGCGAGGGTCAGGTGCAGCTTGGCAAAACCGGTCAGCTGGGGGTTGCCCCAGGTCACCGGGACGCGCTGGAAGGCCACGTCGGCCGGCAGCTTCTTGACCCAGATCTCCAACAGGGGATCAAAGGCCTTGCAGTGGGGGCAGCCGTAGTGGAAGAACTCGAGAACCTCCACCTTGCCCTTGGCATCGGTGGGCTGGGGCTGGGGAAGCGTCTCGAAGCCGCTGCCCTGGGCCATCGCGGGCAGGCCGAGGCTGCCCAGTGCGGCGAGGGCGGAAAGCTGCTTGAGGACGTCACGACGCTGCATTACGGATTCTCCTGGTTCTTCAAAGGACTTATTGAGCGGAGCCGGCGGGCTTTGGTTCCTTCGGCTTGATCTTGATGATGGCCGCCTTGATGCCCGCGCCCGACAACTGCTGGAGCGCCTTGTTCATCTCGTCCTGCCCCAGGTAGGGACCGGTCCGGACCCGGTGGAGGGTGCCCTTCTCGGGCAGCTCCACCTTCTGCACGCTGGCCTCCACCCCCATCAACGCAAGACGCGCCTTGAGGTTGTCAGCCTCGGAGGGATCCTCGAAGGCCCCCGCCTGCAGGTAGAACTTCTCCGGCACCAAGGGCTTGTCGAGCAGGGCAGCCTCCGCCTTGGCCCGCTCGGCCGCATCCCGCGGGAGATCGGTGGATTTGCCTTCCCGCTCACCCTTCTCGGGCTTGGCCGGCTTGACGATCTCGGTGGTCTCTTCCGGCTTGGACGGCGCCGGCAGGGCATCCGAACCCTTCGGCAGAACGTTGTAGAAGTCGAAGCGGGGCTTCTCGACGGGCTTGTCACCCGCCTTGCCAGGCAGCGCGATCGGCTCGCTGGCCTGCGGCTTGGGCGGCGGCGCAACGACCGGCTTCTCCTCGGGCTTGGGCTTCTGGAAGGGCGAGGAGGTGGTGAAATAAAGGGCGATCCCCGCCGCCACCAGCGCACCGAGGATCAGGCCGACAAAGATACCGACCAGGGTGCTGCCCCGGCTACCCGACTTGGGCTTCTTGGTCTGCAGGCGTGGCTTGAGATCGCGACTCATGAACGACAGGTCCGGGGATTACATGGAATCGGGCGCGGAAACACCCAGCAGGCGCAGGCCGTTGCGGATGACCTGGCGCACGGCGGCCGCCAGTGCCAGGCGGGCCTGCTTGAGCCCCTCATCCTCCACCAGCATGCGCTCGGCGTTGTAGTAGCTGTGGAACTCGCCAGCCAGGTCCTTGAGGTAGAAGGCGATCTGGTGCGGCGCGTAGTCGGCGGCGGCGTTCTGGATGACTTCCGGGAAGGCGGTCAGGCGGGCGCACAGGGCCAGCTCGCGCTCATTGTCGAGGCGCGACAGGTCGGCCTCGGCCAGGTCGGCGAGCACGCCGTTCCACTGGTTCAGCACAGAGCACAGGCGGGCGTGGGCGTACTGGATGTAGTACACCGGGTTCTCGTTGCTCTGGCTCTTGGCCAGGTCCAGGTCGAAGTCCAGATGCTGGTCGGCCTTGCGCAGCACGTAGAAGAAGCGGCAGGCGTCGTTGCCGACCTCGTTGCGCAGTTCGCGCAGGGTGACGAACTCGCCGGAGCGGGTGGACATGGCGGCCTTCTGGCCGTCACGGTACAGCACCGCAAACTGGACCAGGGCCACGTCGAGCTTCTCGGGCGGCAAGCCGAGGGCCTGCAGGGCGCCCTTCACCCGGGGGATGTAGCCGTGGTGGTCGGCCCCCCAGATGTCGATGATGCGGTCGAAGCCACGCTCGTACTTGT
This sequence comes from Zoogloea sp., assembly GCA_017309145.1. Lineage (GTDB taxonomy): Bacteria > Pseudomonadota > Gammaproteobacteria > Burkholderiales > Rhodocyclaceae > Zoogloea. The sequence goes on along the minus strand of JAFLDU010000245.1, from coordinate 1,712 downwards.
TGGCGTGGTAGGCGATGTCGGAAGCGAAATAGGTGTACAGGCCGTTCTCACGCTGCACGACACGGTCCTTCTCATCACCGAAGGCGGTGGAACGGAACCACTTGGCGCCATCCTGCACGTAGAGGTGGCCCCGGGCCTCGAGTTCGGCCACGGCCTTCTCGACCAGACCGGTATCGAACAGGGAGCGCTCGGAGAACCACTTGTCGAAGATGACGCCGAAGCCTTCCAGATCCTCCCGGCCGTCACCGAGTTGTTCGGTGAGGGCGAAGCCATGCACCCAGGCATAGTCGGAGCCGAGCAGGGTCTTGGCGTTGGCGATCAGGGCATCCAGGTGACCTTCCTTGTCGGCCTCCACCGAGGGCGCCCCCGCCAGCACGGCATCAGCGCTCACCCGGGCGAAGCGGTCGGCATGGGACTCCTTGATCTGGGCGGCCATGTCCTTGACGTAGTCACCCTGATAGGCGTTGGGCGGGAAGGGGATGGCAATGCCGAAGAGATCGAGGTAACGCAGCCAGGTGGACAGCGCCAGGATGTCCATCTGCCGGCCGGCATCGTTGATGTAGTACTCGCGGGTCACCTCGAAGCCGGCGAAATCCAGCACATCGGACAGGGAGGCCCCATAGGCCGCGCCGCGGCCATGGCCCACGTGCAGGGGGCCGGTGGGGTTGGCGGAAACGAACTCCACCTGCACCTTGACTCCGCTCTTGACGCCCCGGCCGAAGCTCTCACCCGCGCCAAGCACGGCCGCCACCACGGCGGTCTTGGCGTCGGACACCAGGGTGAAGTTGATGAAGCCGGCGCCGGCCACCTCGGCCTTGGCGATCAAGCCGGATTTGGGCAGCTCGGCCAGCAGCAGGTTGGCCAGGTCGCGCGGGTTGCGCTTGAGGGGCTTGGCCAGCTGAAGCGCCAGGTTGCTTGCAAAGTCCCCGTGGCCGGCCTGCTTGGGCCGTTCCAGGTTGATCGGGGTTTCGGCCTGCTCGGGCGCCACGCTAAGGAGGGCGGCACGCAGGAGTTCGGCAAGCTGGGTCTTCTGATCGGCGCTCATGGGGAATACTGCGACTAAAAGCACAGGATTATATCCAAGAGGGGCCCGGACCGGCTGTACACCCGGAAGCATGCGGTAACAAAGTGCGACGAACGTGGTAAAAAATGCAGCATTCGCTGCCTCAGGAACGTGATAGTGATCATCCCGTCCAACCGGTGCATGCCATGAGCCTCCGCCTACCAAGCTTTCTCGCCGCCCTCTTCGCCAGCGCCAGCGCCGCCGCAGAGCCGCCCACCCTGCACTGGCAGGTCCCCCTGCCAGCCGGTCAAGGCTGGCGCATCGTCGACCTGCGGGAGGGCAAGGGTGTCCGGCATGAGGAGTACATCCCCCGCGGGCAGGGCATCGAGGACTACCGCGACCGGATCATCATCCAGCGCTTCCACTCACCCGACATGTCGCCGGAGACCTATCTCGGCCACATCGCCACCGGGCTGGCCGGCCATTGCCGCGGCTTCACCACCAGCGGCCTGGTGGCCGGCGTGCGCGAGGGCCTGCCCCATGCCACGCGTACCGCTTACTGCGGCACCTTCAACGGCCGCGACTACGGCTACGTGATCGCCCAGAAGGCCTTCCAGGATGGCGACCACCTCTTCATCGTCGAGCGGGAATGGAGGGTGCCGGGTTTCTTTGTGGACGCCACCGGCATGGCCAGTCTGAACTTCGGCAC
>JAFLDU010000244.1 GCA_017309145.1 Zoogloea sp. | reverse complement strand
ACCCTCTCCACCCGCATGGAGAACCGCGACCCGAAGATCTCCGCCTACTCGGGCGGCAACGACGGCACCAACAACTTCGACAAGGGCAGCCTCACCGCCAACCGCCTCAGCCTGCTGCTCGACACCAGCTACACCAACGGCGTCAATGGCCTGGTGCTGTCGGCCTCCACCTTCTACGACGACGTCTATCGCCAGACCAACGACAACACCGGGCCGGTCAACAAGCCGGGCGCCGTGGATGAATTCACCCGCGACGCCCGCCGCTTCCACGGGGGCTACACCCGCCTGCTCGACGCCTACGTCTTCGACACCTACGACCTGGGCAACGGCCGCCGTGCCAACGTGCGCCTCGGCCGCCACGTCGTATCGTGGGGCGAAGGCCTGTTCTTCCCCAGCATCTCCCTGGCCCAGGGCCCTGCCGACGGCACCAAGACCGGCATCGTCGGCACCGAGACCAAGGACCAGCTGCTGCCCGAAGACCAGGTTTCGGCGCAGATCGAGATGTCGTCCCGCTGGTCCCTGCTCGGTCACCTGCAGTTCGGCTTCCACACCACCATCGCCCCGGCCCCCGGCTCCTTCCTGAGCAGCGCCGACTCCACCGGCCCCGGCGGCACCTGCCTGCAACCCTACCGCAGCGTGGGCGGGCGCTCCGTGTGCTCCTACGGCCAGCGCGGCCGCGACATCGACCCGGGCAACACGCCCCAGTGGGGCGTCGGCAGCCGCTACCGCCTCACCGAGGAGACCGAAGTCGGCCTGTACTACCTCAACTACCACGACCGCTCGCCGCTGCCGGTCATCAACGCCTTCAGCACCACGTCCGGCGCCCTCGGTGGCGGCCTCTACAACGTCCGCTACTTCGACAACATCAAGCTGATCGGCGCCACCTTCAGCACCTCGGTGGGCGCCGCCTCCATCGCTGGCGAACTGTCGTACAAGCAGGGCGCCCCGGTGCTGGTGAAGACCCTGGTCAACCCGCGTGCCCCGCAGGCTGCCAGCAGCTACCTGCCCACCCCCACCCGCGGCGACATCTTCCAGGCCAACCTCAACACCATCTGGAACCTGGAGCGCACCGCCCTGGCCGACCAGACCACCCTCACCGCCGAAGTCGCCTACGTGACCATCGGAAGCGTCGAAGAGGTCAACGCCCCGGGCGCCGCCAGCGCCACCGTCTTCCCCAAGAGCAAGGAGCTGTTCTTCGGCGCCAACTACGGCCTCGCCGCCTCCGGCACCCTCAGCCTCGGCTACCCGGGCATCATCGAAGGTTGGGACCTCAGCGTCCCGATCAGCTTCTCCCGCCAGCTCAAGGGCCGCACCATCACCGGCGGCGTCGGCGGCGAAGGCGACATGCGCGCCAGCATCGGCGCCACCTTCACCTACCAGCGCAACTTCCAGGTGGGCCTGACCTACATGGGCTACTTCGGCAGCGCAGAAGTCGCCAACATGCGGGAATTCCGTCCGCTGACGGATCGGGACCAGCTGTCGCTGGTGATGAAGTACTCGTTCTGAACGTAGCTGTTTGATGAAGCAAAGAACGCCCGGCTTGCCGGGCGTTCTTGTTGGCGTAGGGGAAGGGCGAGGCGGAGTTGGCGTAGGTCGGGTTAGCGCAGCGTAACCCGACAGCGCATGATCTGCCCCGATCCGCTCTGCAGTAGCACGCTGGCGCGCACACGTATCCATCCGGGATGAGGGCGAACACGTTACCATCCGAAGCCCCGCGCGGCGTCCAGCCTGGCCTGCCGCTCGGCAAGTTCATGGAGGTCTCGATGCGTATCCGATGGATGGAAGAACGGGATGTCGAGCTTGTCAGCGCACTCTGTATGCGCTCGTTTGCCCGATCGGTTGCAAGCACCGTGTCGGAGGAGGGGCTTTCGAGCTTCTCGCGCGTTGCAGACGGTGCTGCCTTCCTTGGAAGGATGAAAGCCGACACGCTGATGCTGGTGGCGGAAGACGATGAGGCAATCCGTGGCGTGATCGAGCTCAAGGAAGGGCGGCACCTGGCGATGCTCTTCGTGGCCCCCGATCACCAGCGGAAAGGCGTGGGTAGGCGGCTGCTGTCCGCGGCCCTGGGCCATGCGAGAGTCGATACCGTGACGGTGAGGGCGTCCTTGTCTTCCGTCCCTGCGTATGAGAAATACGGATTTGAATGCACGGGCGAGGTCGGCGCATCAGCAGGCCTCACCTACCAGCCGATGGCGCTGCAGCGTGACCGATGGATGTTGTCGGCTGCGTCGGCGGATTGAAGTGGCCGACGCGACCTGTTTCCTTACCCAACACGGACGTTGTGCCAGATGACCACGAATCCGCTCCTTGCCGTCATTCAAGCGCTTGAGGTCGAGCTGCACCATTCCGGCATCCGCTGCGATGCGGCTCGCCTTGGCCAATTGCTGCATGAAGACTTCCACGAGATCGGTCGATCCGGCAGAAGGTACGACAGGGCCACCGTCATGGGCTTCCTGGCCGGGCTGAAGGAAGCGCCCCCCGCGCTGTCCGACGACTTCGCACTTCAGACGCTGGCGCCCGGCGTGGTGCTGCTCAACTACCGCTCCGCCGATGTCCAGCCCGACGGATCCCTGTCCAGGCACACGCTGCGCGCTTCCGTTTGGGTTGAGGAGGAAGGGCGGTGGCAGATCCGCTATCACCAGGGAACGCCGGCGGCGGAGCCTTGGTAGGGCACCTATTCAGTCGGTGTAGGTCGGGTTAGCGCAGCGTAACCCGACATCGCGTGCTTCACTGGTGCTTATGGTGTCTTGATTGCTGATAGGGAATGTCGGGTTACGCTGCGCTAACCCGACCTACTTGGTTGACCGGTCCGCCATTTGGGTATGCATAAACTTTCATGTGAAGCTTAACGTGCAAGGTGATAGGTAGCCGCTTGCAGAACGTCAGCGGCCAAAGGCAGCGCCCTGACTGGGATGGCAGGCTGTATGTGCGTTCCCGAATACTTGAGAATGCCAGTATGCATGTGGGTCAGCAAACCATGTTGAATTTGATTGGTTTAAGAACTGGGCGAGTTCGCTCATGTCGCCCTGATAGCGTTGATAAAGGGCAAGGAGTTCTTTGAGGCTTCGCGCGGAGAGCCTCTTGGAACGAAGGCGAATATGAAGCTCACGGCCATAGCCTTGAACCGAAACGACGCCGGAAATAGCTTGTAGCCACGAGAAAAACGCAGCTTCATCGCCAGTCGAGAAGTAGCGCATAGGTGCTTGCCAGATGAGCGTGGCCATGAGATGCCTCACTTTGTTTTAGGGCGACAGTTCCGCCGCATAGCATTGGGATATCGGACAACTCGCTCTGCAAGCCAGTGTAGGTCGGGTTAGCGCAGCGTAACCCGACATCGCGTGGTTGTTCTTCTTCACGCTTAAACACGTCCGCAAAGCTTCACTGAGGCTAATGGCGTTTTGATTGCGGATAAGGAGTGTCGGGTTACGCTGCGCTAACCCGACCTACTTGGCTGCCCGATTGCCGACCTTGGCATCATGCCCCATCGCCCCCCACCTCATACCTCAACTCCACCATCCCACTCCCCATCTGCCTCACCGTAGTCAGTCGCAGCGTCGGACTCAACACCCGCCGCGGAAAGACCTGCTTCCCTTTACCCAGCGTCACCGAACCGATCTGGATGATGAGTTCGTCCAGCAGGCCGGCGTCGTGGAATTGCCCCGCGAGGTCGCCGCCGCCGACGATCCAGATGTTCTTTGTGCCGGCGGCCTTGCGCATCTGTGCGTGCACGTCGCGCACATCACCCTGCACGAAGCGGATGTCGGCGCCTTCGATGGCGGGGAGTGGGCGGTGGGTGAAGATCCAGGTGGGCTGGGTGTAGGGCCAGGGAGAGCCGGTTTCTGCAGCGACGGGGTCGGCGTTGCGGCGCATCCATTCGTAGGTGGAGGCGCCCATGGCCAGGGCGCCGACTTCGGCGATGAAGGCGGGGTAGCTGGATTCGTTGAGGTCGCCGAGGGGGAACAGCCATTCCAGCGAGTCGTCTTCGGTGGCGATGAAGCCGTCGAGACTCGAGGCGGTGTAGTACTGGGTTTTCATGGCAGTGTCGTCCTCCCACGCGAATTGCTGCCGGCCCGACCCAAGGGGGGAAGCGCCGAGGCGCGGCAGGCCGTCGCCAAGCCGTTGCCTGACTTGCGTTGCCGTGATGCTCACATGCCTGAGCGTCATCGCTCAATGAACTGTTTCACTTCCGTCCAGGCACGAGAACAAGGCTGCAGGATTCAGGGACGCCTGATGGGAATGGAGGGGAGCAGCGGTTACCCGGTAAGCAGTCGGGGTGTTCCGGGTGTGTCCGAGTTACCTGAACCATTTCAAGAGAAAACGCCCTTCGGTACTGGTTTCTTCGAGTGTGGCACTGACCTTCTTGCCGGAGCTGCAGAACAGCCAGTATCGAGACACGTCAGCGCCAAGCCGCGTCCTTCCGCCTCGGGGCTTGTTGATCCCATGCTTCCTCTTCAGTTCAGCGTAATCGGGTACGAATCGGCAGGGCTCCAGCAGCGCCGACTCCACGACCGCCATGCTCTCGGGCTTGCCAAGCACGAAAGGAGCAATTCGTACCCTCATACACCGTGCGCTGAGCTGACAACCCGTATCACTGGGATCGAGATCCGCAACGACCGCTCTGCAGGCAAGTTGTGTCCATTCATTCACATCATCACTCTGCAAGCAGAGTTGGTCGGCGTCGCGCCCACTGACGGGCTGGGTTGCCTGTTCAAAGTACGACTGCCCGTCCATTCGCCGCTTCTTTATCTGATACGAATGGAAGTCTTCACCATTTATGCTCAAGGAGAGGGCGTGGTCGACCGCGTCAAGCAATGCCACCTGGGTTGCTTGCTCCCCAGTCAGCCATCCTGCTTCACGATACAGGGAGGAAGACGGTGACTCACCGGAAGAAGCGCAGCCGCACAAGACAAGAAGCAATGGAGGGAAGACACGCAGGGGAGAGTTCACGAACTCTTTGCTGATGGCATCAATCCAGCTCATGGAAAAACCTCGAAATAGAGTCTGTGAGTAAAGCGAAGTCAGGGCTAGCCGCCCGACCAGGATTCGCCCCGTAAGCGTCTTCGTGAGAAGGGAGAATCAACTCATCGATGGGGCTCACCCACCGCTTCCGTCCTTCACCACAGCGAAGAAAAAGACGTAGGAGAGGAAGAAGCTGATGCCGAAGGCACCGTAGATCGCTCGGGCCTTCAGGAAGGTGGATTCAAATCCCTGGCGCGACGTGTTGGTGACGTGCTCTGCAACGCGGAGCACAAGAGCCAGCGCCATCAGTCCAAAAGTGATCTTTCTTATCAGCGCGGGGGGCGGGGCACACTCATACGGCATCGAGCCGCGGTAGCAGACTGCCCACAAGCACACACAGCAGGCAAAGCCCAGCAGGGCGGAAACGAACGCGGTTCTTCTGCTGATGGTCATCGCTTGTTCATCCGGTCGAGGCTGAGTCCTCCAGTTCAAACGGGATGTGTCTTCGCGAGAGCAGGGGGTGGGGCGTCGGGCAAACAGTGCGAAGACGAGCCAGGCAAGGGGAGCAGGCGGGACATGGTTTTCCTGTTGAGTTCGGGCTTTGGTTCAGGGCGTTATTCCTGCCCCCGGAGATCCAACGTTCTCACGACAGGGAATCCTCACACGCTCACCCGCGCCGCTCAATGAACTGCTGCACTCCGCGTCCTTCCCGCCCGGGTCTTTTCTCTTCCATCCAGTCTGTACCAAGCTCCAAGCGCCGTGCTCTAAAGACAAACGGGTATGACATGAATACATGCCATACCCGTTTCTTTTGAAGCGCCGCGGTGCGAAGGATGCGCAGCCGTGCACATGCTCATTGCCCGGCTGACTATCGATGTGTCAGCCGTGCACTGGGATGTGGCGGCATGGCACTTTGATGCTGCACTCGTGTACTTGGATGTGTCCGCCCTCTACCTGCTTCCAGCGGCCGGGCACATCCTTCCTGCTGCGGTGTACGAAGCACTTACACGCCACGCCATGCTTCATCTCCGGCGCGATGCATCACGAATGCGCCAGTTGCCCTTGCTGTGCCTTCTCTTCGCTCCCCACGCCCAGCCACACGGCCAGCGCGGGCAGCAGGAAGATTGCGCCGAGCACGTTCACCAGGAACATGAAGGCCAGCAGGATGCCCATGTCGGCCTGGAACTTGAGGGTGGAGAAGACCCAGGTGCCGACGCCGATGGACATGGTGACGGCGGTGAACACGGCGGCGGTGCCGCGCTGGCGCATGGCTTCGTAGAAGGCTTCGCGGAGGGGCAGGCCGTTGTGGGCCATCTCGTGCTGGAGGCGTTCGTAGATGTAGATGCCGTAGTCGACGCCCACGCCGACGCCGAGGGCGATGACGGGGAGGGTGGCGACCTTGAGGCCGATGCCGAGGAGGGCCATCAGGGCGTTGCACATGATGGTGACGATGACCAGGGGGACGATCACGCACAGCACGGCGCGCCAGGATTTGAAGGTGAGCCAGCACAGCAGGGTGATGGCGCCGAAGATGGAGGCGAGCATCTGGATCTCGGCGTGCTCGACGGCTTCGTTGGTGGCGGCGGCGACACCGGCGTTGCCACCGCCGAGGCGGAAGTGGGTGCCGGGGGTGTGGTCGGCGTCGATGAAGCGCTGCACCTCCTTCACCACGTGGGCGAGGGTGGGGCCTTGGTGGTCCTTGAGGTACACCTGCAGGTTGATCGTCTTGCAGCCCTGGGTGTTGAGGCCGAGGCTGGGGTTGGCGGCGCGGCCGCCGGTGCGCAGGGCGGCCTCGGAGCGTTGCAGGGCGGCCCAGCGGGGGTTGGCTTCGTTGTTGCCGGCCACATAAAGCTTGGCGAGGCCCGCCACCGTGGAGACAGACTGCACGCCCACCACGCCGCGCATGTGCAGGTCGAAGCGTTCGACGGCGTTCATTACCTCCCAGCTCAGGCAGGCTTCTTCGTGGCCCTCGGTGTCCACATACACCGACAGCACGTCCATGCCGATGGAGTAGTCGTGGATGATCTGGCGAT
>JAFLDU010000026.1 GCA_017309145.1 Zoogloea sp. | reverse complement strand
CCTCTGGAGGCCATGGCCCAGGGCCATCTCTTCGTGGCTTCCGACGTGGGCGGGCACAAGGAGCTGATCCGCGACGGAGAGACGGGCCGCTTGTTTGCCGCTGGGAATGCCGAAGCCCTGGCTGCGGCGCTGGCCGACATGCTTGATCACCGGGAGCGCTGGCCCGCCATGCGGGCAGCAGGTCGCCGCTTCGTCGAGGATGTGCGGAACTGGAGGAACAGCGTGGCCAATTATCGGCGTGTGTACAGTGCCCTTGTCCCCGGAAAGCCTGCATGACGTTCAATGGTTTGCGCGTCGCCCTGGTCGGACCCTTGCCCCCTCCGGCTGGCGGCATGGCCAACCAGACCCGGCAGCTCGCCGAGTTGTTGAGAGGGGAGGGGGCCACGGTCGAGGTCGTGCAGGTCAATGCACCTTACCGGCCGGCCTGGGTGGGGCGGATCCAGGGGGTGCGTGCCGTTGCCCGCCTGTTGCCCTACCTGTGGGCCCTGTTCCGCGCGGCAGGGCGGGCGGACGTGATGCACGTGATGGCCAATTCCGGCTGGTCCTGGCATCTCTTCGCCGCACCGGCCGTCTGGATTGCTTCCCTGCGTGGCGTTCCGGTCATCGTCAATTACCGGGGGGGAGAGGCTGAGCCTTTCCTGCGGCGCTCGGTGGCCAGTGTTCGCCCGACCATGGCCCGGGCGGCTCAGCTGGTGCTGCCGTCAGGCTTTCTCCAGGAGGTCTTCGCCCGTTTCGGGATGCCGGGGAGGGTCGTCTCCAACATCATCGATCTGGACCGCTTTCATCCGGTGCCCTCCAAGGGCGGCGCGCACCTCATGGTGGCTCGCAACCTGGAAGCCATCTATGGCATCGACACGGCCTTGAAGGCGTTTGCAATCCTGCACGCGGCCCGTCCTGATGCCACACTGTCGGTAGCCGGCAGCGGCCCGCTGGAGGGCGAGCTGAAGGCCTTGGCTGCGGAGCTTGGCGTGGCGGAGCATGTCCGTTTCACGGGCCGCCTGGACCGGGATCAGATGGCTGCTTTGTATCGGGATGCCGATCTCTCCCTCAATCCCAGCCGGGTGGACAACATGCCCAACTCGGTGCTCGAATCGCTGGCCAGCGGGGTACCCGTGGTAAGCACGGATGTCGGGGGTATCCCCTACATCGTGCGCCATGAGCAGACCGCCCTGCTGGTGCCCCGTGATGCGCCGGAGGCGATGGCGGCGGAAGCCTTGCGGCTTCTCGGCGATGCCAGCCTGGCCACGCGCCTGCGCGAAGCCGGGTTGGCCGAGGTACGCCGCTACAGTTGGCCGTCTGTCCGGAACGAGCTGCTGACGGCTTACAGGGATGCCATGCAGTCTCACCACCAACCGGCGGCTCGCCAGACCAAGGATTGAAAGTCGACCATGTCGGATCTCTATGGCCGTTTTGTTTCGCGTGTGCTTTTCCCCCTTCAGGAGCGTCTCAAGCACCATGACACCGTGCGGGTCAAGGAAGGCATGGAGGACTCCCAGTGGTGGCCGCGGGAGCGTATCGAGGCCTTGCAACTGAAGCGTCTGAAGACCTTTCTGCTCGACGTACAACAGCATGTGCCCTATTACCGGGATCTTTTCACGAAGCATCGTTTCGATCCCGCAGGCGTGGCCAGCATCGCCGATCTGCAGGCACTGCCTTACCTGACCAAGAAGCTCATCCGTGACAACAGCGATGCCTTGCGGGCGAGTAACGCTGTGGGCCTGTCGCGCTTCAACACGGGGGGCTCGAGCGGCGAGCCGTTGATCTTCTTCATCGGCACCGAGCGCGTGACCCACGACGTTGCCGCCAAGTGGCGTGCCACCCGCTGGTGGGACGTGGACATCGGGGATCCGGAGGTCGTGATCTGGGGCTCGCCGATCGAGCTAGGTACCCAGGACCGTGTCCGTTTGATCCGGGATACCCTGATGCGCACCCGCCTGCTGCCGGCCTTCGAGATGTCCGATGCCAAGGTGGAGGGCTTCATCGCCACCATCCGGCAGATGCGGCCGGCCATGCTGTTCGGCTACCCTTCTGCGATCAGTCACATCGCAGCCTATGCCGAGCGTAAGGGCATCCGCCTGGACGACCTCGGCGTGAAGGTGGTGTTCGTGACCTCGGAACGGCTCTACGACCATCAGCGCGAGCTGATCAGCCGTCTCTTCGCGTGCCCGGTGGCCAATGGCTACGGGGGGCGCGACGCCGGTTTCATCGCGCATCAGTGTCCGGCAGGTTCAATGCACATCACTGCGGAAGACATCGTGGTGGAGATCATTGACAGCGAAGGGCGGGTCCTGCCCCCGGGGCAGTCGGGCGAGATCGTGGTGACCCACCTGGCGACCCGCGATTACCCCTTTATCCGGTATCGCACGGGCGATGTCGGTGTCCTGGGGGAGCAAGCCTGCAGCTGCGGGCGCGGATTGCCGATCCTCAGCGAGATCCAGGGGCGGAGCACCGATTTTGTGATCGCCGCAGATGGAACCGTGATGCATGGCCTTGCCTTGATTTATGTTCTTCGGGATATTCCGGGCGTCGCGTCGTTCAAGATCGTCCAGGAGAGCCTGGACTTGACGACGGTATATGTGGTGCCAGGTCCGGCTTTCCAGCCGGACGATCCGGGGCGCATCGTGAGCGGCCTGCAGCGGCGCCTCGGTGAATCCGTCGTGATCGACGTGAAGCCGGTGGACATGCTCCCGGCCGAGGCATCAGGGAAATTCCGTTACGTGGTCAGCCGGGTGGCGGCCAGCGTGCCGGCAGGACGATAGGGCATCGCAGGGCGGGCCTTTGGAGGATTCGGAGAGTGAGACGTGCGTGACTTGCTGGTACTGCTGCTTTTCTCCTACGGGGCGATAAAGGCGTTCAAGAACCCCTATTACGGGGCTCTGTTGTGGGTCTGGATCGGGGTCATGAACCCGCACCGGCTGGGTTGGGGATTTGCTTATTCGATGCCGTTTGCCCTCATCTCCGTGATCATCACTGCAATGTCGATGTTTGCCCATCCCAAGGAGGTACGCTGGCCAAAGAGTGCGCCTATCAGCATCCTGATTCTGATGGTGTTCTGGATGTGCGTGACGACGGCGCTGGCCATTCACCCCGCCGAGAGCGCCAGCGTCCTCGTGGATGTCCTGAAGGTCATGTTGATGGTAGTGGTTACCGCTGCGGTTGTTCGCACGCGTGAGGAAATCCTGGGCCTGATCGGTGTGCTGGTGTTCTCCATCGGTTACTTCGGCGCGAAAGGGGGGATTTTCACCATCCTCAAGGGCGGTAGCGAGCGGGTCTGGGGGCCGACGGCGAGTCCGATCGAAGGGAACAACGAGTTGGCGGTAGCCCTGATCGTGACGATCCCGCTGATTTACTACGCGATGCTGCAGGCCGATACCGCGCTGCGCCTGCCGGTCCTGAAGCACGTGGGCAAGAAGTGGTTCAAACGGGGATTGATGACGCTGATTTGCCTGTGTACGTTCGCGGCACTGGGTAGTCAGTCGCGGGGGGCTTTACTGGCTATTTCGGCGATGGGGGCCATGTTGTGGTGGCGCAGCAAGTCGAAGCTGAGCATTGGCCTGGTGATCCTGCTCCTGGCCCCGGCGGCAGTCATGTTCATGCCGGACGAATGGAGTTCTCGGATGCACACGATCAAGACTTATGATGAGGACGAGTCGGCGATGGGGCGTATCAACGCCTGGACGATGGCTTTCAACATCGCCAATAGTCGCCTCTTCGGAGCCGGGTTTGTAACCGATTCCCCATTCGTTTATCAGATGTACGCTCCGAACCCTAATTTCGTGATCGTTGCGCATAGTATCTACTTCCAGATTCTCGGCCAGCACGGGTACATAGGATTGCTCCTGTACCTCTTGTTCTGGCTGAAAACCTACCAGATCGCGGGGCGCCTTGAGAAGTCGGGTGCCGGCCTTGAGGAGTTTGAGTGGGTCCGCCAGCTCGGTACTTGTTTCAAGGTCAGTCTGGTCGGCTTTGCGGTGGGGGGAGCATTCCTCAGTTTGGCATATTGGGATATGCCGTATTACCTTATGGGTATCCTCGTTGCCACGGATTTGTGGAGTCGTAGGCGTTTGGCTGAGCTGGGCGGTGGAGGTGCGCAGCGGTCTGGCACGAATGCCGTGGGTACCATGAGTGTGACATCAGGTGTGATGCAATGACTCTACTTGATTCGCAGGTTCAAGATCCAGTGGGCATTCCGAGCGTTTCCGGGGGCGGATCGTGGCTCCATGGTCGGCCCGGTGTGCTGCTTGCGGTCATCATGCTGGTCTGGGCTGCAATCCTCATCAGTTTCCGGGACGATGTCGCCCTGGTGCTCGAGGCGTGGGCCACCCTGCCCAGCCATGCCCACGGCTATGTGGTCTTGATCGTGGTCGCCTACCTGCTGTGGACCAAGCGTTCCGAGTTGCTGCAGCTGGAATGCCGCCCATCCCCAAAGGGCTTCATCTTGATGAACATCCTGGGGGGGGTGGCCCTGCTGGGAAGCATGGTCTCGGTGGCTGCGCTTGTTCAGTTTGCCGTCGTCTTCATGATGCTCGCCGCGGTGTGGGCCGTGGCGGGGGGACGTGCTGCGCGGGTGACCCTCGGCCCCATGAGCTTCCTGATATTCGCGGTGCCGTTTGGCCACGACGTGTTGCCTGTCCTGATGAACTGGACCGCCAATGCGACGGTGGTGGCGTTGAGGGAGAGCGGCGTACCGGTCTACCAGGAGGGGCGCAACTTCGTCATTCCAAGCGGGCGCTGGTCGGTCGTAGAGGCCTGCGGTGGCATCCGCTACCTCATGACTTCGATCTTCATCGGCGCCTTCTTTGCCTATCTGACCTACACCCGCCCCCTGAAACGCTTCATCTTCATGGTGTGGGCGGTGATCATGCCCCTGATCGCCAACTGGATTCGGGCCTACGTGATCGTGATGGTCGCGCACCTCACGGGTAATGAGTGGGGCTTGGGAATGAGTCATCTGGCATTGGGCTGGTTGATCTTCGGGGTCGCCATTTTCCTGTCCTTCGCCTTGGGCGTCCGTTGGCGTGATCCGTTGCCGGAAAGCAGCGTTCCGCATGGCGCGGGCGTCAGGGTAGCTGCGCCGCTCTGGCAGGTCTTGTGTGCAGCCGCGCTTGCTGCGCTGACGCCCTATGGCTGGCACCTGGCGTCGAGTGTTGTCGCGTCGGGTGGCGAGGCCGGGGTGCCCGTGCTGACGATGACTTCACTGGCCAAGCTTGAACGACTTCCCGATAGCCAGGAGGGCGTGAGACCGGTCTTCCCAGGGGCGCGCGCCACTCATCAGGTGACCTATCTCGTCGACGGTGAGCCTGTGGATGTTTTCATCGCTTACTTCCGCAATCAAAAGCAGGGTAGTGAGATGGTGAGTGTGTTGAACAAGCTGGAGCCGACTGGAAACTGGAGCTGGTCATATTCGGCGAGCGCGGGGCAACTTCCTGAATTGCCCCGGCGGCAGCTTGAAGGCTATGTGCGTAATGGCAGGCATGCGGCTGTGCATCACCTGTACTGGGTAGGTGGGATGACCACAAGCAATGACCTGGTCAGCAAGCTGATGCAGGTGCTGTCGCGTCTGCGTGGTCAAGGGGACGATTCCGCCTTTGTGGCGACCACTGCTTACAGCAGGGAAAGCCTGGAGGTCGCTGCCAGCCGGGCTCAGGCCTTCGAGGCGAAGTACTTGGGAGGGGTTCTACGGGATCTGGATCGGGTGCGTGAGCAATGAGCAGGCCAGGTGAAATGCTTGAACGCGGGGGCGGCTGCCTGATGGTGGCCAACATCTTCACGCCGATTCAAGGAGGGTCAGCAACTGTCTATGCCAATTTGTGCCGCTATGCGCCAGCAGGCAGCATGGTTGCGCTGGCCAGTCGTCGTCATTACGAGTCGGGCAACGAGATTCCCGGCTGGAAAGAGCACGACGCGACTTGCGGATTTCCTGTGTATCGGCTTGACCTGCTGCGCCCGCAGATCATGCCGCCACCGGCCAACAAGTTGGTGTCGGCGTGGCGGCAGTTGACCATTGATATTCCGCTCAAGCTGCGTCTGATCCGCGAGGTGTGGGCACTGATTCGAAAGCATGACATCCGCGTTATCTGCATCGGTGAGCTGGTCTCGATGGCGTGGCTCGCCGTATTCTTTCGGCGACTGACCGGCACGCGGATGGTGCTGTATGTGCATGGCGAGGAGGTCACCCAGCGCTTGAATGTGGGTTCATTTGGCCGGAAGCGTGAAGCACATCTCAAGTCGGCGGATGCGGTGGTGGCTGTCAGCCGTTTCACCGAGCGCGTTCTCGTTGAGCAGATGGGGGTGCCGCCGGAGCAGATTTGCCTCATCGAGAACGGTGTTGATACCCGGCGTTTCTCGCCTGGGCCCGCAGATCTGGCTTTGCAGGCGCGCTACGGATTGACGGGCCGACGTCTGGTGGTCGCAGTCGGCCGCCTTGTCCCGCGCAAGGGTTTCGACAAAACCATTCAGGCATGGAAGCGCGTCTGCACAGCCCAGCCCGATGCGCACCTGCTGATTGTTGGCGATGGCCCGCAGCGGGCCGAGTTGCAGGCGCTCGCGGCGGCCTCGGGAGTCTCTGATCGCATCACCTTTGCGGGCTCGGTCAGTGACGCCGAGTTGTTGGCTGCCTATCGGAGCGCAAGCCTTTTCGTGATGCCGAACAGGACCATGCCTGACGGTGACACCGAGGGCTTTGGCCTGGTCTTCCTTGAAGCCAATGCCTGTGGCCGTGCCGTTGTGGGTGGGCGTGCTGGCGGAGCAGTCGAAGCGGTGGCGGACGGTGTCAGTGGACTTCTCGTGGATGGCGAGTCTGTTGAAGAGATCGGTAATGCCATCATTCGTATTCTCGGTGATGATGCGTTCCGCCATGAACTGGAGGAGGGCGCTCTCCGTCATGCCCAGATGAACAGTTGGACTCACCGCGTCGGCATTTTCCAGAATCTATGCCGTCGCATACAGGGCAATGGAGAGAAGCATGTCTGAACTGCGCACCTTACTGGTGATCGCGGGAGAATTTCCCCCACTCAAGACCATCGGGCGCATCAGAACGGTCAAGTTCGTTGATCAGCTCCGGCAGCACGGGTGGCGCTCCGTCGTCATCACCCTCCAGCCCAATGGCACAGAGCCCAACTACGATCCGTCCCTGATGGCCGAGATCACTGATGGGGTTGAAGTCATTCGGTTGCCTTTGCGAGACATCGAGGCTGAAATAGCCATGGCGGTAAAGCGCTTGCTCGGACGAAAGCCGACGCCTGCCGTCGCCCGGGAAGGTGTCGGTTTCACTGCGGGAGTCAAGGCGTCGGCGCCTGTTTCTTTACAGAGTCAAGGTGGATTGATGGATCGCGCCCATGCCTTCACGCGGTGGGTCCTGCGCAATTTTGTGCATGTGCCCGACGATTACCGCCCTTGGGCGAAGGCCGTGGTCGATGCGGCTCGCCCGCTCTGTGCAGAAGGCCGTATCGATGCGATCTATACAACGCTGCCTCCTTTTGCCAGCATGTTTGCCGGCCACGCGCTCCGCAAGGAGACAGGGATCCCCTGGATTGTGGACTACCGCGACCTCTGGTTTGGTGACGTGCTCCGGGAGTGGGTGCCTGGTTGGCGCAAGAAGCTGGAGTTCCACATTGAGAAGCGCCTTCTGCGCGAGGCTGATGTGGTGATCACTGTCTCCGAACCCAAAACTGCTTACATGCAGCGGCTGCACCCGGATATCAAGGCGCGCTGGGAGACCTTGACCAATGGTTACGACACCGAACTCTACGGTGACAGGGTACGTACAAAGCCTTTCGGGGACACTATCGAGTTTGTGTATACGGGGCGTCTGTTCAAAAACAGGCGAGGACACGCGTTCGCCGAGGCGCTGGGGCGCATCCACCGGAGCGACCCTCAATTGGCGGCGCGGGCCCGGGTGCGTATTCTGGGGGGCGTCGAGGCTTCAATACGCAAGCGCTACGACAGCATCCTTGAGCAGTTCGGAATCGCCCATCTTTATGATTTTGCCGGCGACGTAAGCTACGGCGAGGCCATGAATGCGCAGGTCAATTGCGACTACCTGCTCCTCATCGTCGATACTGGCGAAACCTCCGATGGGGTGATCCCCGGCAAGCTCTTCGAGTATGTTTCGGTCCGACGGCCCATCTTTGCGCTATGTGACCCGGGGGCTACCCAACAGATCATCGAGCGGGCCCGCCTGGGTAAGGCGGTTGCTGCCGAGTCGGTGGACGACTGCGAGGCCATGCTCCGCGAGTGGCTGGCCCGTCCAGTGCCCGAAAAGGTCGATTCCGATGATGCCTATCTGGCTCAGTTTGATCGCAAGGCGATCACCGCCCGTTTTGCCCGCTTGCTCGACGATGTGGTTGCTGTTTCTCGAAAAGGGCGCGCATGAGCCGGATTGACGAATTGAAGCAGTGGCTCAAGAAGACTGCTGCACGTACGGTGTGGGCCTACGGCCCAGAGGAGCTTGCGGCTCGACTGCCCAAGTGCGGGGTGCTCGCTGGTTCTACCCTGGTTGTGCATTCCTCGTGGCTGCCTTACAACGGTTTTCGCGGCAAGCCGGCGGATGTTGTCCGGGTCCTCAAGGCTGCGGTGGGGGACACCGGACTGCTGGTGATGACCTCCATGCCCTATCACAACATGAGTTCTGCCCAATGGCTGGCAAAGGGCAAGCCTATGAATGTCGCTCGCAGTCCGTCCATGATGGGCCTGATCTCCGAAGTCTTCAGGCGTAGCGAGGGGGTGTGCCGGAGCCTGAGTCCGACTCACCCCTTGCTGGCCTGGGGGCGGGATGCCGAGGCCTTTGTCGAGGGCCACGCCTTGACGGATCGGCCTTTTGGAGCGCAGTCACCTTTTGGGCGACTGCTGGAGCGCGATGCAATCATCCTCGGCTTTGATGCGCCTTTTTCCACGTTTACCTATACCCACTTCGTGGAGGATCAGCTTGCCTCCACCTTGCCGTTCGAACTCTATGAGCCCGACCTCATGAAAGGGGAGGTGATAGACCGATACGGTGCGCGCCTCGAATGTGAGGTTCGAGTCCTGTCTGCCGAGGCCAATCGCCTGCGTAGGGAGTCGCGCTTGGTCGCCCATCTGGAGCAGGCCGGCGTTCTTCACTCCGACCGTATCGGCAATACCCGCCTGACCTGGATTTCAGCGGCGGACCACAGCCGCGAATCCGCCCGGTTCGTGGCGGCAGGCCACCATTTCTTCGACGATCCCACCAGGTAGCGCGAGCGTCGGCCCCGTAATGAATCCTAAAAGACCTGGAAACACGCGATGAGCATCAGCGAAACCCTCCGCCAGAAGCGTCTTGTTCTCAAGGACACGCTTGGTATCGGACTGACCCAGCCTACCGACAACCGCATCCATCTGGATGCGGCGATTGCCTGGCTGAAACATGCCCAGGACGTCACCGGCAATGGCGGTGTCGCCCAGACCTGGTTGGTGCGTTCCCGGCGATGGGCCCCGTCCTATCCGGAAACCACCGGCTACATCATTCCTACGCTGTACCGTTACGCAGCGATTGCTGGCGACGAGGATTGCCGCGTGCGGGCACGGCGGATGGCTGATTGGGAAATCGATATCCAGTTGCCGGACGGCGGCGTGCTGGCCGGAGCGCTCGGCGATTCCGATCAGCCTACCGTCTTCAACACCGGGCAGGTGATCTTCGGGTGGGTACGGGCTTTTGAAGAGGAGCGGGACGAGCGCTACCGGGAGGCTGCAGTGCGGGCGTCCGCGTGGTTGTGTGACATCATGGATGATGACGGTTGCTGGCGAAAGTTTGGTTCGCCGATGACCGGCAAGCAGATCAATACCTACAACACCCGTTCGGCATGGAGCCTGGCCCGCGCGCATCAGATCACGGGTGAACAGCGCTTTCTGGATGCTGCGGTGCGTAACTGTGAATGGGCCTTGACCCAGGCGCGGGATAACGGTTGGCTGGATGCCAATTGCCTGCAAGACAGTTCGCAGCCGTTCACGCATACCATCGCCTACGCCATGCGGGGGCTTTTGGAGATCGGTGCCTACGCGGGTCGGGATGACTTCGTCGCGGCTGCCCGCAAGATCGGTGATGCCATGATTGCTGCCATGCCCGCCGATGGTCGTCTGCCGGGCCGTTTCGACCAGCATTGGCGTCCGACTGTCAAGTGGTCGTGCCTGACGGGGGACTGCCAGCTCGGGATCAATTGGGGGCGCCTGTTCCAGATCACCGGCGAGGATCGTTATCGTGACGCAACTACGCGGATACTTGGCTTCGTCAAGCGAACCCAGCTTCTGGTAGGTGAGGAGCGTGCGATTGTAGGCGGCATCAAGGGGTCCCATCCGCTGAACGGAGGTTACCACCCGTGGCAGTATCCCAACTGGGCCACGAAGTTTTACGCCGACGCGTTGATGATGGATACCGCCAACCGCACAGGGCAGCCCTATGCCCTGACAGGTCAGGTGGGGTGACGATGGTGCAGGAGTCCATTCGTCCGAAGGGGGGGGTTCTCCTCTTCTTGCCATGGGAGTTCGACCTCCTTGGTGGCGTGGACGTAGTGGCCGAGCGGCTTTGGCGGGGTCTTGAGCGGCAGATTCCCGGACAGGCTCTGATCGGCATCCAGGACTGGACCTTGTCGGGAGACAAGCAGGACGAGGCGGGGCGGCGCTTTCTTCATCTCAACTTTCCTGCCCCTGTCTCTGCTGAGCATCCCCTGTCTGCGCGCTATTTGATGACTTTGCTG
Source organism: Zoogloea sp. (assembly GCA_017309145.1). Classification (GTDB taxonomy): domain Bacteria; phylum Pseudomonadota; class Gammaproteobacteria; order Burkholderiales; family Rhodocyclaceae; genus Zoogloea. The sequence continues at coordinate 17,941 of JAFLDU010000026.1, read as the reverse complement.
CGCCGCGCGCCATCCATGCTTCGCGAGTTGCGACGGCATCGGATTCAGATCGTCAATTTCCACTTCCCGACCCTCAATGCCTATCCTTTGGCCTTGTTGAAACGTCTGGGTTTGTGGAAGGGGAAAATAGTGCTTTCCTTCCACGGCTCGGATGTCGGAAATGTGCGGGCGGATAGCCCAGCTTGGCGTCTGATTGCCAGGGAATGCGACGGAGTGACTGCATGTTCGGCGGCCCTGGCTGATCGTGTTGCCGCCCTCGGTCTTTTCGAGCGTCAGCGCGTGAGCGTGGTGTACAACGGTATTGATTGCGAGCGTTTCCCGTCGATAGCCGAGGCGCTGGAAGACGCGCTGCCAGACCGTTTCGTGCTCAACGTTGGAAACTATGTCGCTAACAAAGCGCAGAATGTTCTGCTCGATGCCTTTGCATTGTTAGCCACCGATTACCCCGACCTCGGATTGGTGATGGTCGGCGGCACCGATCAGGGTGAATGGTTGCAGGGGCTCAAGGAACAGGCCTTCCGCCTGGGATTGGGGGATAGGGTGCTGTTTCTCGAGAACATGCCGCAATCTGGTGTCGCTTGGTTGATGGGTAAGGCCCTGTGTCTGGCGCACGCGTCCCATAACGAGGCTTTCGGGCTTGTGGTGATCGAGGCGGGGGCATGCAAGCTGCCCGTGGTCGCCACGCGTGTCGGCGGAATTCCTGAAATTGTTACCTCGGGGCAGGATGGCCTTCTCGTTGAGGCGGGGGACAGCCTCGCCATGGCGCAGGCCATCAGCGCCGTCCTGAGCGATTCCGCTGCCTCTGCGGCCCGGGCGGGGCAGTTTCACGAGCGGATACTCCAGCGCTTCTCGGACGATGCGACGACACGCGGGTATTTCGATGTCTATCTACGCGTCTCCGATTGAAGCATTCTTTTGAACATGACTCTCCCCCCGAACTGCCATGGCTTACCGAAGATCGACCTCTAGTCCATTGGTCACAGTCGTAATGGCGTGCTACAACAGCGAGCGTTATCTGCGTGAAGCCATTGATTCAGTTCTTGGCCAGACTTACCAGAACCTCGAGCTTCTTGCTGTGGATGATTGCTCAAGTGATGCAACGGTGGCTATCGTTCAAGACTACATGACGGTCGACAGAAGGGTTCGCTTGATTCAGCGGCAGAGTCGCGGTGGACGCCCCGCGGTGACTAAGAACTCGGCAATTGAACATATCCGTGGGCAGTTCGTCTGCTTTCTCGATCATGATGATTACTATGGCCTGGAGAAGGTCGACACACTGCTCGCTCTGCTTGAGGATAATCCCGACTGCGTGGCCGCGTTCCACGACATAGACTTGGTGGATGGAAGTGGCGCTTTTCTCAATCGCTATCTTGACGGGTTTTTGAATGAGGCCAAGGACCACCTTAAGGCTGTTGGTTCCGATGTTTATTTCTGCGACGATCAGTTCTTCAGATTCCAGTCCATTCACTACGCGGCGCTTCACACCAATTCAGTGATGATCGCGAGAGAGCGGATCTCGTCCGGTTGCCTCCAGTTTGATACGCAGTACAAGGTTTGTGATGATACGGACCTCTGGATCAGGCTGGGGCTTGAAGGAAAGATGATCTACGTGGATCGACCGTTGGCCAGCTATCGGCAACATGGCTCCAACATCACGCGTGACCGTCTCGGAGCCCAGGAAGACGCGATCCGTTGTCTTCTGAGTAATTTTCAGCGCATGCAGGCCAAAGGGCAAATGGGTGACCTGGCCCCTCTAAAGGCCCGTATCGCGCATTACTATTCGGATGCTGGCTGGGCGTATCGACGCAAGAGGGAGTCTGGAAAGTCCATCATGGCTTACCTGCAAGCGTGGCGTTGGTCTGGCTCCCCGCGGCATCTCGTCCACGCCGCCAAGGCATTCTTGCCGCCGCGAGACGCTTGACCCGCTGCCATGGCAAGCTTGAAAAGTGCGGCTTTGATTTCGGTAGGTGAAAAGTACATTGTCTTTTTCATCCAGTTCGTATCGTCGATAGCCCTCGCGCGCCTGCTCTCGCCGAGTGAGATCGGGATCTTCTCCATAGGCAGTCTGATCCTGTCCATATCCCATGCCTTGAGGGATCTCGGTATCTCGAATTACATCATCCAGGAAAAGAACCTGTCTCAAGCCAGACTTCAGTCTGCTCAAACCCTGATGGTGATCACAAGTTGGCTTCTCGCGCTATTGGCGTGGGGGGGGAGCTGGTGGGTTGGGGGGTTTTACGATGAGCCCGGGGTTGGTTTGGTGCTGCGTGTTCTGTCGATCAACTTCGTTCTGTTGCCGTTCGGTTCGATTTCAATGGCAGTGCTGAAGCGGAGCATGAAGTTCGATAGCCTACTGAGGATCAATACCGCTGCGACTCTTGTGCAGTCTGGCGTGTCGGTGGGCGCATGCTGGCTGGGTGCGGGTTTCATCGGATTGGCTTGGGGGGGCGTGGCGGGTACCCTGGTCACCGTGGGACTGGCCCTCTGGCTGGGAGCGTCCGGAACGACCTTCTGGCCCGGATTGAAGGAGTGGAGGCACGTCCTGTCAGTGGGCGGTAGATTCAGTGGTGCGTCAATCCTGTGGGAACTCGGCCTGAGCTTGCCGGAAATCGTTGTCGGTCGTGTCGTCAGCTTGGAGGCCGCCGGTTTTCTCGGGCGTGCCCAGGGCGTTGTTGGGCTGGCTTACCGGTCCCTCATGGAGGGGCTTACTCCCGTCTTGATGCCCCACTTTGCGAAGGGCCATCGCGAAGGGGCCGATCTACCAGCCCACTATTTGAAGAGTGTTTGCTACGTCAGCGGACTGACTTTTCCGATCTTTACGTGCCTTGCGGTGGCAATGGATGCGATTGTGTTGCTGCTCTACGGCAACCAATGGACCAGCGCTGTAGCGCCCGCCAGAATACTTTGCATTGGATCGGCAATCTTGAGCATCGCGGTGGTCACCGGTGCAGTGGTGGCCGGGGTTGGAGAGGCCAGATATACGCTCAGGTTCCAACTGGTGGGTCAGCCGCTCAAGATTGTTTTGATCATGATTGGGGCCTTTTTGTCTCTGAACCATGTTGCAGCAGGCATGGTAGTGGGCGACCTAGTGCTCTGTGTTTATTCTTCGTTGGTGCTGCATCGCTTGCTGCGGTTCAGCCCTCGGTCCGTCGCGGCAGCCATCGGGTCGGCTATCGTGGTTGCTGCAACGGCCGGAGCAGCCTGCTTGGTGGGCAAATTCATGAGCAGCGGTCTCAACAGCCTCGGTGTAGTGTTGAGTTGTATGCTGGCTTCGTTAGTCGGGTGGGGATTGGGGCTCTGGATGATGCGACATCCCTTAGGTGGCGAAATCATCCTGCTTGCAAAGCAACGTCTCAGCAGCAAATCCTGATGCTTAATGGATGTTCAGGCGCTGCTCAAGTCGATTGAGGCTGGTGTCTTCAGTTGGCTTGCGGGTGCGCGATCGCTCCGCCCGCTTCACTTTCCGAAGCGGGCGTGTCCGGTTCAGAGGCTTTGGCTTCAGATCGTGTGTCAACCCGATACCCATTGCGCTGGAGTTTGTTGGCCAGACCAGGTAGTGCGATTCCATTTGCGTATGCTTTTCTGGCGTACTTCTGGGCCAGCTCCCAATTTTTCAGGTCGGCAAGAAGAAGGCCGTAGTTGTAATAAAAATTCGCGCTGTCTTCACCGAGAGACTCTGCAAGTTGATATTCCTTGAGGGCATCGTTGAGCTTGCCTGTCTGGTGAAGATGGACGCCATAAACAAATCTGACTTTACGGTCCTCCGGGCGGAAGCGAATCGCTCGATCAAAAAAGCAGTTGGCTGTGACCCTCTTGGGTGCAGGTGGAAGTTGCTTGCTGTAAAGCATTTCCAGCCGGGATATGGCGTTCAGGGCGAGAGGGTGATTGGGGAAGGCGCCGAGCGTATATCCAAACTCCCCGCGTAGTCTTTCTGGCGTGAATCTACGAATGTTGAGAAACTGCATGTCGGGTTGAAAGTGAACGTTTTCAACGCGCTTTATCTGTCCCATGGGGTTTTCACCGGTCGGAGCGCGCATGGCTGGATCGTTATAGTCGAAGGGGCCGAGGCTGTTCTCGAGGGGCCCGCAATCGTATTCAGATGCATAGGCTGCAGTTGAGAGAACGGCTAGTGCCAATGCCCCGATTCCAATATTCTTGAAGTACATCAGCGATCTCTCCCGATAAGGCTGCTTGCTTCTGGCGTGGTTTGTCCGGCGATCCACTGACCCAGCATCATGGAAATCCAGACCATCTCTCCATAATAGCCGGGAAACGCAGGAAGATGCTTGGAGAACAGTGCGTCCACGAACGGTTTGCGCAGGATCCTCTGATCAACAAGCAGGTCCAGAGATTCATGGGCGAGCTTTTGAAGTCCAGCGTGTTTGAGCAGCCAGTGGCCAAAGGGCAGGCCAAATCCCTGCTTTTTCTTGACAATGATTTCGCTGGGCAGGAAGTCCTTGAGGGCTTCCTTGAAGAACCAGCGCAGCTTGAGTCCCTTGAGCTTGTATTCAGGGGGGAGCTTGAGGGAGAAGTCGAGCAGTTCGTCGTCGAGCAGCGGGAAGATGACGTTCATGCCGGCGAGTTGCGTGCTGCCGACCACTTTGGGGAGGTCGTTGTCAGCCAGGGTGAAACGCCAGTCGAAACCGAGCATGCGGTTGATCAGGCTATGGGCGTCGATGCCTTGCCAGACTCGTCGTTGTAGGTCGAGGGGCGCACCGGTATCAATCGTTCCGAGGAAATCCTTTTCAAAGACGTTGTCGATTCCCAGGCGGAGTATCAGGTTGTACAAGGCATTGCGGTCGGGCAGGGGGGTGCTCGCCTGTTCGACGTAGCTGGCGGCCTTGCGCATCAAGGGGAGCTTGCCCAAGGGGGTGCCGGTCAGGACGGGCTCAAGCAAGGCGCCCTTGAGAAGCCCGGGGACTCGGTCGTAGTAGCCGAAAATACGTTGCTTGGCATAGCGGGTGTTGCCGCCGAAAAGTTCATCGCCACCGTCGCCGGCGAACATCTTGACCAAGCCGTCGTCGTGAGCGAGCTTTGCGCACAGGTAGGCGGGCAGCACCGAGGAATTGCCAAAGGGCTGGTCGTACGAGGCCGCGACACGCGGAATGTTGGCGACGAGGTCGTCGGAGGTGATGTAGTAGGGGGTATGCCTCACGCCAAAGTGCTTCGCGGCGATCTTTGCGTACTCCATCTCGTCGTAGCCCTCCGCTTCGAAACCGATCGAATAAGCCGTGACGGGATTGCCGCTGCGCCCCAGCATGCCCACAACCGTGGAGCTGTCTGTTCCTCCCGAAAGGAAGGCGCCTACAGGGGACCCGTCGAGTTCTCTTTCGACGGCGTTGCGGATCAGGTCCTTGAAGCTGTGCGCCGATTGCTCGAAGTCGGCTTTGGCTGACTCTTCGAAGTGGGGAATCCACCAGGCGTGAAGCTGTGAGCCTTGCGCGTTGCCGATCAGGAAACTGCCGGGCTCGAGGCGGCGGATGCCTTGGAAAATGGTGCCGGGTGCCGGAATGGTATGGAAGTAGAAATAGTCGAAGACGGCCTGCCGATTGATTTCCCGGCGTAGCGCTGGCACCCCGTCGGCTCGGTCTGAAAAGCTGAGCCTGCCGCCTTCCCGGGCATAGCAGAAATTGAAGGTATTGAAGCGATCCGAGGCGAGGCCCAGGCTGCGCTGACCGAAGTCGATCCAGAGGAGAGCAAAACGTCCGCCCAGCTTGCCCAGCAGCGCTTCAGGCTGACTGCAGAGGGCTGGAAGGACCTCCTTCCAGCCAAGGTCTGCGACGCGGGCGGCGAGTACAGCATCGCGGATGCGGGGTTCGCCGAGCAGCACGAGCAGTGTCCGTTCATTGACGGCGGCCCGGGCACTATGGTCATGTTCCAGGTGGAGGCCCCTGAAGGTAAGGGGCTCCCCCGGCGCGCAGGCGGTGAGGTTAGAGGGCTGTTCGAGGATGTCGAAATCGATGAAACCGCGGATCATGGGTACGCTGCGCCTTGGGAGGTGGGGCCGGGATGGCTGTTTCAGAAACGGTATCGCTCAGGGGCGGAGTCGGGCTGCCGCGGAGCAGGGATGCCGGGCAGGGGCGCGGGATCCCTGATTTGCCGCGCCGTCGAAGGTTAGCAAATGATCATGATGTTGGCACGAATGTATGGGGCGTTTTGTGACGTAGTGCTTCGCTTTCACTTACCCGACAAGCACGCCCCGGCCTGTAAGGTGGGGGGCTCCAGTCTGTACAAACCGACACTTTTGAATTAGCATCATCAGCCTGATATTGGCAGATAAACGGCGGCGAGAGTCGCCGTTTCGCCTTTCTGCCGAACCGGCAGCGGCCGGGGCGGGCTCAGTGTGCAGCCGAGAGGGCGGGTGGGCGGATCGTCGGATCCGCCAACGGGCTTCCTGCTGCGCCACAACCAAGAACGAGTGCCATGAACGCACCGAGACATTACTTACAGTTCAACGATTTTTCCCGCGCAGAGTACGATTATCTCTTTGCCAGGACACGCTGGATCAAGGAGCGCTTCAAGCGCTACGAACCTCACCACCCGCTGTTCGACCGAACCCTGGTGATGATCTTCGAAAAGGCCAGCACGCGCACGCGCCTCTCCTTCGAGGCCGGCATGCAGCAGCTCGGCGGCTCGGCCATCTACCTGAATACCCGCGACTCGCAGCTGGGCCGTGGTGAGCCTGTTGAAGATGCCGCACAGGTCATCTCGCGCATGAGCGACATCGTGATGATCCGCACCTTCGAGCAGTCCATCATCGAGCGCTTTGCCGAGTACTCGCGGGTTCCGGTGATCAACGGTCTGACCAACGAATACCACCCCTGCCAGATCCTGGCGGACATCTTCACCTTCATCGAGCACCGCGGCCCCATCCAGGGCAAGACGGTGGCCTGGGTGGGCGACTCCAACAACGTCTGCAACACCTGGCTGCAGGCTGCCGAGGTGCTGGACTTCCAGGTCCGTGTGTCGACGCCGCCGGGTTACGAGGTCGAGCCCGAGCGGGCAGGGTTGATCGGCACGGGGCATTTCGCCCACTTCGACGACCCCATGGAGGCCTGCAAAGGCGCCGACCTGGTGACGACGGACGTGTGGACGAGCATGGGCTTCGAAGCCGAGAACGAGGAGCGCATGCGCGACTTCGCGGACTGGCAGGTGGACGAGGACATGATGAAGGTGGCCAATCCTGGCGCGGTCTTCATGCATTGCCTGCCTGCCCACCGGGGCGAGGAGGTGTCGGCCGAGGTGATCGACGGGCCGCAGTCGGTGGTCTGGGATGAGGCCGAGAACCGTCTCCATGTGCAGAAGGCCCTGATGGAATTCCTTCTTGTCGGCAAGATCGAGGGCGATTGCGCCTGACCGGACTGATCGAACAAAGACTCAACTACTCCTATTCGGAAAGCAGGACATGAGCGACGTAAACAAGGTTGTGCTTGCCTACTCGGGCGGGCTGGATACTTCCGTAATCCTCAAGTGGCTCCAGGATACCTACCAGTGCGAGGTGGTGACCTTCACCGCCGACCTGGGGCAGGGTGAGGAGCTCGAGCCGGCGCGGGCCAAGGCCCTGCAGTTCGGCATCAAGCCCGAGAACATCTTCATCGACGACCTGCGCGAAGAGTTCGTGCGCGATTTCGTCTTTCCGATGTTCCGTGCCAACACCATCTATGAAGGCGAGTACCTGCTGGGCACCTCCATCGCCCGTCCGCTGATCGCCAAGCGCCAGATCGACATCGCCCGTCAGACCGGCGCGGATGCGGTGTCCCATGGTGCCACCGGCAAGGGTAATGACCAGGTCCGCTTCGAGCTGGGCTACTACGCGCTGATGCCGAACGTGAAGGTCATCGCGCCGTGGCGCGAGTGGGACCTGCTGTCCCGCGAGAAGCTGCTGGCCTATGCCGAAAAGAACGGTATCCCCATCGAGATGAAGCACAAGCAGGGCGGCTCCCCGTATTCCATGGATGCCAACCTGCTTCACATCTCCTTCGAAGGGCGCCATCTCGAGAATCCGGCTGCGGAAGCCGAAGAGTCCATGTGGCGCTGGACGGTCTCCCCGGAGGCCGCGCCCGATGCCGCCGAGTACGTGGATCTGGAGTTCGAGAAGGGGGATCTGGTCGCCATCAACGGTACCCGCATGAAGGCCCATGAATTGCTGGCCAAGCTGAACGAGCTGGGTGGCAAGCATGGCATCGGTCGCCTCGACCTGGTTGAAAACCGCTACGTGGGCATGAAGTCCCGCGGCTGTTACGAAACCCCGGGCGGCACCATCCTGCTGCGTGCCCACCGTGCCATCGAGTCCATCACCCTCGATCGTGAAGTGGCCCATCTCAAGGATGACCTCATGCCGCGTTACGCGAGCATGATCTACACCGGTTACTGGTGGTCGCCCGAGCGTCTGGCGCTGCAGGCTCTGATCGATCAGACCCAGCAGACCGTGAACGGCTGGGTGCGCATCAAGCTCTACAAGGGCAATGTGATCGTCGTGTCCCGCGACTCCAAGACCGACTCCCTGTTCGATCCCACGATCGCCACCTTCGAGGACGATCAGGGCGCCTACAACCAGAAGGACGCCCACGGTTTCATCCGCCTGAACGCGTTGCGCATGCGTATCGCCGCCAACGCCCGGAACAAGCGCGACTGACGCACCGTCATGGATCCCAATGCCCCTTTGCTGTTCGGGCTGACTGTCGCGGAGTTTGAGGATATCTCCCTCAAGGTCTGCGTCGGCGGCCTGATCGCCTACATGGTTTTCATCATCGGTCACCTCGCCTGGGAATCCAAGGCGGGCAAGTATGGTGCGATCTGGATGTTCGTGGGGCTGGGGGTCGGTTTCATCGGCTTCATGGCCAAGGGCATCATCCAGAGGCTTCTTGGCATCGAATAATCTTTCATCGGAATTGAACGCAATGACCCAGTCCGCCCAATTCGACGGCGTTTCCGTCGTGAAGCAAGCCAATGTGTACTTCGACGGCAAGTGTGTGAGCCACACCGTGCTGTTCGCTGACGGCAGCAAGAAGACCGTCGGTGTGATCCTGCCCGCCAGCCTGACCTTCAACACCGGCGCTCCCGAAGTGATGGAGACCGTCGCGGGTGCCTGCCGCTATCGCCTGAAGGGCGAGAGCGAGTGGAAGACCTCTGCGGCCGGCGAGAGCTTCAATGTGCCGGGCGACTCCAGCTTCGACATCGAAGTGACTGGCGAGCCCTACCACTACGTCTGTTACTTCGGCTGAGCGGGAGCGGGCCATGCCATCTTTCGACATCACGTCTGAAGTCGATATGGTCGCCCTGCGCAATGCCGTCGAGGGGGCCAACCGCAAGATCACCGGGCGCTACGATTTCAAGGGCTCGGACGCGCGGGTCGAGCAGACTGAAAAGCTGCTCACCCTTTATGGTGACACCGAGTTCCAGCTCGACCAGATGCAGGCCATCCTCCTGCCCGAGATGACGGGCAAGAAGATCGACGTGCGCTGCCTGAAGCACGGTGATGTGCAAAAGGTCAGCGGCAACAAGGTCAAGCAGGAACTGACGGTGCGCGTGGGCATCGAGCAGGAGCAGTCCAAGAAGATCGTCAAGCTCATCAAGGACAGCAAGCTCAAGGTCCAGGCCAGTATCCAGGGCGAGGCCGTGCGCGTGACGGGTGCCAAGCGTGACCTCCTGCAAGAATGTATCGCCCTGGTGCGCAAGGAAATCACCGACTATCCTTTGCAGTACGGCAACTTCCGGGATTGATGGGATGAGCATTTCCTCCGTGGCATCCACCAGCCAGGTCCAGACCCAGGACGGTGTTTCGATCACCATGCTTCGCAAGAGCCTCGATCAGCAGCAGGCCATTGCGCAGCAGATGATTGCATCCCTTCCGCCGGTCACTCCGGCACCTGATCCGACTGCAACTGTCGGGCGTTCGGTGGATACCTACGCCTGACCGGTTTTTCCGACCGGTACCGCTAGTGCCAGAAAGCCAGCCTCGCGCTGGCTTTCTTCATATGGACGGCTCAGAGACCCTTGATCCAGTGACGGTAGAGCGTTTCCGCCGACTGGTTGAGGGCCTTCAGGCGGGCCTCCCGTCCGACCTTCATCGCTTCGGGTGTCTGGACGGTCGGAATGCTCCCGGCTGCAGCGATCTCGTCGGCGCCGCTGGCGCACCAGTCGTCGATCATCGCTGCAGTCATTTCGACGTGGCATTGCATGCCCAGGTGTTTGCCGATCACATAGGCCTGGTTCGGACAGGCGGCACTCTCCAGGATCCGTGTCGCCCCTTCGGGAATCGAGAAGGTCTCTCCGTGCCAGTGGAAGCTTTCGAAGCCCTGGATGTCGCCGAACCACTTCCGGGCGAGCGGGGAGTCCACGACCGTCACCGCCCCCCAGCCGATCTCCTTGACCGGATTGCGGGTCACCTGCCCCCCCAGTGCCTTGCTCATGAGTTGGCCGCCGAGGCAGTGGCCGATCACCGGCTTGTCCGCCGCCATCATCTTCCGGATGAAATCCAGGAGGGGCGGGATCCAGGGCAGGTCATCGTTCACGCTCATGGGGCCGCCCATCAGGCATAGCCCCGAGTAGTCGTCGCAGGAGTGGGGGGCGGGATCGCCTGCATCGATGCGGATGAGTGTCCAGGGCCGACTGTGGCTGTCCAGGAATGTGGCAAAATGCCCCGGACCTTCAGTCAGGCTGTGGCGAATGATTGCGACCGGTTTCATGCGATTCCTCCAGATTGTGCGTGTGCACAAGTTTAGCGGTCTGCTCCTTGCCTGCGTGAGCTTTGCTGCCCCGGCCACGGAGGTGTCCCTGGCCGGCGTCTTTCCGGGAAAGGCGCTGCTGCTTATCAATCAGGGCGCGCCCAGGGCGCTGGCGGTGGGAACGACCACCCCGGAGGGTGTCCGCATCCTGGCGGTTGATGAGTCCAGCGCAACCGTGGAGGTGGATGGCAAGCGCCGCCGCCTGGTGGTGGGCGAGCATGCAGTGAGCGTCGGGACGCCAGGCGGTGCGTCTGAGTCGGTCGTGTTGCAAGGGGACAGTCGGGGGCACTTTCACGCCCAGGGGGCGGTCAACGGCGTGTCAATCAGCTTCCTGGTGGATACAGGCGCCACCTCGGTGGCCCTCGGGCGCAGCGATGCGCTGCGGGCAGGGGTGGCCTACACCCGGGGTGAGCCGCGGATCATGGAGACGGCCAATGGCCAGGCCCGTGGCTGGCTGGTTTCGCTGGATTCGGTGAGGGTCAACGGCATCACCCTGCGCAATGTGCCAGGTGTCGTGCTGGAAGTGGATATGCCCCAGGCTCTGCTTGGAATGAGCTTTTTGAATCGCATGGACATGCGGCGGGAGGGCGGGGCGCTCTACCTGCGCCAACGCTACTGACACCGACTGATGACTTCCTTCCTGAATCAACCCCTCCCGCTGGCCGCCGAATGGTTGCGGAAGCGTTTCAGCCTGCCCGCCCCTTTTGATCCTCCTGTCGAGGACGGCATCCCTGCAGGGCCTCTCAGGCCGGCCGCCGTGCTGGTTCCCATCGTGATGCGGGAGGAGGGGCTCACAATGCTGCTCACGCAGCGCACGGACCATCTCCATCATCACCCCGGGCAGGTGAGTTTCCCGGGGGGGCGGGTCGAGGAGGAGGATGCCTCGCCTGTGGATACCGCGCTCAGGGAGACCGAGGAGGAGATCGGCCTTGCCCGTCGGCATGTGGAACTGCTGGGGACGCTGCCACCTTACCGGACGGGGACGGGCTTCGAGGTCATTCCGGTGGTGGGCCTCGTGGCCCCCCCCTTTGAGCTTGCCCTGGATGATTTTGAGGTGGCCGAGGCGTTCGAGGTGCCGCTCTCATTTCTGCTCGATCCTGACAATCACCAGCGTCATGCCATGGAAGTGCGTGGCCGCCAGCGGGAGTACTACGCGATGCCCTATGGCGGCCACTTTATCTGGGGCGCGACCGCTGGAATGATCGTGAGTCTCCAGCGTTTCCTGGGGCGCTGATCCGAACGCCGTTTGTATTGGGTCCGTTTGATGGTATCTTGCGGCATCCCCAATAGGATTGATCCATGAGGGCCCATCAAGGCCCCCCACCGCATGACCCTGTTTTCGCTGATCGTCGCACTGCTCCTCGAGCAACTCCGCCCGCTTCCTGCGCGCTTTGTCGACGTGCCCCTGAAGGCTTTTTCCCGTTTTCTCGAGGATCGCTTCAACGACGGAGAGTCCCGTCACGGTGCGGTGGCCTGGTGGGTGGCCGTGATCGCTGCGTGCTTCGGATCGGCCCTGGTGTTCTTCCTGCTCTGGCATCTCCATCCCCTGTTCGGGATTCTCTTCAACGTGCTGGTGCTGTACCTCACCATGGGTTTCCGGCAGGTGAGTCACTTCTTTACAGATATCCAGCTGGCCCTGCGCATGGGTGAGCTGCCCCGCGCCCGTCAGTTGATCGGCGAATGGCGGGGGCGCCGGCACGAAGGTTCCAGTTCCAGCGAAGTGGCGCGTCTCGCCATCGAGGAGGCCTTGGTGGCATCGCACCGCAATGTCTTCGGCGTAGCCTTCTGGTTCATCCTGATGCCCGGCCCCAGCGGGGCCGTTCTCTACAGGTTGGCCCGCTTCTTCGACGAGAAGTGGGGGCGTCGCGATGGAGATCCGGATTTCGGGGACTTCGGTCAGTTCGCCCGGAAGGCTTTTGCGGCCCTGGACTGGGTGCCGGTGCGCATGACGGCGGCAGCCTTCTCCATCGTCGGTGATTTTGAAGACGGTGTTTATTGCTGGCGGGCGCAGGCGAGCCAATGGAAGGACAAGGCTTCCGGTATACTTCTGGCGAGTGGAGGTGGTGCGCTGGGCGTGCGTCTCGGCATGCCTATCCATGAGTCCGGGGAGGTTCTGGAGCGTCCGGAGATGGGTGTCGGCGATGAAGCCGACGCGGACTTCATGCAGAGTACCATCGGCCTGATCTGGCGCACCTTGGTGCTGGTTATGTTGCTGCTGGCATTGCTGGGCGTTGCAGGCTGGGTTGGTAGTTAATTGTAATAATTCTGAGGAGGAATACAGATGGCTAGTCGTGATGTGGTCGTATTGAGTGCAGTTCGTTCCGCCATCGGTGGTTTCGGTGGTGCTCTTGCTGATTTCGATGCCAGCGAGCTGGCGGGCATCGTCATGAAGGAGTCCATCGCCCGTTCCGGTGTAGATCCCCAGCTGATCAACTACGTGACCGTCGGCAATTGCATGCCGACCGACTCCCGCTACGCCTACGTGTCCCGTGTGGCTTCCATCCAGGCTGGCCTGTCCATGGAATCCGTGGCCATGCAGGTGAGCCGCCTCTGTTCGTCCGGTCTGCAGGGCATCGTCACCACCGCCCAAAACATCCTGCTGGGTGACTCCGACTACGGTATCGGTGGCGGTGTCGAAGTCATGTCCAAGGCGGCCTACCTGCTGCCGGCCCTGCGCTCCGGTGCCCGTATGGGCGACACCAAGGCCATCGACAGCATGGTCGCGGTGCTGACCGACCCGTTTGGCGTTGGCCACATGGGCATCACCGCCGAGAACCTGGCTGCCAAGCACGGCATCAGCCGGGAAGAGCAAGATGCATTCGCGGTGGAGTCCCAGCGTCGTGCGGCCGCTGCGATCGACGAGGGCCGCTTCAAGTCCCAGATCGTTCCCATCGTCAAGCAGACCCGCAAGGGTGATGTGGTGTTCGACACCGACGAACACCTGAAGCGCGGCACCACCATGGAGTCCCTGGCCAAGATGAAGCCGGCCTTCAAGAAGGATGGCACGGTCACCGCCGGCAACGCTTCCGGCATCAACGACGGCGCGGCCTTCTTCGTGCTGGCTGACGGCGCCACCGCGGTCAATGCCGGTTACAAGCCGATGGCTCGCCTGGTCTCCTACGCCATTGCCGGCGTGCCCAATGACGTGATGGGTGAGGGGCCGATCCCGGCGTCCCGCCTTGCGCTCAAGAAGGCAGGCCTGAGCCTGGATCAGATGGATGTCATCGAGTCCAACGAGGCCTTTGCTGCCCAGGCTCTGACCGTCATGCGCGTCCTGGGCCTGGATCCGGCCAAGACCAACCCGAACGGCGGCGCGATCGCCCTGGGGCACCCGGTTGGCTGTTCCGGCGCCTTCATTGCCACCAAGGCCCTGTACGAACTGCAGCGTACCGGCGGCCGTTACGCCCTTGTCACCATGTGTATCGGTGGTGGTCAGGGTATTGCGACCGTGTTCGAGCGCATCTGATTCGGCCATGCCAGATGAAAAGGCCCCGCAGCAGCGGGGCCTTTTTGCTTGAATAGGCATTTTGTGCGATAAACAGCTTGCCAAGGGAATGCTACTTCCCATAAAATCCTTGGCTTCATTGCATTTCTTTCAGGATTACTAAAAGATGGCCAACTCGGCACAAGCCCGTAAGCGCGCCCGTCAAGCTGTGAAGGCCCGCGCCCTCAACATGAGTCTTCGTTCCCGTCTGCGTACCGCCATCAAGGCTGTTCGCAAGGCGATCGTCGGTGGTGACAAGCAGGCTGCTCAGCAGGTTTTCGTTGCTTCCCAGCGCACGATCGACAGCATCGCTGACAAGAAGATCATTCACAAGAACAAGGCTGCCCGTCACAAGAGCCGCCTGTCTGCCGCCATCAAGGGCATGGGCGCCGTAGCTGCTGCCTGATCCTGTCTGGCGCGGCGGGTGCAAGCCCGGCTGTGAATAAAAAAGGACTGCTGATGCAGTCCTTTTTTGCTTTGTAGCACCGCCGAAGTGCATGGCAGGCGTCGGGAGCGCCAGGGTGTGCCCGCCGCCCTGAAGGTGGCCGCCCAGTGCGCTGTTGCGCTTTCTTGACATCGTGATTTTTAGGGCGTTATATAAAGAATAATTTTCGTACTGGATACGTGTCTGCAAATATTGGCTGGGCGTTTTGATGTCGGAGTTTCCTGTTTGTTAACTTCTATAACGAGGGGGCGAGTATGAATAAATCCGAGTTGATCGATCAGATTGCTGCAGAGGCAGACATGTCCAAAGCAGCTGCCGGGCGGGCGCTGGACGCGGCCGTTGCGGCGGTCAAGCAGACGCTGAAGAAGGGCGGTACGGTCACGCTGGTGGGATTTGGAACCTTTCACGTAGGCAAGCGTGCCGCCCGCTCCGGTCGAAATCCCAGGACTGGGGCCACCATCAAGATCAAGTCTGCAGCAATTCCTAAATTTAGGCCTGGCAAAGCTTTGAAAGATGCGCTAAACTGATGCCCTTCTGCTTTCGATGGTTTCGGAATTGCGGTGATGTGGGTGCTTAGCTCAGTTGGTAGAGCGTCGCCCTTACAAGGCGAATGTCGGCGGTTCGACCCCGTCAGCACCCACCAGCAGGTTTCCAGATCCATCAAGCAAGCTTGGAGTGGTAGTTCAGTTGGTTAGAATACCGGCCTGTCACGCCGGGGGTCGCGGGTTCGAGTCCCGTCCACTCCGCCAGGATCTTTGGGAGCCATCATCCTTATGGGTGGTGGCTCCCTGAAAAGCCACCTCCGGGTGGCTTTTTTTACGCCTTGATGTTCCGACGGGCTTTGGTTCTGCTCCCGCAAGGCCCTCTGCTGCAGGGGCTTGTTCCACGTAACGCCAGACGGTAGACTCCCAAAGCTTGGTAGAGCCAGTTGCCAGAGGCACCTCAGGGTGCGCGCTGGTGGTGGGGCCCTTAAGTCTGATTGCGTGAATTGGACGACCGATGTCTCTCGACATGCGTGCCGTGCCAGATATCGAGGCGAACGCGGGTTCGCTTTTTTTACGCGTTCCTGTCACAAAGATCAGTTGCAATCAGTAGTCACGCAGAGGATTCCGCATGTTTGATGCAGTACGCAACAACAAGAAGATTGTTCAGATTTTCCTGTTGATGATCACGCTTCCCTTTGCCTTCTGGGGTGTCGATTCCTACGTCAAGAATGTCGGAGATGGGGATTCGCTGGCTTCGGTGGGAGGAAACCCGATCAGCATGAACGAGTTCCAGCAGGCGATGCGAGAGCAGCAGGATCGCCTGAGAGCCAGCATGGGTGAGAATTTCAACCCTGCCATGCTGGAGACGCCGGAGGCGCGCAAGGCGGTGCTGGACAACCTGATCAACCAGCGTTTGTTGGCCTTGAGCGCTAGTAAGCAGCACTTGAGCGTTGCCGATCAGCAACTGCGGGAGACCATTGCCGGCATTTCTGCCTTCCAGGAAAACGGGCAGTTCTCGCTGCCGCGCTACGAAGCCGTGCTGAAGGCCCAGGGTATGACGCAAGCCGTGTTCGAGTCCCGGGTCCGCAGTGATCTGGCCCTCAAGCAGGTGCTGGGCGCTGTCGCCGAGGGCGCGGTGGTGTCCAATAACTCCGTCGGGCAGGTCTATTCGGTTCAGTTCGAGGAGCGTGTCATCAGTGAGCTGCGCCTGGCCGCTCCTCAATATGCCGCTTCGGTGAAGCTTGCCGACGATGCCGCGAGGAAGTTCTATGATGCGAATCTCCGTCGTTTCGAGGTGCCGCCCCAGGTCAAGGTTGAGTATCTCGTCCTCGGGCAGGATGAGGTGGCCTCTCAGGTGACGATCAGTGAAGCGGATCTCCGCAAGGAATACGATGCTCACCAGGAGCGCTTCCGCCAGGCCGAGGAGCGCCGCGCCAGCCATATCCTGATCCAGGCGGCCAAGGATGGCGATGCCGCGGCACTCAAGGCGGCCAAGGAGAAGGCCGAGGCCTTGTTGAAGCAGGTCAAGGCCAATCCGGCTGATTTTGCGCGTCTGGCCAAGGAGAACTCCCAGGATCCGGGCTCCGCCGAGAAGGGAGGCGATCTGGGTTTCTTCGCCCGGGGCGCCATGGTCAAGCCCTTTGAGGATGCGACCTTTGCTCTGGGCAAAGAGGGGGACGTGTCGGAGGTGGTGCAGTCGGATTTTGGCTTCCACATCATCCGTCTGACGGGCATCAAGGGTGAGAAGGCCCGGGCTTTCGACGAGGTCAAAGCGGAGATCCTGGCCGAGTTGAAGCGTGCGGAGGCGGGCAAGCGTTTTGCCGAAATGGCCGAAGGCTTCACCAATATGGTTTACGAGCAAGCCGACAGCCTCAAGCCGGCGGCCGAGAAGTACAAGCTGCAGATCCGGACTTCCGACTGGATCGCCCAGGGCGGGAGGGTGGCGGCGCCATTCGACAATCCCAAGCTGCTGGCTGCCCTGTTCTCGGATGATGCGCTGAAGAACAAGCGCAACACCGATGCGGTCGAGGTTGCCAAGGGAACGTTGGTGGCGGCGCGGGTCATCGAGAACAAGCCCGCCGCGGTCAAGGCATTCGAAGAAGTCAAGGTGGATATCGAGAAGGTGCTGAGCTTTGAGGAAGCCATGGTGCTGGCCGAGAAGGACGGCACGGACAAGCTGGGCAAGCTGGGTAAGGGAGAGGCTCTCGAGCTGCAGTGGGGCGCTGCCCACCCGATCCAGCGTGTGGATCAGCGTATTCCTCCCGATGTCTTGCGCGCTATCTTCCGGGCACCGGTGGAGAAGTTGCCTGCCTATGCTGGAGCAAAGGTGCCGGGCGTCGGGTACATGCTTTTCCGGATCGAGAAGGTGACCCGTCCGGTCGCTTCGGGCAAGGAGGATCCGCGCATGCAGGCCTTGAAGCAGCAATACGGTCGGATTCTGGCCGAAGAAGAATTTTCGGCATATCTGAGTGCCCTGCGCAAGCGCTACGATGTTCAGGTGCATGCAGCCAAGCTGGAGCAGGCCAAGTAAGATTTCCGGCTAGCTCCTGGTGGCAGACGATAATGGTCCGCCACCAAGGGGGTAGCGTGTGCATCACCTGCTGCAAGACGAAAATCTATGGTCAGCCCGATTTTTGCAAGGCAGATGTGCGTGGCCTATAGTGGGCTTGCTTAAATCTATCCGGGGTCGTGGTAGGCAGATTGTCTGCCCGCCCCATGATGAGAGCCGCGCCTGGCAAACCTCAAAAAAACCTCAGCGTTGTCCGCTGTTTTACGTCTCAGGTTCTTTGCCAGGCCGTTG